>DATFAY010000408.1:0-13837 GCA_035254085.1 Piscinibacter sp.
GCCGAGCTCATCAAGTACGCCGTGGAGCATTGCCGCGACTTCGGTGCCTCGCCGCCGGCTGCGTAGGATCACGTAGTCGAAAGACCCGTTGTCCGGGCGCGCGGCTTTTGGTCTGATGCGAGCATGCCGGGCCTGCTGCGCCTATCGCCCCCTTGCCGAGGGCCGCGCATAGCGCAAACACGCAGGCCTTGCGGCAACCCCGAAATCTAAAATCGGGCGCCCGTCCCGGTGCAGTACGGCCGCGCGCGCTCGTTCGTCGCGAAGCATTCTTCCACTCTGGAGACTCCCCGTGTCGTCCCTTCTCTCCCTGTCGCGGCTGATCGACAAGCTCAGTGAGTTTGTCGGCCGCTGGGTCGCCTGGCTGGTGCTGGCGGCCGTGCTCATCAGTGCGGTCAACGCATCGGTGCGCAAGGCCTTCGGCACGAGCTCGAACGCCTTCCTCGAAATCCAGTGGTACCTGTTCGCGGCGGTCTTCCTGCTCGCTGCGGGCTACACCCTGCTGCGCCAGGAGCACGTGAAGATCGACGTGATCCTCGGCCACTTCAGCAAGCGCACGCAGATCAAGGTCGAGATCTTCGGCATCGTGTGCTTTCTGATGCCCTTCGTCTTCACGATGATCACGCTGGTCTGGCCGCTCGTGGTGAAGGCCTACGTGACCGGCGAGATGTCGCAGAACGCAGGCGGCCTGATCCGCTGGCCCGTGTTCGCGCTCGTGCCCGCGGGCTTCGCGCTGCTCGGCCTGCAGGGGCTGTCGGAGCTGATCAAACGCTTCGCCTTCCTCAAGGGCCTGATCGAGGACCCGACCAAGAAGAAGCAGCAGAAGACCGCCGAAGAAGAACTCGCGGAAGCCATCCTGGCCCGCACCGAAGGGGCCAAGCAATGATCGAGTTCCTCACGGCCAACCTGGCCCCGATCATGTTCGCGGGGCTGATCGTCTTCCTGCTGCTGGGCTACTCGGTGGCGTTCTCGCTCGCCGCCTGCGGCCTGTTCTTCGCCTTCGTCGGCATCAAGATCGGCGTCCCGGGCATGGAGCAGCTGATGCAGGCGCTGCCGCTGCGAGTGACCTACGGGATCATGCAGAACGAGACGCTGCTCGCGATCCCGTTCTTCACCTTCATGGGGCTGATCCTCGAGCGCTCGGGCATGGCCGAGGACCTGCTCGACACGATCGGCCAGCTGTTCGGCCCGATCCGCGGCGGGCTGGCCTACGCGGTGATCTTCGTCGGCGCGATGCTGGCCGCCACCACCGGCGTGGTGGCCGCATCGGTGATCTCCATGGGCCTGATCTCGCTGCCCATCATGCTGCGCTACGGCTACGACCGCCGCCTGGCCACCGGAGTGATCGCCGCCTCGGGAACGCTCGCGCAGATCATTCCGCCCTCGCTGGTACTGATCGTGCTGGCCGACCAGTTGGGCCGCAGCGTCGGCGACCTCTACAAGGGCGCGTTCATCCCCGGCTTCGTGCTGACCGGCATGTACGCGCTGTACGTGCTGGGCACCACCATCGTCAAGCCGACGTGGGCGCCGGCGCTGCCGCTGGAGGCGCGCACCATCCGCGAGGACGACGGCAGCCCGGGCCTGCGCTCGCTGGGCCTGCTGTTCCTGGTGTCGCTGGGCTGCGCCATCGCCTGGGGCGAGACCCGGCCGGCGAGCGCCCCCACCGACGAGACCATCGTCACCTCGATGTCGATCGGGGTGGGCGTGGCCTTCGTCCTGTCGGTGATCAACAAGGTGCTCAAGCTCGGGCTGCTGTCGCGCATGGCCGAGCGCGTCACCTTCGTGCTCATTCCGCCGCTGGCGCTGATCTTCCTCGTGCTGGGCACCATCTTCCTGGGCATCGCCACGCCGACCGAAGGCGGCGCGATGGGTGCGACCGGTGCGCTGGTGATGGCCGTCGCGCGCCGACGCTTGTCGATGCACCTGCTGCGCCAGGCGATGGATACCACCGCGAAGCTGTCGTGCTTCGTGGTGTTCATCCTGCTCGGCTCGACGGTGTTCAGCCTCGCGTTCCAGGGCGTGGACGGCCCGGTGTGGGTGGAGCACCTGCTGACCAGCCTGCCCGGCGGCCAGATCGGTTTCCTGATCGTCGTCAACATCCTGGTCTTCTTCCTCGCGTTCTTCCTCGACTTCTTCGAGCTGTCGTTCATCGTGGTGCCGCTGATCGGGCCGGTGGCCGACAAGCTGGGCGTCGACCTGGTGTGGTTCGGCGTGCTGCTGGCAGTGAACATGCAGACCTCGTTCATGCACCCGCCGTTCGGCTTCGCGCTGTTCTACCTGCGCAGCGTCGCGCCGCACGACGACCACACCGACAAGGTCACCAAGAAGCCGATCGCCAAGGTCACCACCGGCCAGATCTACTGGGGCGCCGTGCCTTTCGTGATCATCCAGGTGATCATGGTCGGCCTGGTCATCGCTTTCCCGAACCTGGTGTCGGGCGGACTGGGCAAGAAGGCCGACATCGACGTCAACAAGGTCAACATCGAAGCCGCGCCCGACAGCGGCTACACCAAGGACCTGGACGCCACCGAGCTGTTCGGCGGCTCCTCGGGGGGCGCGAGCGCGCCGGCCAAGAAGTAGTAGCGCGATCCCGGCCACCGTGCCGGGCTCCTCGCCCGGCCGGACAAGAAAAAATCCCCGCCCGATTCGCATCGGGCGGGGATTTTGTTTGGAGCGGCGCCGGCTTTACAGCTTCTGCGACTGCATGAAGTCGTCGAAGCCCGCCTCGGTGAAGCGGAACCACAGGTTCTGGTCGCGACGGAAGGCGGAGAAGTCTTCGTAGACCTTCTTCCAGTGCGGGTTCTTGCCCGACAGCTCGCTGTACAGCGCCATGGCTTCCTTGAAGGACGCGTCCATCATGTCCTTCGGGAAGCGGTGCAGCTTGGTGCCGCTGGCCACCAGCTGGCGCAGCGCGCCCGGGTTGCGCGCGTCGTACTTGGCCTGCATGTCGATGTGCGCGTGCGACGCAGCGGCCTCGACCATCGCCTTGTACTCGGCCGAGAGGCCGTCGAACGCCTTGGTGTTGATGTAGAAGTCCAGCTGCGGGCCGCCTTCCCACCAGCCGGGGTAGTAGTAGTTCTGCGCGACCTTGTTGAAGCCGAGCTTCAGGTCGTCGTAGGGGCCGACCCATTCGGCCGCATCGATGGTGCCCTTCTCGAGCGACTGGTAGATCTCGCCGCCCGGAATGTTCTGCGGCACGCCGCCGATGCGCTCGATGATCTTGCCGCCGAAGCCGCCGATGCGGAACTTCAGGCCCTTCACGTCGGCCAGCGACTTCACTTCCTTGCGGAACCAGCCGCCCATCTGGGCACCGGTGTTGCCGCCGAGGAAATTGATGATGTTGTAGCCGCGATAGAACTCGCGCATGAGCTTCAGGCCGTTGCCTTCGATCATCCACGCCGACATCTGGCGCGAGTTGAGGCCGAACGGAATGGCGCAGCCCAGCGCGAAGGTCTCGTCCTTGCCGAAGAAGTAGTACGGCGCGGTGTGCGCCACTTCCACGGTGCCGTTCTGCACGCCGTCGACCACGCCGAAGGGAGGCATCAGCTCGCCACCGGCATGGGTGGAGATCTGGAACTTGCCGCCGCTCATCTCGTTGATCTTCTTGGCGAACACTTCGGCCGCGCCGAAGATGGTGTCCAGGGACCGAGGGAAGCTCGACGCGAGACGCCAGCGGATGTTGGCTTGCGCGTGCACGACGGCCGGCGCTACCCCCGCCGCCAGCACGCCGGCCAGACCGGCACCATGAACAAAGGAACGACGCTGCATATGGGATCTCCTTTTGTGTGCAGACAAAGCAGTGCGCGGCAAAGTCTAGGAGTGGGGTGTGACCCGCCCAACCCGGATTTACCCGTGCGAGAAAGAGCGGGTCTGCACTGTCAACGAGGAGCCGCGGCCGTGCGTCACGAGCCGGCGATCTTCATGCGCTCGATCAACACCGAGCCGATCGTCTTGCCGCCCAGGGTGTAGGCGTCGGCGCCGACGGCCGCGATGCGCTTGAACATGTCGCGCAGGTTGCCGGCGATCGTGATCTCGTGCACCGGGTAGGCGATGCGGCCGTTCTCGACCCAGAACCCCGCGGCGCCGCGCGAGTAGTCGCCCGTCACGTAGTTCACGCCTTGCCCCATGAGCTCGATCACGAACAGGCCGCGCCCGAGCCGGCGCAGCATGGCCTCGAGGTCGTCCCCGGGCTGGGTGAGACGGCTCTTCAGCACGAGGTTCTGCGAGCCCCCCGCGTGGCCGGTGGTGCGCATGCCGAGCTTGCGCGCCGAATAGCTCGACAGGAAGTAGCCCTGCACCACGCCGCCCTTGACCACGTCGCGCACGTGCGTCGTCACGCCTTCGTCGTCGAAGGGAGCACTGCCCTTGCCGCGCGGCTGGTGCGGGTCTTCGTGGATGTCGACGTGCTCGGCCAGCACCTGCTTGCCCAGCGAGTCGACCAGGAAGCTGGATTTTCGATAGAGCGCCCCGCCGCTGGTCGCCTGCACGTAGGCGCCGAGCAGGCCGGCCGCCACGGTGGACTCGAACAGCACCGGCACCTCGCAGGTCGCGATCTTGCGCGAGTTCAGGCGCGAGAGCGCCCGCTCGGCGGCGTAGCGGCCGACCGCCTCGGGCGCGGCCAGGTCCTGCGGGGCGCGCATCGAGCTGTACCAGGCGTCGCGCTGCATGTCGTCGCCGCCCTTGCCGGGCAGCGAGGCGATGGGCGCCACCGACAGTGAATGGCGCGAACTCGGGTACCCGCCGCGAAAGCCGCGGGTGTTGCCGGCGAAGAAATGCGACTGCTGCGCGGACACGCCGGCGCCTTCGGAGTTGGTGATGCGGCGGTCGACGGTCAGCGCGGCGCGTTCGCAGCGCTTGGCGATCTCCACCGCGCCCTCGGCGTCGATGGTCCAGGGGTGGAAGAGATCGAGATCGCGTGTCGCCGCCGCGCCAATCGCCAGGTCGCGCTCGTCGGGCAGGCCGGCCGCCGGGTCCTCGGCGGTGAAGCGCGCGATGTCGTAGGCGGCGCGCACGGTCTGCTCCAGCGCGCTGCGCGAGAAGTCGGAGGTGCTGGCGTTGCCGCGGCGCTGGCCGAGGTAGACCGACACGCCGATCGACTTGTCGCGGTTGCGCTCGATGTTCTCGACCTCGCCCTTGCGCACCGACACCGACAGGCCCACGCCTTCGGACACCTCCACGCCGGCGTCGCTCGCGCCCAGCGACTTGGCGAAGGACAGGGCGTCCTCGACCAGTTGCTGGAACTGCTCGCGCGAATAGGCGAAGCCGGCGCGGCCGGAGCTCGATGCGGTGGGGGTGTTCTGGTCGAGTGCCATTGCTTTTGTCGCCGAGCGAATGCCGGCCTGGTGGGAGCTCGCGACTATCATACTCACCGACTTTCATCCCCTGCATCGACGCAACCGTGCGAGCGACCCAGCCTCTCCCCGACCCCGCGACCGACGCCGCCCACGACGAGCGTCCGAGCAAGACCCAGCTGAAGAAGGCCTCGCACGACCTGCAGGACCTGGGCGAGGCGCTCGTCGCGCTGCCCGACAACCGCCTCGCGGACCTGTCCATGGACGAGTCGCTGCGCGAGGCGATCGTCGAATACAAGCGGACCCGCTCGCACGAGGGCCGGCGCCGCCAGATGCAGTACATCGGCAAGCTGATGCGCCGCGCCGACCCCGAGCCGCTGCGCGAGGCGGTGGCCGCCGTGCAGCTCGGCCGCGCCAAGGATGCCCTGGCGCTGCACGAGGCCGAGCGCTGGCGCAGCGAGCTCGTCGCGAGCGACGATGCCTTGACCCGCTGGACCGCCCAGCACCCCGAGGCCGACCTCCAGCAGCTGCGCAGCCTGATCCGCGCCGCCCGCAAGGACGCCGCCGCCGCGCCCGAGCAGCGCAGCGGCAAGGCCTTCCGCGACCTCTTCAAGTTCATCCGGCAGCACCATGGCTGACACTGCGTTCGATCCGCTGCGCATCGGCGTCGTCTCGGTGAGCGACCGCGCTTCCAGCGGCGTCTACGAGGACAAGGGCATCCCCGCGCTCAAGGAATGGCTGGGGCGCGCCGTGCGCAACCCGATCAGCTGGGAGACGCGGCTCATCCCGGACGAGCAGGAGGGCATCAGCGCGGCCTTGCGCGAACTCGTCGACGACGCACGCTGCGACCTCGTACTGACCACCGGCGGCACCGGCCCCGCGCCGCGCGACGTGACGCCCGAGGCGACGCTGGCCGTCGCCGACAAGGTGATGCCGGGCTTCGGCGAGCAAATGCGCCAGATCAGCCTGAATTTCGTGCCGACCGCGATCCTCTCGCGGCAGGTGGCCGTGATCCGCGGCAAGGCGCTGGTCATCAATCTGCCGGGGCAGCCGAAGTCGATCGCCGAGACGCTCGAGGGCCTGCCGCGCATGCAGCCGCCGGTACACGGCATCTTCGCGGCCGTGCCCTACTGCATCGACCTCATCGGCGGCCCGTACATCGAGTGCGACGAGTCGGTGTGCAAGGCGTTTCGGCCCAAGTCGGCCATTCGTGGATCCCGGCCATCGCCGGGATGACGAGTCCCACGCCGGTCATCCCGGCGAACGCCGGGATCCACCCAGGCCTCAACGCATCATCTGCTTGAGCTTGTCCGCGTCGAAGTCCTCGCCCTTTTGCGCATCGCCGGGGACGCAGTTCTCGTCCTTGATGTCGGACGACAGCTTCTCGATCGCCTTCCACAGCAGCGCGATCTGGTGCTCATGCCCCGCCGTGTGGTCGATGATGCCCTTCATGGCCTTGGCGACCGGGTCGTCGCCCAGCGTCACTCCGTAGGCGGTGAAGCCCTTGGGCGCCTCGCCGGCCTCGGTGTCCTTGACCTCGATGATGCGCGCCGGGATGCCCACGGCCGTCGCGCCGGGCGGAACCGGCTTGAGCAGGACGGCGTTGGCGCCGACGCGCGCGCCGTCACCGACCGTGAAGCCGCCCAGCACCTTCGCGCCGGCGCTCACCACCACCCCGCGCCCGAGCGTCGGGTGGCGCTTCGTGCCCTTGTACAGCGAGGTGCCGCCGAGCGTGACGCCCTGGTAGATGGTGCAGTCGTCGCCGATCTCCGCCGTTTCGCCGACCACGATGCCCATGCCGTGATCGATGAACACGCGCCGTCCCACCGTCGCGCCCGGATGGATCTCGATGCCCGTCCACCAGCGCGCGACGTTGGAGATGAAGCGCGCCGGCCAATGCCAGCCGTGCGTCCAGCAGTGATGGGCCCAGCGATGGAACACCAGCGCGTGCAGGCCGGGATAACAAGTCAACACCTCCCACCTGGAACGCGCCGCGGGGTCGCGCTCCATGATGCAGGCGATGTCTTCTCGTAGGCGGTCGAACATGTTGGCGCGCTTGAACCCGATGCGAGCCAGTGTAGCGGCGCGTGTATTGGCCTGCCCGGCCGTGGTCAAGGGGTGCGGCGACCGATTGCCCGCGCGATGCCGCGCAGGATGTGGACTTCTTCCGGTGTCGGCCGCGCCCGGTTGAGCAACTGGTTCAGGCGCGGCATCAGCTTCTTGGGCGCCGCCGGATCGAGGAAGCCGATCTCCACCAGCGTCTGCTGCCAGTGCGCGAGCAGCCCCTGCACCGCGGCGGCGTCGGCGGCCACCGGCGCGGCCGTGCGCGGCTCGACGGCGAACCCGCCCAAGGCCTGCCGCCAGTCGTAGGCGATGAGCTGCACCGCCTGCGCGAGGTTGAGCGAGCCGTAGCCGGGATGCGTGGGAATGCTCAGGCAGGCGTGGCAACGGTAGACATCGTCGTTGCTCATGCCGAAGCGCTCGGAGCCGAAGACGAAGCCGACGCGATCGTCCTGCCCCGCCAGCCGCGCGAACAACTCGCGCGGCGCATGGGTGGGCGGGCCGAAATCGCGCGGCGTCATGGCGGTGGCGCAGGCGAAGGTGATGCCTTCGAGCGCATCGGCCAATGTGGGGACGACGCGCGCCTGCTCCAGCACGTCGGTGGCTCCACTGGCCATCGCCAGCGTCTCGGTTTGCGAGAGCACGTCGCCAAAACGCGGCGCGACCAGCACCAGGTCGGTGAAGCCCATCACCTTCATCGCGCGCGCGGCCGCGCCGACGTTGCCGGGGTGGCTGGTGTTGAGCAGGATGAAGCGGGTTGGGTCGGGGGTCGCCATGGAGCGCGCCGGGTAAAATCGCGATTATCCGCAGCGGCCCAGGCCGCGCCCGCTCTTTCCCTCCGCCAGTCCACGTTCTCCCAAGGTTGCCCCATGTCGCAAGCGCTTCATCCCATGCTCAACATCGCCATCAAGGCGGCACGTGCGGCAGGGGCCATCATCAACCGGGCGTCGCTGGACCTCGACCTGCTCAAGATCAACACCAAGTCGCCCAACGACTTCGTCACCGAGGTCGACCAGGCGGCCGAGCAGGCCATCATCGAGACGCTGCTCAACGCCTACCCCGGCCACGGCATCCTGGCCGAGGAGTCCGGGCGCACGCACGGCGCACAGCACAGCGACTACGTCTGGATCATCGATCCGCTGGACGGCACCACCAACTTCATCCATGGCTTTCCGGTCTACGCCGTGTCCATCGCGCTCGCGTTCAAGGGGCAGGTGCAGCAGGGCGTGGTCTACGACCCGTCGCGCAACGATCTCTTCTACGCGTCCAAGGGGCGCGGCGCCTTCCTCAACGACAAGCGCCTGCGCGTGTCCAAGCGCACCCGCATGCAGGAGTCGCTGATCGGCACCGGATTCCCGTTCCGCAAGGGCGACAACTTCAAGCGCTACGTGCAGATGTTCGAGACGGTGATGCAGGCTTGCGCGGGCCTGCGCCGCCCGGGCGCCGCCGCGCTCGACCTGTGCTACGTGGCCGCCGGCTACTACGACGGCTTCTTCGAGACCGGGCTCAACCCCTGGGACATCGCCGCCGGCTCGCTGATGATCACCGAGGCCGGCGGGCTGATCGGCAACTTCACCGGCGAAGCCGATTACCTTTACCAGCGCGAGGTCGTGGCGGGCAACCCGAAGATCTACGGCCAGCTGGTGCAGATGCTCTCGCCCTACACGCGCGTGATCAAGGCCGATGAAGCGTCCGTCGCCGAGGCGCCGGCGCTGACCCCGGAAGATGCCCTGGCCGCGACCGCCGACAAGCCGGGCGAGCCGGCGAAGAAGAAGGGGCCGGTGCGCATCCGCAAGTCGGAAGCCTGAGACGGGCGCGCACGGTGAGCAGCCTGCCCACGCCCGTCGACGATCTCGGCGCCCACACGCCGATGATGCAGCAGTACCTGCGCATCAAGGCGCAGCACCCCGACGTGCTCGTCTTCTACCGGATGGGCGACTTCTACGAGCTCTTCTACGACGACGCGCGGCGCGGCAACAAGCTGCTCGACATCACGCTGACCACCCGGGGACAGAGCGCCGGAGAACCGGTCGTGATGGCCGGCGTGCCGGTGCACGCGGTCGAGGCCTACCTCGCCAAGCTGATCAAGCTGGGCGAGGCGGTGGCCATCTGCGAGCAGGTGGGCGACGTCGCCACCGCCAAGGGGCCGGTCGAGCGCAAGGTGGTGCGCATCGTCACCCCCGGCACGGTGACCGACACCGAACTGCTGGCCGACAAGAGCGACGCGCTGCTGCTTGCGCTCGCCGGCAGCACGCAGCGCGGCATCACGACCTACGGACTGGCATGGCTGGGCCTCACCAACGGCCAGCTCGGCCTCACCGAATGCGACGAGCGCCAGCTCGCCGGCTGGCTGGCGCGGCTCGACCCGGCCGAGGTGCTGGTGGACCGCGATCAGGTTCCGGCAGTGCTGGCCCAATCGCGCGTCGCGCTCACGCCGCGGCCGGCCTGGCAGTTCGATGCCTCGCTCGGCCAGCGCAAGCTGTGCGAGCAGTTGCGCGTGGCCAGCCTGGCCGGCTTCAATGCGCAGGACCTGCCCTGCGCCCACGCGGCGGCGGCGGCGCTGCTGGCCTACGCGGAACACACGCAGGGCCAGGCGCTGGCGCACGTGCGCACGCTGCAGGTGGAGCGCGCCAGCGCCCTGCTCGACCTGCCCCCGCTCACACACCGCAACCTCGAGCTCACGCAGACGCTGCGCGGCGAAGACTCGCCCACGCTGCTGTCGCTGCTCGACACCTGTCGCACCGGCATGGGCAGCCGCGCCCTGCGCCAGTGGATGACGCACCCGCTGCGCGAACGCACGGTCGCCAGCCAGCGCCACGACGCGCTCGAGATGCTGATCGACCATGGCGTCGGGCCGCTGCGCGACGCGCTTCGCAGCGTCGCCGACGTCGAGCGCATCACGGCGCGCATCGCGCTGCGCCAGGTGCGTCCGCGCGAGCTCACCGGCCTGCGCGCCACGCTGCACGGCTTGCCGGCCATTCGCGCGCTCGTGCCCACGCGCGGCGCGGTGCTGCTGGACATGCTTGCAGAGGCGATGAATCCGTCGCCCGACATCGAAGCGCTGCTCACCGCCGCGATCGCCGAGGAGCCGGCGGTGATGCTGCGCGACGGCGGGGTCATCGCGCCCGGCTTCGACGCCTCGCTCGACGAGTTGCGCGCCATCAGCCAGAACTGCGATGCCTTCCTGCTCGACCTGGAGTCGCGCGAGCGTGCCCGCACCGGGATCGCCAACCTGCGCGTGCAGTTCAACAAGGTGCACGGCTTCTACATCGAGGTCACGCAGGGCCAGGTCGACAAGGTGCCGGCGGACTTCCAGCGCCGCCAGACGCTCAAGAACGCCGAGCGCTTCATCACGCCCGAGCTCAAGGCCTTCGAGGACAAGGCATTGTCGGCGCAGGAGCGCGCGCTGGCGCGCGAGAAGCTGCTGTACGAGCAGCTGGTCGACCAGTTGCAGGCCCACCTCGACGAGTTGTCGGGCCTGGCTCGCGCACTGGCGAGCCTGGACGCGCTGGCCGCGCTGGCCGAGCGGGCCATGACGCTCAACTGGAGCCGTCCGCAGTTCGTCAAGGAGCCGAGCATCTCGATCGAGGCCGGCCGCCATCCGGTGGTCGAGGCGCGCCTGGCCGAGACCGGCGCGGGCAACTTCATGCCCAACGACTGCCGGCTCGACGCGGCCCGCAAGATGCTGGTCATCACCGGCCCCAACATGGGCGGCAAGAGCACCTTCATGCGGCAGGTGGCGCTGATCGCGCTGCTGGCCGCGATGGGCTCGTTCGTGCCGGCCAGGAGCTGCCGCCTCGGGCCGATCGACGCCATCCACACCCGCATCGGCGCGGCCGACGACCTCGCCAACGCGCAGTCGACCTTCATGCTCGAGATGACGGAAGCAGCGGCGATCCTGCACGGCGCGACCGACCAGTCGCTGGTGCTGATGGACGAGATCGGCCGCGGCACTTCGACCTTCGACGGCCTGGCCCTGGCCGGCGCCATCGCCAGCCACCTGCACGAGCGCAACCGCTCGTTCACGCTCTTCGCCACGCACTACTTCGAGCTCACCGAGTTCCCCAAGAAGCACGAGCGTGCGCTGAACGTGCACGTGTCGGCGGCCGAGAGCGGCGACGACATCGTCTTCCTGCACGACATCCAGCCCGGCCCGGCCAGCCGCAGCTACGGCGTGCAGGTGGCCCGGCTCGCGGGCATGCCCGCCTCGCTGATCCGCCAGGCGCGCGCGACGCTCGAGGCGCTGGAGACGCAGCAGCGCGCGAGCGATGCGCAGATCGACCTGTTCGCCCCGCCGGCGCCGGTGCCCGAGCGAGAGCCCTCGCCGGTGGAGCGGGCGCTGGCGGCACTCAACCCCGACATGCTGTCCCCCAAGGAGGCGCTGGACGCGCTCTACCGCCTCAAGGCCGTCAGCGAAAGCAAGCCATGACCTATTGCATCGGCATCAAGCTCAACGCCGGCCTGGTCTTCCTGTCCGATTCGCGCACCAACGCCGGGCTCGACCAGATCAGCACCTTCCGCAAGATGATGGTCTACGAGCGCCCGGGCGACCGCTTCATGGTGCTGCTGTCGGCCGGCAACCTGTCGATCAGCCAGTCGGTTCGCGAGATCCTGCAGGTCGAGAAGGTCGACAGCGGCACCGGCGTGCCCACCACCATCTGGAATGCCACCAGCATGTTCGACGCGGTGCGGGTGCTGGGCAGCGCGGTGCGCCGCGTCTACGACCAGGACGGCCCCTCGCTGAAGCAGGCCGGCGTGGAGTTCAACGCCTCCTTCATCCTGGGCGGCCAGATCGGCCACGAGGCGATGCGCCTCTTCCTCGTTTATTCCGCCGGCAACTTCATCGAGGCCACCCGCGAGACCTGCTACTTCCAGATCGGCGAGTCGAAGTACGGCAAGCCCGTGCTCGACCGCATGATCGACCCGACCACGCCCCTGGACGAGGCCGCCAAGTGCGCGCTGGTGTCGATGGACTCAACCCTGAAGTCCAACCTCACCGTGGGCCTGCCGCTGGACCTGCTGGTCTATGAAGCCGGCGCGCTGCGCAGCGACCGGATCGTCTGCATCGACGAGCAGAACCCCTACTTCCAGATGATCCGCACCAGCTGGGGCGAGCGGTTGCGCCAGGTGTTCGAGTCGATCGAGGACCCGCAATGGGGCGGCGGCGCCTGCGCCCATCCGCTGCGCGTGGACATGCCGCGCTTCGAGCCGATGAAGAAGATCACCCACCCCGGCGAAAAGAACATCTGAGCCCTCCCTCGGGCGGCCCGTATAATTTCCCTTTACCACCACAGCACTTCCCGGTGCTGCTCGCAATGACCAAGTTCGTCTTTGTCACCGGCGGTGTGGTGTCCTCGCTGGGCAAGGGCATCGCGGCTGCGTCTCTCGCGGCGATCCTCGAATCGCGCGGCCTCAAAGTCACCCTCATCAAGCTCGACCCCTACCTCAACGTCGATCCCGGCACGATGTCGCCGTTCCAGCACGGCGAGGTCTTCGTCACCGACGACGGCGCGGAGACCGACCTCGACCTGGGTCACTACGAGCGCTTCATCACCACCCGGATGAAGAAGAGCAACAACTTCACCACCGGGCAGATCTACAAGAGCGTGCTCGAGAAGGAGCGACGCGGCGACTACCTCGGCAAGACGGTGCAGGTGATTCCGCACGTCACCAACGAGATCCAGGAATTCATCAAGCGCGGCGCCGGCATCGGCACCGACAAGGCCGTGGACGTGGCGATCGTCGAGGTTGGCGGTACCGTGGGCGACATCGAATCGCTGCCCTTCCTGGAAGCAGTTCGCCAGATGAGCCTGCGCATGGGGCCCAACAGCTGCGCCTTCGTGCACCTCACCTACGTGCCCTGGATCGCCGCGGCCGGCGAGCTCAAGACCAAGCCGACGCAGCACACCGTGCAGAAGATGCGCGAGATCGGCATCCAGCCGGACGCGCTGCTGTGCCGCGCCGACCGCGCCATCCCCGACGAGGAGCGCCAGAAGATCTCGCTGTTCACCAACGTGCCCGAGTGGGGCGTGATCTCGGTGTGGGACGCCGACACGATCTACAAGGTGCCGCGCATGCTGCACGAGCAGGGCCTGGACGGCCTCATCTGCGACAAGCTGCGCATCAACACGCCGCCGGCCAACCTCAAGCGCTGGGACGAGCTCGTGTACGAGGTGGAACATCCGCAACGCGAGGTGACCATCGGCATGTGCGGCAAGTACACCGATCTGTCGGACTCTTACAAGTCGCTCAACGAAGCGCTGCGCCACGCCGGCATCCACAACCATGCGCGCGTCAACATCGAGTACGTCGATTCGGAAACGCTCACGCCTGAGAACGTCGGCCAGCTCGAACGCTTCGACGCCATCCTCGTTCCCGGCGGCTTCGGCAAGCGCGGCGTCGAAGGCAAGATCCTCACCGCGCAGTTCGCGCGCGAGCACAAGGTGCCCTACCTCGGCATCTGCCTGGGCATGCAGGTGGCCACCATC
>DATFAY010000409.1:0-11859 GCA_035254085.1 Piscinibacter sp.
AGCGGCGGCGCCGGACGGCGGCGTCGACGCAGCTTGCTCGGCACCGAGACACTGTTGCGCCGTGAACACGACAAGCACGGATGCGACAACGCCGACGAGCCAGTTGTTCGCTCTCATGGGCTTCTCCCGCGTCGAGGTCAAGTTGGTCATTACACGTCGCGACTCGGCATGGCGGTCTGACCGCGATCAATCGCGAACACGGCTCGCCCGTCGCCCGCCGTAACGCGTGGCACAGCCAGGGGCGTCTCCCCGCCGCTCAAGCCTTCACTTCGACCACCGGCTCGAAACCGCCGAAGATCATGCGTTTGCCGTCGAAGGGCATGGGCGGGTTGCCGGGCGTGGACGGATCCATGCGCGGGTCTTGCATGATCTTCTTCATGGCGGCGTCGCGCGTGGCCTTGTCCGGCCATTCGATCCAGGAGAAGGCCACCGTCTCGTCGGCCGTGGCCTGGACGGCGCGGCGGAAGTCGGTGACCTTGCCGTCGGGGACGTCGTCGCCCCAACCCTCGATCACACGGATTGCCCCCAGTTCGATGAATATCGGGTCGAGCTGGCGCGCGTGCTCGATGAACTTCTGCTTGTTGACGGTGGGGACTGCGATCACGAAACCATCGATGTATGACATGTCTTCACTCCTGTAAGGTCGACCGCCGGCACGCCCGCCTGAGGGCGCCCCGTACCTCATCGACGAACGACAGGACGCCAGATCGACATCCATCTACGATTCGACCATCGCCGAAACAAACAGTGGCCATGAAGAACACGCCGACCGCTGGGCAGAAGCTCTCGTTCCACGCGGACCTCGAGGACTGGGCGGAGGGCATGGACTACTGTGCCGTTCGCGTCCCGGCTGAGATCACTGAAGCGCTGGGCACCAAAGGCCCGGTTCTGGTCCTGGCCCGGGTGAATGACTCCGAGCCTTTCCAGGTGAGTCTCTTTCCGGTGGGCGGCGGCCAGCACTACATCCGCATCAAGGCAAAGGTTCGTCGGGAGACGAACACCAGGACTGGCGACCGCATACGAATCCGAATCACCGTCCTCGATCCGGCAGATGTCGTCCTCCCCGATGACCTGGTGAGTGCGCTTCGAGCCGAAGGTGTCGAGGAGGCCTTCAAGTCACTGCCGCCGGGCAGGCAGAACTTCATTGTTCGAAGAATCGACGACGCAGCCAAGCCGCAGACTCGCGAACGAAGGGTTCAAGAAGGCGTTGTGGCGGCGCACGAAAGAAGAGAGAAGTTGCGCGATCGGTCTCAGGATTCGCCACGCGACCGCTGAGAGACCTTGATCAGGATGCAGGTCCTGAAGAGGGGGGCAGGCGAAGACGACATTGCTTGCCGCCGATAAAGGTTTGCCGATTGATCATCCGGCCGCTCCCGGCCTACCTTCGCCGGCACGGGAGGAGGGGCCCATGTCCAAGGCCTTTCGATCCGCCGTGGAGGCGTTCTTCGCCTGGCTCGCGGAGCCGACCGGTCCGCTGGACGGGCCGATGACGCCAGAGGAAATGGACGAGGCATGTGATCGCAACCCGTGACGGCCGGGCAGGACAGCGGCCGGTCATGGCGTGCGCACCGCATCCCACGCCGCGCACGCCAGCCCGTGCATCCAGACGAACTCGCGCCCCATCCACTGCATCACCGCGTCCATGAACGCCGGCTGGAGTTGCCACACGTGCTGCGGGTGCGGCTGCATCCAGCCCTGTTCGACGCAGGCCTGCAGGAAGTTGCGCGCCGTACCGCGCGAGATGCCGGCCAGGTCGGCCATCTGCTGGGGCACGCCCCTGGTGAGCGCCGAGCCGTCGGGCTGCAGCGCGAGCGTGCGCATCAGGCTCTGCAGCAGCGGGTAGCCCTTCTCGCGGTTCGTCACCCAGGTCATCGGCGACAGCCCCTGGTTGATCGAGTAGCGGTCGTGCAGCAGCGCGGCCAGGCGATAGGTGAAAAGCTCGCCGATGAAGCCCGGCGCCGCCACCATCGCGCGCGGTGACGCCGGCAGCGGCAGCGCCGGCTCGATGCCGCGCAGGAAGCCGGCGACGTAGCCGGCCATCGCCTCGCGCAGTGCCGGCGTCGGCTCCAGCGGGCGCCGGCGCCGGTCGCCCCGGCCCTCGCTGGGCTGCAGCAGCCCGGCCGCGCAGACGTGGCCGAGGATGGTCTTGATCCGCGAGCGGCCGCCGACGACCAACTGGTGGTCGATGCGCTCGTAGAAGCCGAGCACGCGCCCCGGCGTGACGCTCACTTCGGGCATGGCGGGGTCGCGCGCGTGGTCCAGCCACAGGCAGGCCAGCAGCAGCACGTAGCGCGCGTTGTTGCGCATCACCGTGCGCAGCACCGGGCTGGAGCCGTAGCCCTGCAGCCAGCAGGCCGCGAAGCGGCGCACCTCGAGGTCGAAGCCCGCTCGGCCGCACAGCGCCTGCGCCGCTGCGGCCAGCGCGGCCGCGTCGAGCGTGCCGCGGCGCCAGTCTCGCGGGTGGTCGTGCAACCAGGGCACCGGCGATTCGGCAGGGCGGGCGGTGGTTTGCGGCGGCACGGGCTTCAGCGCTCGGATTCGGGGAAAAGGGTTGAAGTTTGACAGTTCGGCCGGCGTGCGGAACCGAGACTGCAGCCCCACCAGAAGCCGCCCGGTCGGGTGGTCAAACAACGAGGAGTGACCATGAACACCATCATCCCGGCGCGCCTGCGCCCGACCCACGCCGCCGCCCTCGCCGCACTGCTGGCGCTGGCCGCCACCCCGGCGTGGTCCAAGGGCGCGCCGCCGCCCATCGACACATGGATCTGCGGTTCGGGTGCATGGACGACGGGCGCCTGCTGGTCCAGCCCGGCCCCGTACACCGCCAGCGGCTACGTCCACGAGAAGCCCTGGACGAACACGCGCGCCTTGCTGACGACCAACCTGTTTCACCCGGGCAATGTCGTCGTCGGCTATGACCTGGCCAACCCGCCGTACCTTTGGGAGGTGCTGGCCGACGGCACGCCGTTCGGCACCGTCACGCTGAACCAGACGGGCGGCGTGCTCAATTCGCATCAGGTGTACGTCGGTGTGGACGGCACGGCCGCCTACACCCAGAGCGCCGGCGCCAACCGCGTGTACAGCACCAGTTTCTGGCAATACGGGCCGGGCAAGCTGGTGCTGGGCGACCATGCGGCGGGCAACGGCAGCTACACCCTCTCGGGCAGCGGCATCCTGGAGGCGGATACCGAGACGGTGGGCAGTGCCGGCCGCGGCAGCTTCGTGCAAAGCGGCGGCAGCCACACGGTGCGCGGCAACCTCGTCATCGGCGCGCAAGCGGGCAGCCACGGCAGCGTCACGCTGTCGGGCAACGGCGCGCTCAACGCAGGCGCGCTTGTCGTCGGACAGCAAGGCAGCGGCACGTTCACCCAGCACGGTGGCGTCAGCAAGGTCGGCGGCAACCTGGAAATCGGCACCGGCACCGGCGGCGGCAGCGGCAGTGTCGTGCTCGATGGCGGCGCGCTGTCGGTGAACGGCAACATCCAGATCGGCGCGCCGGGCCAGGGCAGCGCGTCGCTGCTCGTCGACAACGTGGTGCTGACCAACGGCGACGGGCGCACGCTGAAGAACGCCGGCGGCCTGCACGTCAAGTCGGCGGGCGCGATCGACAACCAGGGCACGCTGGTCAACGTGGCCGCCGGCCTGGTGTCGGTGCTCGGCAAGCTCGACAACCACGGCATGCTCGACAACGAGGCGGGCGCGCACTTGGTGAACGAAGGGCGACTGCTGAACGACGGCGTCTTCACCAGCGCCGGCAGTGTGCAAGGCCGGGGCAGCTTCACGCAGCTCGCGGGTTGGAGCCACATCGACGGCCGCTTTGCGCAGGACAGCCTGAGCATCCAGGGCGGCGACTTCTTCGGCGGTGGGGTCGTCACCACCGACAGCTTCGACAACGCCGGCGGCGTGGTCGCCGGCGGCGACGAGGTCGATGCGGGCACGCTGAGCATCGAAGGCCGCTACAGCCAGGGCGAGGCAGCGACGCTCATGACCCTGATCGACGGCAGCGCAGCCGGCCAGTTCAGCGTCCTCGCGGTGCGCGGCGACGCCAATCTGCAAGGCACGCTCGAGATCGAGACCGCCGACGATTTCTCTTTCGCCGCGGGGCAGTCGTTCCAGGTCCTGAGCCTGAGCCGGGGCGCCCTCAGCGGCAGCTTCTCGACGCTGCGCTACGGTGCGCTCACGAGCCACGGCGGCCGCCTCGCGCTCGGCGACGACCTGCAGCTCGCCTTGCGCTATGGCAGCGCGGGCGTCGAGCTCGTCGTGAGCTCGATGCCGCGGCCGCCCGTCGTGGCAGCAGTGCCGGAGCCGAGCAGCTGGGCGTTGCTGGGCGCCGGGGGGGTGTTGCTCGCGTGGCGCCGTCGGCGCGTGGCTTGAGCGCCTCTTGGAGCTCTCGCTTGGACGGTGGGCTGACTTGGTGGATCCCGGCTTTGGCCGGGATGACGGCTTGGCAGGATGACTGCTTGTCGGAATGACTGAGGGTCGCCATGACCGGTCATCGCCACACCGAGCGCCTCACGCGCCAAAGGCCTGACGATCGATCCCCAGCCTCTTGATCAGCTTGCCGAACGCCCGCCGCTCCTTCCCCGCGATCTGCGCGGCGCGGGTCACGTTGCCGCCGGCCTGGCGCATCACGGCGAGAACATAGTCGCGCTCGAACGCGCGCACCGCCTCGGCCTTGGCGTGCTGGAAGCTCGCGGTGCCGATCGCCGGCAGCAGGGTGTCGGCTCGCTCGGCGGTGTCCAGCGTGACGCGGATGGTGAGGCCGTCGGCCATCAGCAGCTCGCGGTGCACCCAGTTCTCCAGCTCGCGCACGTTGCCCGGCCACGGATGGCGGCCGATCCAGTGCAAGGTCGCGGCGTCGAACTGCTTGGGCGGCAAGTGGTACTTGGCACACAGCTCGGTCACGAAGTGCTGCGCGAGCCGCTCGGCGTCGCCGGCGCGCTCGCGCAGCGGCGGCAGCACGAGATGCAGGATCTTCAGCCGGTACAGCAGGTCCGAGCGGAAGCGGCCCTGCTGCGTCGCCTCGGCCAGCGGCTGGTTGGTGGCGGCGATCACGCGCACGTCGGAGCTCAGCTCGCGCGCGCTGCCCAGCGGCCGGTAGCGCTGGTCCTGCAGGAAGCGCAGCAGCGCGACCTGTGCCTTGGCGCTGAGCGAGTCGACCTCGTCGAGGAACAGCGTGCCGCCGTTGGCCTCGGCCACCAGGCCGCGGCGCGCCAGCTTGGCGTCGGTGAAGGCGCCGCGCTCGTGGCCGAAAAGCTCGGCTTCGAGCAGGTGGTCGGGCAACGCGCCGCAATTGACCGGCACGAAGGGGCCGGCGTTGCGCTCGCCCCAGTAGTGCACCGCCCGGGCGGCGAGCTCCTTGCCGGAGCCCGTCTCGCCTTCGATCAGCACCGGCGCGACGCTGGCCGCGACGCGGCGGATCTGCGCCAGCGTCGCGAGGAACACGGGCGAGGCGCCGACGATCTCGCCGCGTGTGCCGGTGTCGGTTGCAGGCGTCATCATCACGCTCGGTATGGTGTCGATGTCGGCCCGCAGGTTAGCCAGAGCACGGCGGCTCGGCCACCTACCAGCCTAGGGGGACGGCCCTGTAAGGGGTTACAGCAGCAAGAACGCAATCCGCTGCTCCGGCCGGACATCACGCTCGGCGCGCCACCCGCGCGCGATCCTCGGAGCCTTCTTCCGGGCTCTTCTCGTGCGGCTTCACGGTCGAGCGGATGACCATGAACTTGTTGAGCACGTCGAACCAGAACGGCGCGCCCAGCATCACCGCGAAGGCGGTGGCCAGCCAGCCCCACAGCACCAGCCACCAGTCGCTGTCCCACCATTGCGCGCGCTCGCAGCGCGGGGCATCGAGCGACTGGCACAGCTGCCGCGGGACGGGCAATGCGCGGCTCCACTCGGCGGCCGGTGCATGCCCCGCGGACACGGCCCAGTCGCGCCAGCCGACCGGCATGCCCACCCGCTCCAGCGCCTGGCGCGCGTTGGCGATGTGCTCGTTCTGCGCCGCCGAGGCCGCGGCCTCGGCCGGCATCGCCGCGGCGGCTTCCTTGACCACCACTTCGCGGAAGGCCTTGTCCACCGTCAGGCGCCGCATGATGTGGATCGCGTCGATGTTGAGCACCGCCGCGATCGCCAGCCCCAGCATGAAAAGGATCGCCTGCGTGCGCCGCTTGTACCAGCCCGAGGCGCGGTCCATGGTGCCGTTGAACCACTGCTCGATGTGGCCGCGCACCCGCGAGAGGTCCCCGCCGGCATGGTCGAGCGCCGTGAGCACGACGCGCCGCAGCGCGGGCGAGGCGAGCGCGAGCGCGCCCTCGCGCAGGGCTTCGGCGCTGAGCGGGCCGGGGCGCAGTTCGGGCAGGGCGGCCCGCTCGGCATCCTCGGGCATCGGGCCGCGCGCGACGCAGTCGAGCAGCGCGGCCGCGAACTGACCGGCGGGGATGTACGACGGCAGGCCGCGCCGGTGCGACAAGCGCACATGCATGCTGTCCTTGCCCGGGGTGAGCCAGCTGCGGCGCAGTTGCGCGGGGTCATAGTTGCCCTGGTACAGCGAAGCGAGCAGCGGGTGGGCGAGCAGCTGGCCGGTGAGCGCGCCGTCCGCGTCGGCGAGCAGCGCGCGCAATGCCCGCTCCAGGTCGAGCGCCCGCCACTTGAAGATGCCCTCGAGCCATTCCTTGACCGCCGTGCAGATGAGGCTCACGAAGAGGAACAGGAAGGCCATGCCGACCACGACTTCGAGCGTTTCCGAATTCAGCATGGTGTCGCCCCCGGCGGTTGCGCAGCCCGCGTACGGTAGTGGCGAGGCCGCGCGGGCGGTATCCCCAGTTCGGCACGCGGCGCCGCACACGCGCCGGTGACAAAATCCCGGGCCATGGACCTTCTGCCCCTGCCTTTCGCGCGCCGGCGCGCCCTGCTCGCGGCCGCGGCCGCCTGGTGCCTGCCCGCCCTCGCGCTCGACGCGCCATCGGGCAAGGTGGTGCTCAGCGTGAGCGGCGAGATCGCGCAGCGCAATTCGCCCGACGGCGCGGCCTTCGACATGGCGATGCTGCAGAAGCTG
The DNA here is from genome assembly GCA_035254085.1 of Piscinibacter sp. Lineage (GTDB taxonomy): Bacteria > Pseudomonadota > Gammaproteobacteria > Burkholderiales > Burkholderiaceae_C > Albitalea. The sequence goes on from DATFAY010000409.1 coordinate 7,058, forward strand.
CCGCAGCGCAGCTTCTCGACCAAGACGCCCTGGTTCCCGACGCCGCGCAAGTTCACCGGCGTCGCGCTGCGCGACCTGCTGGCCGCCGTCGGCGCGAAGGGCAAGACCGCGCGGGCGGTGGCGCTCAACGACTACCGCGTCGACATTCCGGTCGACGAGGCCGTCGCGCAGGACATGCTGGTGGCCTACCTGCTCGACGACCAGCCGATGCTGGTGCGCGACAAGGGCCCGCTGGTCGTCATCTACCCCTTCGACAGCCGGCCCGAGCTGCGCAGCGCCATCAACTACAGCCGCGCCATCTGGCAGCTCAAGGCACTGGAGCTGCGTTGAGCGCGGCAGCGGGCTCCGATCCGCGGCCGGGCGAACGGCTGCGCCGGCGCTGGATGGCGCTGATCGGCGCCGCGCTGGTGGCCGCCCTGCTCGGCACGGCCTACGTGCAGTGGCGCCAGTACGACCTGCTCGACAGCACCACCCAGTTCCAGAACGACGCGCTGGGCTGGAGCTTCTACCAGCTCGAGGCCGAGCACCTGCGCCTGCGCAACGAGATGCAGCGCGCGCTGGCGCCCGCCGACGCGCGCGCCGGCGACGGGCAGGAGCGAAGCGACGTGGGGGCTGGCAATCTCCAGTTGCGCTACGACATCTTCGTGAGCCGGCTCGGGTTGGTCGACCACGAACGCGCGGCCCGCATCATGGCCGGGCAGGCGGCCTATGCAGGCTCCATGTCGAAGGTGCGCGACTTCATCGCGCAGGCCGACCGCTACCTCGGGCCGACACCGCGGGCGCCGCTGGACCACGCGGCGCTGCGCACGCTGCTGGGCCGGCTCGACGAGCTGAGCGTGCCGCTGCACGACCTGTCGCTCGGCGCGTCGCACCTGCTCTACGAGCGCGTGACGCAGCGCAACAACGCGGTGCGCGCGCAAAGCCGGCAGGGCATCGCGCTCACCTTCTTCCAGTGCGTGCTGCTGCTGGTGTTCGCCTTCATCGTGATGCGCCAGTTCCGCGCGCTGGCGCAGCGGCGCGAGCGCCTCGAGGTGCTGGCCGAGCGGCTGCGCGCGGCGCGGCTCGAGGCGGAGTCGGCCAGCCGCGCCAAGAGCGTGTTCCTGGCCAACATGAGCCACGAGATCCGCACGCCCTTCCACGGCCTGCTGGGCATGATGTCGCTGCTGCAGGAGACGCCGCTCGACGCGCAGCAGGCCGGCTACCTGCACACCGCCAAGGAATCGGCGCACCACCTGCTCGCGATCCTCAACGACATCCTCGACATCTCCAAGCTCGAGTCCGGCAAGCTGCAGGTCGCGCCCGAGCCGATCGACCTGGCGCGGCTGGTGCGCGAGGTCGAGGCGCTGATGCGCGCGCAGGCGCAGGCCAAGGGCCTGACGCTGAACGTCACCATGGACGCCGACGTGCCGCGCTGGGTGCGCGCCGACCCGACGCGGCTCAAGCAGATCCTGTTCAACCTGCTGCACAACGCCGTCAAGTTCACCGCCGTCGGCCATGTGCACCTGAAGGTCGAGACCGGCATGGGCGCGGCGGCGGGCCGCGTGATCTTCAACGTCATCGACACCGGCATCGGCATGGACGAGGCGACGCAGTCGCGCGTCTTCCAGCGCTTCACGCAGGGCGACGAGACCACCTCGCGCCGGCACGGCGGCACGGGGCTCGGGCTGGAGATCTCGCGCAGCCTGGCGCGCCTGATGGACGGCGACATCACCGTGCGCAGCGCGCCGGCCGAGGGCAGCAGCTTCGTGCTCACGCTGCCGCTGCCGCCCGTGGGGCCGCCCGCGCACGGCGCCGCCCTGGGGCGCAACGGCGCCGACGGCCCGGGCCGCCACCTCGACGTGCTGGTGGCCGAGGACCACCCGGTCAACCGCGCCTATCTCGAGGCGGTGCTCGACAAGCTGGGCCACCACGCGGTGTTCGCCGAGAACGGCGAGGACGCGGTGCGTGCGGCCCAGGAACGCGACTTCGACGTGGTGCTGATGGACCTGCACATGCCGGTGATGGACGGCTTTGCGGCCGCGCGCGCGATCCGGGCGCTGCCGCTGCCGCGCGGGGCGATGCCCATCGTCGCCCTGACGGCCGACGCCTTCCAGGAGTCGCGCGACGAGGCACGCGCCGCCGGCATGGACGAGATGATCACCAAGCCGGCACACCTGCCGCAGCTGCGCGAGCTGCTGGCGCGCTACGGCGGCAGCACGAGCCTGCCGGCGGCCGCGCCGGCCGCGACCACGCCCGATTCCGGCACCGAGATCGTCGATCGCGCGACGGTCGAGCAACTGCATGCCGCCCTCTCGCCGCAGAAGTACGCGGCCCTGCTGGCCAGCTTCTTCGACGCGCATGCCGGCACGCCGCAGCGGCTGCAAGCCCTGGTCGACTGCGGTGATCGCGCCGGCGTGTGGAACCAGGTGCATGCGCTCAAGGGCGCAGCGCTGAGCCTGGGGCTGCGCGCCGTGGTCGAGCACGCCCAGGCCTTGACGCAGGCCGCGGCCGACGCCACGCGGCCCGACCTGACGCCGGCGCTCGAGGCGCTGTCGCGCCATTTGATGATCACGCACGACCTGTGCCTGAGCCTGGGGTGGCTGCCGGCGGGATCGCCGGGGCGGGCCGTGGCCTGACGCTCCGCATGATGGTCATCCCGGCGAAAGTGCCACCCCTTGCTCGACAAGGGGCCGGGATGACGACTTGGGGGGCGAGATGACCTCGATTCAGACCACCACCGGCTCCGGCTCCAATCGAATCCCGAAACGCCCGTACACGCTTTCCTGGATCGCGCGCGCCAGGGTCATCACCTCGGAGCCGATGGCGCCGCCGCGGTTGACCAGCACCAGCGCCTGCTTCTCGTAGACCCCCGCCTGCCCGACCGTCTTGCCCTTCCAGCCGCAGGCGTCGATCATCCAGCCGGCCGCCAGCTTCACGCTGCCGTCGGGCATGGGGTAGTGCACGATCTCGGGGTCGCGGCCGATGATGTCGCGGCACTGCTCGGGCGTCACCACCGGGTTCTTGAAGAAGCTGCCGGCGTTGCCGATCTGCGCGGGGTCGGGCAGTTTGGCGCGGCGGATGGCGATGATCCAGTCGGCCACCTGCTGCGGCGTCGGGTTCGCGATGCCGGTCTCGGCGACCTTGCGCTCGAGCTCGAGGTAGCCCAGCACCGGCTGCCAGGGCTTGGGCAGGAAGAAGCGCACGCGGGTGATCACGCTGCGCCCGGCCAGCGAATGCTTGAACACGCTGTCGCGGTAGCCGAAGGCGCAGATGCCCGCGCGCAGGGTGACGCTGCGGCCGGTCACCAGGTCGACCGCGTCCAGGGCGTCGAAGCGGTCCTGCAGCTCGACACCGTAGGCGCCGATGTTCTGCACGGGGGCGGCGCCCACGGTGCCCGGAATCAGCGCGAGGTTCTCGAGCCCGGCGCAGCCTTGCGCGAGCGTCCACATCACGAATTCGTGCCAGTTCTCGCCCGCGCCGGCCTCGACGATCCAGCCGTCGGCGCGCTCTTCGACGACGCGGCGCCCCTTCACCTCGACCTTGATCACCACCTGCGGCATGTCCTTGGTGAGGACGATGTTGCTGCCCCCGCCGAGGATGAATTTCGGCGCCCGCCCGAGTTGAGGATGATCAACAACCTGGCGAACGTCGGCATCGCTGGCCACGCGTACGAGGGTCTGCGCCACGGCCGGCAGGCCGAAGGTGTTGTAGGGTTTCAGGCTCACGCCCGACTCGATGTGCATGCGAGAATTTTCCCCCAATCGACAACCCCCTTTCGCGCACGCGCAAGCCCCACAATGCCCAGCTTTGACACGGTTCTCGAACCCAATCTCGTCGAGGTCAAGAACGCGGTCGACCAGACCGCCAAGGAAATCGGTACGCGCTTCGACTTCAAGGGCTCATCGGCGCGCATCGAGCACAAGGACAAGGAGGTCACCCTGTTCGCCGACAGCGACTTCCAGATCGGCCAGGTGATGGACATCCTGCTGGCCAAGCTGACCAAGCGCAGCGTCGACGTGCGCTATCTCGACCGCAGCGCCAAGATCGAAAAGATCGGCGGCGACAAGGTCAAGCAGCTGCTGACCGTGAAAAACGGCATCGACAGCGACACCGCCAAGAAGATTCAATCGCTGGTGAAGCAGAGCAAGCTCAAGGTGCAGGCCGCCATCCAGGGCGACACGGTGCGCGTCACCGGTGCCAAGCGCGACGATCTGCAGGCCGCGATGGCGCTGATCCGCAAGGACGTGCCGGATGCGCCGCTGACCTTCACCAACTTCAGGGACTGATCCCATGCGTTTCCTGGTCGCGCCGGTCCTGGCGCTCGCGAGCCTGTGCGCGTCGGCGCAGACGGTGACCCTGAGCGGCAGCATGGGCGACAAGGCGCTGCTGGTGATCAACGGCACGCCGCGCATGGTCGCCGTGGGCGCCACGGTGCAGAACGTCAAGGTGGTGAGCGTGGGCGCCAACGAGGCCGTGGTCGAGCTCGACGGCAAGCGCGTGCCGCTGCAGCTGGGCGGCGCGCCTGTGAACCTGGGCAAGACGGGCGGCGCCGAAGGCAGCGGCACCCAGATCGTGCTCACCGCCGGGCCGGGCGGCCACTTCGTCACCGGCGGCACGATCAACGGCCGGTCGGTGCAGTTCGTGGTCGACACCGGCGCCACCTACGTCTCGATGAGCCAGCGCGACGCCGAGCGCATCGGCCTCGACTACAAGAACGGCCGCCGCATCGCGATGGGCACCGCCAACGGCATGGTCCCCGTGCACCTCACCTCGCTCACCGCCGTGCGCGTGGGCGACGTGCAGGTCTACAACGTCGAGGCGGC
>DATFAY010000410.1:0-30385 GCA_035254085.1 Piscinibacter sp.
GGCGCCGACGTGTCGGGCAGGATGCCCTTGATCACCGGCTCCTGCTTGGCCTTGGCCTTCTCGCGGCGCGTGATGCCGACTTCCTCTTCCTGCTCGTCGACCATGGTGTAGCTGGCCTGGAGGTTCTCCAGGCGCGGGTCGTCGTGGCGCAGGCGCTCGAGGCGGTAGTTGGGCGTCTCGAGGTTCTTGTTGGGCACCAGCAGCACGGTCACGCGCTGCTTCATCTCGATCTTGGTGATCTCGGTGCGCTTCTCGTTGAGCAGGAAGGAGGTCACCTCCACCGGCACCTGCACGTGCACGGCGGCGGTGTTGTCCTTCATCGACTCCTCTTGCACCATGCGCAGGATCTGCAGCGCCGACGATTCGGTGTCGCGGATGTGCCCGGTGCCGTTGCAGCGCGGGCAAGTGATGTGGCTGCCTTCGCTGAGCGCCGGACGCAGGCGCTGGCGGCTCAGTTCGAGCAGGCCGAATTTCGAGATCGAGCTGAACTGCACGCGGGCACGGTCCTGGCGCAGCGCGTCGCGCAGCCGGGTCTCCACCTCGCGGCGGTTCTTCGACTCTTCCATGTCGATGAAGTCGACGACGATCAGGCCGCCCAGGTCGCGCAGGCGCATCTGGCGCGCGATCTCGTCGGCGGCCTCGAGGTTGGTGCGTGTCGCGGTCTCCTCGATGTCCGAGCCGCGCGTGGCGCGCGCCGAGTTGACGTCGACCGAGACCAGCGCCTCGGTGTGGTCGATCACGATCGCGCCGCCCGAGGGCAGGTTCACCGTGCGCGAGAAGGCCGTCTCGATCTGGTGCTCGATCTGGAAGCGCGAGAACAGCGGGGCGTCGTCGCGGTAGCGCTTGACCTTGGATGCCGACTCGGGCATCACATGGTTCATGAACTGCTGCGCCTGGTCGTAGATGTCGTCGGTGTCGATCAGGATCTCGCCGATGTCGGCGGTGAAGTAGTCGCGGATCGCACGGATCACCAGCGACGACTCCTGGTAGATCAGGAACGCACCCTTGCCGCCCTTGGCCGCGCCGTCGATGGCGTTCCAGAGCTTGAGCATGTAGTTGAGGTCCCACTGCAGCTCGGGCGCGGTGCGGCCGATGCCGGCGGTGCGCGCGATCAGGCTCATGCCCTTCGGGTAATCGAGCTGGTCGAGGTTCTCCTTGAGCTCCTCGCGGTCCTCGCCCTCGATGCGGCGCGACACGCCGCCGCCGCGCGGATTGTTGGGCATGAGGACGAGGTAGCGACCGGCCAGCGAAACGAAGGTGGTGAGCGCCGCGCCCTTGTTGCCGCGCTCTTCCTTCTCGACTTGCACCAGCAGTTCGTCGCCCTCGCGGATCGCGTCCTGGATGCGTGCCGAGCGTACGTCCACGCCGTCGCGGAAGTAGTTGCGCGAGATCTCCTTGAACGGCAGGAAGCCGTGGCGATCCTCGCCATAGTCGACAAAGCAGGCTTCGAGCGAGGGCTCGACGCGGGTGACGACCGCCTTGTAGATGTTGCCCTTGCGCTGCTCGCGGCCCTCGATCTCGGTCTCGAAGTCCAGCAGCTTCTGGCCGTCGACGATCGCGAGGCGACGCTCTTCGGGCTGCGTCGCGTTGATCAGCATGCGTTTCATGTGCACTCCTTCGCCGTCCTCGTGTGGAGGACAGGCTCAACACGCCGCCACTGATCTCTCAGGGGCGACTCATCGATGCACGAGAAACGTGGAGGAACCGAAGAAGGAATCGCCCTGGACTGTTTGCCGATCGATGCGATCAGCGTGGCAGCGTTGGCGCGTGCGTGGCAGCGAGCGTTGCGGGCCGGGCCGACTGCCGCGCGAGCCCACGCCGGGTAGGCGGGGTTGCGTGGGCGGGGAGGGCCTGGGTCGTCCGGCCCGGCCCGCACACGCGACGACGCGCTGCGCCACGGGCCGCAACGGCCTCGAGTGGCGAGCGCACGGGGCGCAGGGGGAAGGACACTGTCGACGACATCCGCGTGATCACTGGACGCGGGCGGGAGCCGGGGCGCTGGGCATCCGTGCCATGGGCGCTCGTCTCCTGCCTGAAACCTTGGTTTGCTCCGGCGCATGCGCCGGCGGTTCGTTCTACGTTGCTCTGCCGCGCCGGGCTGGGGGCCGCCCTCGTCACTTGGGGACAGGGCCTGCTTCGTTCCTGGCGCGTTGCATCACCTTGTGGCCGGCATTCACAACACCGGCCGCCGCATCTGCCTGCAAGCGCCCCGAGTAAACTCAGGAAAATCAAACACTTACATCGCAAACGTGGTGCAACGCATTATAGGGGGCAAACCGGCCGCCAAGGCAAAGGCCGTCAAGCCGCCGGGGCCGGGCGCCAAAGAGAGCGCCGCGCCCGCCGTGCTGCACCTCACGATCGATGAAACCTCCGAGGGGCAGCGGCTGGACAACTTCCTGGTCAAGCTGCTCAAGGGCGTGCCGAAGACCCATGTCTACCGCGTGATCCGCTCCGGCGAAGTGCGGGTGAACAAGGGGCGCGCGAGTGCGGACACCCGCCTGGCCCTGGGCGACGAGCTGCGCGTGCCGCCGGTGCGCGTCGCCGATCGCAGCGCCGAGCGCCCCGCGCCGCCGCGCGAATTTCCCGTGGTCTACGAGGACGAGCACCTGCTGGCGGTGGACAAGCCCGCCGGCGTCGCGGTGCATGGCGGCAGCGGCGTGAGCTTCGGCGTGATCGAGCAGTTGCGCCAGGCGCGTCCGCAGGCCCGCATGCTCGAACTGGTGCACCGGCTCGACAAGGAGACCTCCGGCCTGCTGCTGATCGCCAAGAAGCGTTCAGCCTTGACCGCGCTGCAAGACCAGTTCCGCAGCCGCGAGACGGGCAAGACCTACGCTGCGCTGGTGGCAGGCGCCTGGCCGGCCGGCAAGAAGGTCATCGACGTGGCGCTGCACAAGTTCCTGACCGCCGAGGGCGAACGCCGCGTGCGCACCGTCGACGCCGACCACGACCAGGGTCGCCGCTCGATCACCCTGGTCCAGGTGGCACAGCGCTTCGCCGAGTTCACCTTGCTCGACGTGACCATCAAGACCGGCCGCACCCACCAGATCCGCGTGCACCTGGCCCATGAGGGGCATCCGATCGCGGGCGACGAGAAATACGGCGAGTTCGCGCTGAACAGGGCGCTTGCACGCGGCGAACTCGCGGGCGGCCACCGGTTCGAACGCATGTTCCTGCACGCGCGGCGGCTGCGCTTCGAGCATCCCGCCAGCGGCGAGACGATCGAGCTGGAGGCGCCGCTGCCGCCAGAATGCGAATCCCTCCTGGCCCACCTGAGACCGCTTTGACACACCGTCCCCGCCAGTTCGACCTGATCGTCTTCGATTGGGACGGCACCCTGTTCGATTCCACCGCGCTCATCACGCGCTGCATCCAGGCCGCCTGCGCCGACCTCGGGGTCGAGGTGCCCAGCGACAAGGACGCCAGCTACGTGATCGGCATGGGCCTGATCGACGCGCTGCAGCACGCCGCGCCCGGCCTGCCGCGCGAGCGCTACCCGGAGCTGGGGCTGCGCTATCGCCACCACTACTTCGCGCGCCAGCACGAGGTGGTGCTCTTCGAGGGCACGCTGGCGATGCTGCAGGCGCTGAAGGAGCGTCACCATTGGCTGGGCGTGGCCACGGGCAAGTCGCGCCGCGGCCTGGACGAGGCGCTCTCCTCGGTCCAGCTCAAGGGCATGTTCGACAGCACGCGCACCGCCGACGAGACGGCTTCCAAGCCCGACCCGCGCATGCTGCTCGAGTTGATGCGCGAGTTCGGCGTCGAGCCCGGGCGCACGCTGATGATCGGCGACACCACCCACGACTTGCAGCTCGCCGCCAACGCCGGCACCGCGCGCATCGGCGTGAGCTACGGGGCGCATGCCAGCGAGGGGTTCGCCGAGTTCGACCCGCTGCACATCGCGCATTCGGTGCCCGACCTGCACGACTGGCTGCTGCGCCATGCCTGAGCCGATGCTCGAGCCGACACCGCTGCCGCTGTGCGGCTCGGCCGAACTCGAGGAGCGCGGGCGCGCCTTCGTCTTCGACGTGCTGCATTTTCGCCAGCCGGCGCGCGCCTTCGTGCTGCGCTTCGACGGCCGCGTCGTCGGCTACCTCAACCGCTGCCTGCACGTGCCCACCGAGATGGACTGGCAGCCCGGCGAGTTCCTGGACAGCGCCAAGGAGTTCATCCTGTGCTCCATCCACGGCGCCGCCTACGATCCACGCGACGGCCAGTGCATCGGCGGCCCCTGCGGGCGCGGAAAGCTCACCCGGCTGCAGGTGGAAGAACGCGACGGACAGGTCTATTGGTATCCTTCGCGGGACACGCGCCCCGCGTTCACCGACTGATTCGCGCGCGTTTCGCCCCGAATCGGCGGGCTGCAAGAAGAAGGCTTCCCCATGACTTCGCAAGACGATCTGCCCGGCGCCGGGCCGGCCCCGCTGTCATCCACCCCTGCGCCCGCCGCGGCCGCAGGCAGCGCCGCGTCGCCGCCGAGCCGGCTCGACAGCGTGATCGAGCAGTTCGCGCGCGACTACATGCGCGACCGGCGCAGCGAACGGCGCTGGCGCCTGTTCTTCCGCTGGATGTGGCTGGTGCTGCTGTTCCTGGTGCTGGCTTCGATGCTGGCCGCGCGCAAGGCCGCCAACACGCCGACCGGGCCGCACACCGCGCTGATCGAAGTGCGCGGCGAGATCGCCTCCGACACCGAGGCGAGCGCCGAGCGCATCGTCAGCGCGCTGCGCTCGGCCTTCGAGGAGAAGACGGCGCAGGCGGTGGTGCTGCGCATCAACTCGCCGGGCGGCAGCCCCGTGCAGGCAGGCATCGTCAACGACGAGATCAAGCGGCTGAAGGCCTTGCACCACAAGAAGCTGTACGCGGTGTGCGAGGAAGTGTGCGCCTCGGGCGCCTACTACATCGCGGTGGCGGCCGACGAGATCTACACCGACAAGGCGAGCATCGTCGGCTCCATCGGCGTGCTGATGGACAGCTTCGGCTTCACCGGCGCGATGGAGAAGCTGGGCGTCGAGCGGCGCCTGTACACCGCCGGCGAGAACAAGGGCATGAACGACCCGTTCTCGCCCGAGAGCGACAAGCAGAAGGCCTACACGCTGGCGATGCTCGAGCAGATCCACAAGCAGTTCATCCGCGTCGTCAAGGAAGGCCGCGGCAAGCGCCTGAAGGAAGGGCCTGACACCTTCTCGGGCCTGTACTGGAACGGCGAGGAAGCCGTCAGGCTCGGCCTAGCCGACAAGTTCGGCAACCTGGACTACGTCGCGCGCGAAGTCGTGCACGCCGAGGACGTGATCGACTACACGCCCAAGGAGAACATCGCCGAGCGGCTGGCCAAGCGCTTCGGCGCCTCGGTCGGGGCCGGGGCGGTGCGCGCGTTGCAGGGCGTGGGCCAGATCCACTGAGGGCTGTCGCCGGGTGCCCCGGCCGGGGCACCCTGATGCGATCCTTATGCCCAGGCGGCTAGGCTCGAGGCATGACTCCGGCGCCGTCCGACACCAACGACCGCCGGCCGCTGCGCGACTGGGCGACCTTGCTCGCACTCCTGCTGGCGGCCACGGCGGGCGCGCTCGCGCTCGACGGCGAAATCTCGCTCACCAGCCAGGCGATGCTGTACCTGCTAGCCGTCGTGCTGGCCGCGTACCGGCTGCGCTGGGTCGAGTCGACGATCTGCGCGGTGGCCGCGGTGACCGCGTTCAACTTCCTTTTCGTTCCGCCTCGCCACACCCTGGCGGTGGAACACCATGAGCACTTCATCGCGCTGGCCGTGATGCTGGCGGTCGCGCTGGCGATCAGCCACCTGTCGTCGGCGCTGCGCCGCGAGTCCGCGCTGGCGCGCCTGAACGAGCGCCGTGCGCGCCACCTGCAGCAAGTGGCCGAGGAACTGGGCGAGGCCGCCAGCGAGCAAGAGGTGTTGGGCATCGGGGAGCGTGCGCTGCAAGACATCTTCACCGGCCCGTGCGTGCTGGTGCTGACCGATGCGCAAGGGCAGTTGCTGGACGACGCGGCGCTCGACGCGACCCGGCGCGACGGCCTGCGCTGCTGCATCGCTGAAGGCGCCGTGCTCGGCCCGGGCACCGCGCGCTGGCCCGGGCTCGAGGCCTGGTACGTGCCCCTGGGCACACGCGGGCACGCGGTCGGGGCGGCCTGCGTGCAGCCCGCGGTCGCTGCCGACGTGGACACGCGCGAGCACGCGCAGGCGCTGTGTGCCTTGCTGGCGCAGGCCGTGTGGCGGCTGCGCCTGTCCGCGGCCATGCGTGCCGCGCAGGCCGAGGCCGAGCGGCATCAGCTGCAAGGCACGATGCTCGCGGCGGTGTCGCACGACCTGCGCACGCCGCTGGCGGCGATCATCGGCGCGGCGTCGTCGCTGCAGTCGCAGCGCGACCGGCTGAGCGCGGCGGAACAGGACCGGCTGCTCGCCAGCATCGGCGGCGAAGCGCGGTACCTGGCCGAGCTGACCGAAAACACGCTGCAGCTGGTCCGCCTCTCGGGGGCCGGCCTGCAGCTGCGGCGCGACTGGGAATCGATCGAGGAGATCGTCGGCGCGGTGCTCGCTCGAGTCCGCGCTCATGATCCGTCGCGGCGCATCAGGTCGCGCGTGCCGGCCGGTCTGCCGCTCGTGCGCGCCGACCCGGTGCTGCTGGCGCAGCTGGTGACCAACCTGCTGGACAACGCGCTCAAGTACAGCGAGGGGCCGGTCGATCTCGTGGTGGCCGAGCAGGACGGTGAATTGACCCTGAGCGTGAAGGACCGCGGCCCCGGCCTCACGCCCGAGGACGAGGCGCATCTCTTCGAGCCGTATGTGCGCGGCGACCGCGCCCATGGCCAGCGCGGCGCCGGCCTGGGGCTGGCGGTGTGCCGGGCGATCGCCCAGGCGCACGGCGGGCGATTGACGGCGCGGCGGCGCAGTGGCGGCGGCAGCAGCTTCCGCCTCAGCTTGCCGGTGGACATGGAGCAGCCGAGCGCAGGGCAGTGACATGAGCCTGAAAGTGCTGGTCATCGAGGACGATCGCGACATCCGCGACCTGCTGCGCTCCTCGCTCGCGGTCGAGGGCTTCGAGGTGCACACCGCCGCGTCGCTCAGCGAAGCCCTGGCCCTGCTGCGCCACGACGCTCCTGACCTGGCGGTGCTCGATCTCGGCCTGCCTGACGGCGATGGCGCCGATTTCGTGCGTGAGGTACGGCGATCCAGCGCGATGCCGATCATCGTCGTCTCGGCGCGGCACCAGGAGGCGCAGAAGATCGCGCTGCTGGACCTCGGTGCCGACGACTACCTCGCCAAGCCCTTCGGCATCGGCGAGTTGCTGGCGCGCATGCGCGTGGCCATGCGCCATCGCGGCACGGCGCTGGCGGCGGCGCAGACACGGCACGAGGTCGACGATCTCCGTGTCGACCTCGAGACCCGGCGCGTCGAGCGCGACGGCGTGCCGCTGCATCTGACTCCCACCGAATTCAAGCTGCTCGCGCGGCTGGTGCGCAGTGCGGGTCGGGTGGTCACGCACCGGCAGTTGCTGGCCGACGTGTGGGGCCCCGAGTTCACCGAGCACACGCATTATCTGCGCCTGTACATGGGCCAGTTGCGCGCCAAGATCGAACGTGATCCCGCCGAGCCGCGGCACCTGCTCACCGAGACCGGCGTGGGCTACCGCCTCGCCGCCGAGTGAGAAGCGCCAGCGGCGCGCTTATGCCTTCCTGATGCGCCTGCGGCGATAAACGGCGCCCATGCAAACCACATCGAACTCCCGCCGCCAGGGCCTGGCGGCGCTGACCCTGGGCGCGATCGGCGTCGTCTATGGCGACATCGGCACCAGCCCGCTTTACACGATGAAGGAGATCTTCAGCCCGCTCACCGGCGTCCCGCTGGACCAGCCGCACCTGGTGGGCGCCGTGTCCGTCATCTTCTGGGGCTTGATGATGGTGGTCACCTTCAAGTACGTGGCGCTCATCCTGCGCGCCGACAACCGCGGCGAAGGCGGCATCATGGCGCTCACGGCGCTGGCTGCGCACGCCGAGCGTCTGTCGCCGCGCTGGCGCACCGGACTTCTGCTGACCGGCGTGCTGGGCGCGTCGCTCTTCTATGGCGACAGCGTCATCACGCCGGCGATCTCGGTGCTCGGTGCGATCGAAGGGCTGGAGGTCGTCGCGCCCGGTCTTGCCTCGTTCGTGCTGCCGATTTCAGTGGCGGTGCTCATCGGCCTCTTTCTCGTGCAGAAGCACGGCACCGGCGCGGTGGGCCGGCTGTTCGGGCCGATCATCGTGCTGTGGTTCGTGGTGCTGGCCGCGACCGGCGTGAGCGAGATCGCCCGCCAGCCCGCCATCCTGGCGGCGCTCGACCCCTTGCAGGCTGTCGCGTTCCTGCGCTCGCAGGGCTGGCACCTGTTCGTCGCAGTCGGTGCGATCGTGCTGGCCTTCACCGGCGCCGAGGCGCTGTACGCCGACATGGGCCATTTCGGCAAGCGGCCGATCCGGCTGGCCTGGACGGCGATCGTGCTGCCGGCGCTCGCGCTCAACTACATGGGGCAGGGCGCGCTACTGATGCGCGACCCCAGCGCGCTGGCCAACCCGTTCTTCCGCCTGTTCCCGCAGGCCTGGCTGATTCCGGCGGTGGTGCTTGCCACGGCGGCCGCCGTGATCGCCTCGCAGGCGGTGATCTCGGGTGCCTATTCGATGACCAAGCAGGCGATGCAGCTGGGCTTCCTGCCGCGGCTGCGGGTCGAATACACCTCGGCCAGAGAGATGGGCCAGGTGTACCTGCCGGAGGTGAACCGCGTGCTGCTGGCGGCGGTGATCCTGGCCACGGTCGGCTTCGGCAGCTCGTCTGCACTCGGCGCGGCCTACGGCATCGCGGTGACGGTGACGATGCTCATCACCACCGTCCTGACCTTCTTCGTCGTGCGCCACGTGTGGGGCTACCCGCTGCTGGTGGCGCTCGGTGCCACCGGAGTGTTCCTGCTGCTCGACGCCGTGCTGGTGGCCTCGTGTGCGCTCAAGTTGATCGAGGGCGGCTGGTTCCCGCTCGCCGCGGGCGCCGTCATGTTCACGATCATGGCCACCTGGAAGCGCGGGCGGGAGCTGCTCATGGAGACCATCCGCCGCGACGATCCCGAGCTGCTTCCCTTCATCACCGCGCTGGCCGAGGACGCGATCCCGCGCAGCGCGCGTACGGCCGTCTACACGGTCGCCAACCCCGACACCGTGCCGCAGGCGTTGATGCACAACCTCAAGCACAACCAGGTGCTGCACGAGCGCAACGTGATCCTGACCGTGGTCTTTCACGATGTGCCCTGGGTGCCGTTCGAGCAGCGGGTGCAGGTGACGCCTTTGGCGCGCGGGTTCTGGCGGGTTTGCGTGAACTACGGGTTCAAGAACACGCCCGACATCCCGCAGGCGCTGGCGCTGTGCCGCGCGCACGGGCTGGACATCAACCTCTTCGAGACCTCGTATTTCCTGAGCCGCGAGACCGTGGTGCCCACGCCCGGAACCGGCATGGCGCACTGGCGCGAGAAGCTCTTCGCGACCATGTCGCGCAACGCGGGCAGCGTGGCGGAATTCTTCCGGCTGCCCAACAACTGCGTCATCGAGCTGGGAACACGCGTGCAGATATGAGTGGCGGCCGTCTCGTCATTCCGGCGAAGGCCGGAATCCACGATGACGCAGCACTGCCGCATCGTGGACCCCGGCTTTCGCCGGGGTGACGGTCAAAGGGGCATCGCCCTCATAAGATCGGCGTTCTCTGTTTCGTTGGGGAGTGCCCTTGCCATGCTGATCAACTGCGTCGCCTACCAGGACGGAAAGAAGCTCGCCGACATCCGGGTCGAGGACATCAGCGACTACGTGGGGCGGCCCGATTGCTTCGTCTGGGTGGCGCTGCGCGACACGACCGACGCCGAGCTCGGCACCATGCAGCACGAGTTCGGCCTGCACGACCTGGCCATCGAGGATGCGCGCCACGGCCACCAGCGGCCCAAGGTCGAGGAGTACGGCGAGACGCTGTTCGCGGTGATGCACACGGTGGAGTTCAATGCGACCGACCAGCTGCGCGTGGGCGAGGTCAACGTCTTCGTCGGCCGCAACTTCGTGCTCTCCGTGCGCAACCACAGCACCCAGAACCTGCTGGGCGTGCGCCAGCGCGCCGAGCAGGAGCCGCACCTGCTCAGGCACGGTGCGGGCTTCGTCTTCTATGCGCTGATGGATGCGGTGGTGGACCGCTACTTCCCGATCATCGATGCGCTGGAGGGCGAGCTCGAGGGCATCGAGGAGCAGATCTTCGTGCGCGGCGCGGCGCGGGTGAACATCGAGCAGCTGTACGACCTGAAGCGGCGCATCGGCATCGTCAAGCACGCCGTCACGCCGCTGATGGAATCGGTGAGCAAGTTGTGGAGCGGGCGCGTGCCGATGGTGTGCGAGGGCAGCCGCGAATACTTCCGCGACGTCTACGACCACCTCGTGCGCATCAACGGCACGCTCGACACCTTGCGCGACACGATCGGCACGGCGATCCAGGTGAATCTCTCGATGGTGACGATCGAGGAGTCGGAGACCACCAAGCAGCTGGCGGCCTGGGCCGGCATCTTCGCGGTGGCGACCGCCTTCGCGGGCATCTGGGGCATGAACTTCGAGCACATGCCCGAGCTCAAGTGGCACTACGGCTACCCGATGGCGCTGGCGACGATCGGGCTGACCTGCGCGCTGCTGTACCGGCGCTTCAAGCGCGTGGGTTGGCTTTGAACCAGCCTCGTCATCCCGAGAAAGTCGGGATCCAGCGGCCTGGGTGGATCCCGCCTTTCGCCGGATGACATGCCTTACTTGGACGTCAGCATGCCCTTGCGCTCGATGAACGCCACCACCTCGTCGAGCCCCGCCTTGGTCTTCAGGTTGGTCATCACGAAGGGCCGCGCTCCGCGCATGCGCCGCGTGTCGGCCTCCATCACGCCGAGGTCCGCGCCGACGTAGGGTGCGAGGTCGGTCTTGTTGATGACGAACAGGTCGCTCTTGGTGATGCCGGGGCCGCCCTTGCGCGGGATCTTCTCGCCGGCGGCCACGTCGATCACGTAGATCGTCAGGTCCGACAGCTCGGGGCTGAAGGTGGCGGCGAGGTTGTCGCCGCCCGACTCGATGAAGACGATGTCGGCGTCCGGAAAGCGCGCCAGCATGCGGTCGACCGCCTCCAGGTTGATGGATGCGTCCTCGCGGATGGCGGTGTGCGGGCAGCCGCCGGTCTCGACACCCATGATGCGCTCGGCCTCCAGCGCGCCCGCGACGGTGAGCAGCCGCTGGTCTTCCTTGGTGTAGATGTCGTTGGTGACGACGACGAGGTCGTAGCGGCTGCGCATCGCCTTGCACAGCATCTCGACCAGCGTCGTCTTGCCCGAGCCGACCGGGCCGCCGACGCCCACGCGCAGCGGCGGCAGTTTCCTGGTCCGGCCAGGGATGGTGTGCAGCAGGGTCATGAGGCGGTCGTCGCGTTGAATGGTCAGGAACGGAACAGGCGCGAGTATTGCGTCTCGTGCTGGGCCGAGAGGATGGCGAGCATGGGCGCGAACGCCTGGCGCGCACCGTCGGGCAGTCGCAGCGCCTCGTCCACCGCCGAGGGGATGGCGTCGGCGAGCTGGCCGAGGATGCGCTGGCCGGCGTTCTGGCCCAGGGGCACGGCCTTCAGCGCCGCCTGCACCATGTTCTCCGCCCAGCCGAAGGCAAAGGCGAGCAGCGCGTCGTGGCAACTCGCCCCGGTGCGCGCGGCCGCGAGCCCGAAAGCCACCGGCCAGGTCGGGGCGGGCGCCAGCGCGGCCAGCGTCGCCAGTTCGGGCGCTTCGGGCAGGCGGTTGCGCAGCCACTCGAGCAGCGAGCGTCCCATCTGCTGGGTCTGCTGGCGCAGCTCCTGCGTCTCGCGGGTGCGCGTGACCCAGTCGTTGAGCTCGCGCAGCGCCTGCGCGTCGACCTGCTGCCAGGCGGCGAACGCCCTGGCCACGACCGCGAGGTCACTGCGCACGAGGCTCAGCTGCAGCTGGTCGAGCAGCCACCGCGCCGCCTGCGCCTCGCCGGTGACGCGGCCCGATTCGACGGCGGATTCCAGGCCCTCGGAATAGCTGAAGCCGCCCACCGGCAACGCCGGCGAGGCGAGCCACATCAGCTGCAGCAGCGAGGCGGGCGCCGCGCTCGGCATGGCGTCAATGGTCGTGGTTGCAGCCGGGCCCGTGCACATGGCCGTGGTCATGCTCGTGAGAGTGCCCGTGGGCATGGCCGTGCGAATGGCCGTGTGCGTTTTCGTGCGCGTCACCGTGGGCGTGGGCCGCGCTCGCATAGGCGCCCGACTCCGGCTCGAAGGGCGCCAGCTCCTCGGTCACGGTCAAGTGCATCTGCCGCAGCATGTCGGCCAGCACGTGGTCCGGCTCGAGCTGCAGGCGGTCCGGCTGCAGTTCGAGCTGCACGTGCCGGTTGCCCAGGTGATAGGCGGCCCGCACGAGGTCGAAGGCCGAACCGTGCTCGGCGCAGGGGCGCACCACCAGCACCGGCTGCGGCGTGGCGATCACCTTGATGAGCGTGCCGTCCTCGGCCACCAGCACGTCGCCGCCGCGCACGACCGCGCCGCGCGGCAGGAACACGCCGAGCTGGCGGCCCTGCGAATCCTCGGTGTCGAAGCGGCTTTTCTGGCGGGTGTCCCAGTCGAGCACGACGGCGGCGGCGCGCTTGAGCAGGGCGGGCGCGAGGCCGCGGCCCTGGGCGATGAGCTTGTTGACGGTGAGCATGAGGGGTGGCGAAGTCGAAGTCACAAGCCGCAAGTCTGGCACGGCCGGCTTGCCGCGACGCTACGCAGCCGGGTCCAGCGGCAGGTAGCGCACCGTCAGCACACCCTCGATGCCCGCGATCTCGTCCAGGACGGTCTGCTTGATCGGGCTGTCCACGTCGACCAGGGTGTAGGCCACGTCGCCGCGCGACTTGTTGACCATGTTGTGGATGTTGAGCCCCGCGCGTGCCATGGCGGTGGAGATCTGCCCCAGCATGTTGGGCACGTTGGCGTTGGCGATCGCCACCCGGAACGACGATTCGCGGCCCATCGCGACCGCCGGAAAGTTCACGGTGTTGGCGACGTTGCCGTGCTCGAGGAAGTCGCGCAGCTGGTCCACCACCATCACGGCGCAGTTCTCCTCCGCCTCGCGGGTGGAGGCGCCCAGGTGCGGCAGCGCGATCACCCGCTCGTGCGCGTTGAGCGCGGCGCTCGGGAAGTCGCACACGTACCAGGCGAGCTGGCCGCGGCCGAGCGCCGCCAGCACGGCCGGCTCGCTCACCACCGCATCGCGCGAGAAGTTCAGCAGCACGGTGCCCGGGCGCATCAGCCCGACGTTGTCGGCATTGACAAGGTGGCGCGTGGCGTCCAGCAGCGGCACATGCAGCGTCACGAAGTTCGCGTTCTTGAGCACCTCGGTGACGCTGTGTGCCTTGCGGACCTGCGCCGGCAGGCTCCATGCGGCGTCGACGGTGATCTCGGGGTCGTAGCCGAGCACGTTCATGCCCAGCTTGATGGCGGCATCGGCGACCAGGCAGCCGACCTTGCCCAGGCCGACGATGCCCAGCGTCTGCCCCGCGAGCTCCATGCCGGCGAAGGCCTTCTTGCCGTCCTCGACGGCGCGCTCCATGTCCGGCATCGCGGGGTCGAGCGCAGTCACGAAGCGCAGCGCCGGTGGCACGTTGCGCGCGGCCAGCAGCATGCCGGCGATCACCAGCTCCTTGACCGCGTTGGCATTGGCGCCGGGGGCGTTGAACACAGGCACGCCGCGGCGGCTCATCGCCTTGACCGGGATGTTGTTGGTGCCCGCGCCGGCGCGGGCGATCGCCTGCACGCTGGCCGCGATCTCGATGCCGTGCATGTCGGCCGAGCGCACCAGCACCGCATCGGGCTGCGAGAAGTCCTTGCCGACCGCGTAGCGCGCGGACGGCAGCCGCTTCAGCCCGTTGTCGGAAATCGGGTTGAGCAGCAACACCTTGAACTGCGACGTCGACCGTTCCATGTCAGCCCCTCCAAGGAAGGCCGGCCGCAGCCGGCGCCGAAGCTAGCCCTTAGCCATGCGCTTTCTCGAAGTCCTTCATGTAGGCGACGAGCGCCTTCACGCCTTCCTGGGGCATGGCGTTGTAGATCGAGGCGCGCATGCCGCCCACCGAGCGGTGGCCCTTCAGCTGGATCATGCCGCGCTCCTTCGCGCCCTTGAGGAAGGCCTCGTCGAGCGCCTCGTCGCGCAGGCGGAACGGCACGTTCATCAGCGAACGGTCGTCCTTGGCGATCGGGCAGGCATAGAAAGAGGTGGTGCCCAGGTAGTCGTACAGCAGCGCTGCCTTGGTCTCGTTGTGCCGGGCGATCGCGCTCAGGCCGCCCTGGGCCTTCAGCCACTTGAACACCAGGCCGGCGATGTAGATCGCGTAGGTCGGCGGCGTGTTCAGCATCGAGTCGTTGTCGGCCTGCTGCTTGAGGTCGAAGGCCGAGGGCGTGATCGGCAGCGCCTGGCCGATCAGGTCCTCGCGCACGATCACGATGGTGAGGCCGGCCGGGCCGATGTTCTTCTGCGCGCCGCAGTAGATGAGGCCGTAGCGGCTCACGTCGATCGGCTTCGAGAGGATGTCCGAGGACATGTCGGCCACCAGCGGGACGTCGCCCGTGTCGGGGGTCCAGTGGTATTGCAGGCCGCCGATCGTCTCGTTCGAGCAGATGTGCACGTAGGCCGCGTTCGGATCGAGCTTCCACGTGTCGCGTTTCGGGATGCTCGTGAAGCCGCACGCCTCGCCGCTGGCCACGACGTTGACGCCGCCGTACTTGCGCGCCTCCTTGATCGACTTCTTGGACCATTCGCCCGTGTTGACGTAGTCGGCGCTCGCATGGCCGCGCAGCAGGTTCATCGGCACGAACGCGTTCTGGCCGATGGCGCCGCCCTGCACGAACACCACCTTGTAGTTCGCGGGGATGGCGAGCAACTCGCGCAGCAGGCTCTCGGCTTCGGCGTGGATGCCCATGTACTCCTTGCCGCGATGGCTCATCTCCATCACCGACATGCCGCACCCGTGCCAGTCGAGCATTTCCTCGGCGGCTTGCCGCAGGACGGGCTCGGGCAGGGTGGCTGGGCCGGCGCTGAAGTTGAAGACGCGGGTCATCGAGAGTTCTCCGTGAGGTCAGTGGCGAAGCGGTGCGTGCGTGGGCACGAAGTGCGCAGCATACCGAACTGCGCCGCGCCGGGCGTGCCGCGCGCCGGCGGGTGCATGAAAACACACTGGCCGGGGGCACCCGCGCAGGTCCTTGAATCTCAAGGAGATTCTCGAAGCCGGCAGGTCCGGGTGCATGAAATCAATGTACTTCGACGCGGGTCACGAAAGCCTCGCACGCCCGGACGATCGCGGTAAGTCGCTGATTCTTCGGGATATTGATGAAGGGGGTCGATTTGGCATGGCTGATGCTTTGATCGATTCAAACACCAGCCAGAGTCGGCCAAATGAATACCAAGCCCAAGATTCTCATCGTCGATGACGAGGAAGTGGTCCGGCTGAGTTATTCGCGAATACTCGCCGCCACCGATTGCCGGGTCGAAGCGGTCTGGACCTGGACCCAGGTTTCGCAACTGATGCAGCAGGAGCCGTTCGACGTCGTGCTGCTCGACCTGCGCATGCCCGGCGTGGACGGCATGACGATCCTGCGCGCGCTCAAGCAGCGCTGGCCCGAGAGCGAGGTCGTCATCATCACCGGCTACCCCACGCTCGAATCCGCCAAGGAAGCCGTCGCGCTGGGCGCCCACGATTACCTCGCCAAACCCGTCGGACCCGAGCAGGTCATCGACGCGGCCGAATCCGCCATGCTCCACAAGAAATGGGCACTGCACTGCGACGTGCCGCCCCGCGAGCAGGGTATCGACGAATCCCCGGCAATCCCGGCGTCCGCCACGGACGCGGGGGGCGCCAACTCAATGAGGAGGTCATCATGACTGCGCTGCGCAAGGTATTGGTCGTCGACGACGACCCGGTGGTTGGAAAGAGTTTCAACCGCGTGCTCTCCGACAAGGGCTACATCGTGATCACGGCCGAGAACGGCTACGACGCGTTGATGAAGCTGCAGCAGGAGAACGTCGACCTCGTGTTCACCGACATCAAGATGCCGGGCATGAGCGGCCTGGAAGTGGCCGAGCGCGTGAAGGCCAAGCAGCCCTGGACACCGGTGGTGATCGTCACCGGCTACGGCAGCACCGCCAACGAGGAACGCGCCAAGGCCGCCGGCGTGGCGCAGTTCCTGCGCAAGCCGCTGTCGCCCGAGATGATCGAGCAGTCGACGCTCGATGCGCTGCACCAGACCGCGCCTCCCGAGGTCGCGCCGGCGGCGCCGACCCCCGAGCCTGCCCCCGCCGCGCCCGCGCCGGCGATGGCCGAGAAGAAGCCCAGCCTGATCAAGAACATGGCGCTGTTCCTGTCGGCGCCCTTCGTCGGGCTGATCTACGCGGTGCTGCTGCCCTTCGTCGGCATCGGCATGCTGGCCTGGGCCGCGATGGAGCCGCTGTTCGAGGGGCCGAAGGCACGCGAGCGGCTGCGCTCGATGCTCGGCTTCGGCAGGTTCGCGCTGCAACTGGCTGCCGCGCCCTTCGTCGGGCTGGCGTTCGTGCTGCTGTTCCCCTTCGTCGGCATCGCGATGCTGGCATGGACGGGAGGCCGGGCGCTCGCCGCCCGGGTCCGCGCCGACTGAAGGCACACGGCCCGGCTCGCCGCAGGCCCACGCGGCGGGCCGGGCCGGCCCCGACCACTTCGACCACAGAGGAACCGCTATGACACGCTCCCGCACCACGGGCGTCACGGCCGGCCCACGTCCCTTCGGCATTCTTCGCGCCGCCGCGGCGGCCATCGCGTTGTCGATGCTGGGCCTGGCCGCCCATGCCGCCGAACCCAAGAAGGAGGGCCTGTCCAAGGAGGACAAGGCCTGCCTCGAATGCCACGCCAAGCCCACGCTCGAGAAGACGCTGGGCAACGGGGAGAAGCTCTCCCTGCACGTCGCGGAGAAGGCATACGCCGACTCCGTGCACGGCTCCGGCGGCTGCGACGGATGCCACTCGGAGATCGACGCCAAGGACCACGGCAAGGACAAGAAGGCGATCGCGAGCAAGCGCGAGGAATCGCTCGCGATGACCGAGACCTGCCGCGACTGCCACAAGAAGGTCTTCAAGCAATACGACGACAGCGTGCACGCCGCGCTGGTGCGCGAGGGCAACAAGGACGCGCCCGTGTGCAGCGACTGCCACAACCCGCACGCGACCAAGTCGACCAAGGGCGGCGACCACACCACCGCCGCGTCGTGCCAGGCCTGCCACAAGGAGGTCGTCACCGCCTATGCGGCCAGCGTGCACGGGCAATCCAGCGACGAGGCGCTCGACTGCAAGGACTGCCACCGCACGCACAGCATCAAGGTCGCTTCGTCGTCCGACCATCTGAAGGGCGAGTGCCTGTCCTGCCACCGCGACACCGCCGCCACCCACACCGCGTGGCTGCCCAACGCCGAACGTCACCTCGAGACGATCACCTGCTCGGCCTGTCATTCGCCGGATGCCAAGCGGCGCGTGAACCTGAGCCTGTACGAGGGCGAGGCCAAGCCGGCGGGCGCCGCCGACACCGGCGTGCCGCAGTTCATGAAGCTCACCCGCGTGGCCGACAGCGCCGACAACGGCCTGAACATGCGCGCGCTGTGGAGCCTGCTGCAGGAGTTCAACCACCGCGACGGGCAGGCCAAGAGCGTGCTGCACGGCCGCCTCGAGGTGCAAAGCGGCGTCGACGCGCACCGGCTGGCCGCCAAGGGCCACGCGGTCAAGGCCTGCGACACCTGCCATCGCGCCGGCGCCGAACCCTTCCAGAGCGTGACCGTCACGATGACCGGGCCCGACGGCCGGCCGCTGCGCCAGGCCGCGCGCAAGGGACTGCTCAACTCGGTCGAGTCGATCGAGTCGGTGGGCGGCTTCTACGCGATCGGCGGCACCCGCATCAAGCTGCTCGACACGCTGCTGCTGATGGCGCTGGCAGCGGGCATCGGCATCCCGATGGCGCACCTGAGCGTCAAGCTGATCTCGCGCCGCGCACGCGAGCGCGAGGCTGCCGCGCAAGCGGCCGCCGGCAGCCGCGAGCCGACCCGTACCCCGGACTGAAGGAGCGATCATGAGAACCCTGTACGTCAATCCGCTGCCGGTGCGCATCTGGCACTGGACCAACGTGGCCTGCTTCGTCCTGCTGATCCTGACGGGCACGCAGATCCGCTACCTCGGCGTCGTCGACGTGATGTCGTTCCGCACGGCGGTCGTGCTGCACAACTGGTCGGGCTTCGCGCTGATCGGCAACTTCGCGCTGTGGCTGGGCTTCTACCTGTTCTCGGACAAGAACCGCGCCTACCACCCGGAGTTCAACCTGCTCAAGCAGGCGCGCGACTCGTTCAAGCAGATGAAGTACTACGGCTGGGGCATGTTCCGCGGCGAGCACCCGCCGTTCCCGATCGACGCGTACGACAAGTTCAATCCGCTGCAGCGCCTGCTCTACCAGATCCTGATGCTCTTCCTGCTGCCGCTGCAGTTCTTCACCGGCGTGCTGATGTGGGACGTCAAGCGCTTCGGCGGCGTCATCGACCTGCTGGGCGGCGTGCGCGTGGTGGACACGGTGCACGTGCTGGTCTTCATCTTCTTCGTGTTCTACGTGCTGATCCACCCCTACCTGGCCACGCTGGGACACACGCCCACCGCGCACATCAAGGCGATGGTGACAGGTTACGAAGAGGTCGAGGAGGAGCTGCCGGCCCGCGTTGCCGAGTGAGCAGCAAGCACCTCAGCCAGCGCCCGGTTCGCCGGGCGCCGGCGTTTCCAGGTCGCGCACGCGGATGTTGTACTTCTTCATCAGCGCCTGGAAGTTGGCGCGCTGCATGCCGGTCTCTTCGGCGCTCTTGGTGACGTTCCATACGTTGCGGCGCAACGTCTCCTGGATGAAGGCGCGCTCGATGTCCTCGACCGACTTCTCGCGGGCGAGCTTCTTCACCCGCTTCAGGTCATCGCTCGTGCGCGGCACCTCGATGTCGGGACGCGGCGCCAGCTCGAGAATGCTGGCCAGGTGGGCCTGGCGGATGACGCCGTCGGCGGCGAGGATGACCGCGCGGTGGACGACGTTGGCCATCTCGCGCGCGTTGCCCGGCCAGTCGTGGTTCATGAGCAGGCTCATCGCGCCTTCCGACACCTGCGGCAGCGGCTTGCCCAGCTCGTCGCTGAACTGCTTCAGGAAGTGGAAGGCCAGCGCGGGGATGTCGTCGCGGCGCTCGCGCAGCGGCGGGATGTGGATCGGGAAGACGTTGATGCGGTAGTAGAGGTCCTCGCGGAAGCTGCCGTCGGCGACCATCGCCTTCAGGTCCTTGTTGGTGGCGGCCAGCAGCCGCACGTTGGTGGTGTGCGAGCGGGTGTCGCCCACCGCCTTGAACTCGCGCTCCTGGATCACCCGCAGCAGCTTCGCCTGCGTGGCCGGCGTGATGTTGCCGAACTCGTCGAGGAACAGCGTGCCGCCGTCGGCCATGTCGAACATGCCGCGCTTGCTCGCCACCGCGCCGGTGAAGGCGCCCTTGACGTGGCCGAAGAGCTCGCTTTCGAGCAGGTTCTCGCTCAGCGTGTTGCAGTCGACCGGCACGAAGGGGTGGTCGCGGCGCAGGCTGTTGTAGTGGATGGCGCGCGCGATCAGCTCCTTGCCGGTGCCGCTCTCGCCGGTGACGAGCACCGTGCAGTTGGTCGGCGCGCAGCTGGCGACGAGGCGGAACACGTTCTGCATCTGCGCGCTGCAGCCGATGATGTTGTCGAAGCGGTACTTGGCGCTGAGCTCGCTCTTCATGCTGCGGTTCTCCTGCAGCAGGCGGCGCCGCTCCAGCGCGCGCTGGACCACCAGCTTGAGCTCGTCCGGGTCGAAGGGCTTGGACAGGTAGTCCAGCGCGCCCAGCTTCATCGCCCGCACGGCGGTCTGGATCTCCGACAGGCCGGTCATCATCACGACGTCGATGTCGGGGTGCCGCTCCTTCAGGTGCTGCAGCACTTCGAGGCCGCCGATCTTGGGCATCATGATGTCGAGCACGACGATGTCGAAGGGCTTGTCGTCGATCTTGCGCAGCGCCTCCCAGCCGTTGGGCGCGCTGTCGAGCTCGTGGTCCTCGCCGGCGAGGATGCGCAGGCAGCTGCGCACGACGATCTCTTCGTCATCGACGATCAATATGCGGGATTTCATGACGTGCTCTCCGTGCTGGCAGGCTCGGGCTGCGGCCGGGCCGCGGGCAGGCCTGCCGGCAGATAGACGCGGAAAGTGCTGCCGCGCCCGACCTCGCTCTCGACCTCGATCTCCCCGCCGTGCGAGGCGACGATGCCGTAGCTCACCGACAGGCCCAGGCCCGTGCCCTTGCCGACCTCCTTGGAGGTGAAGAAGGGGTCGAAGATGCGCTGCAAGTTGGCGCTCGGGATGCCGCAGCCGGTGTCGCTGATGGCGATCTCCACCGCCGGGCCCGGCTGGTCGCCGGCGGGCAGCTTGCGGCTCGCGATCAGGCGGGTCTGCACGCGGATGCTGCCGCTCTCCTCGATCGCCTGCTGCGCGTTGACGAGCATGTTCATCACCACCTGCTTGATGAGGTCGGCGTCGGCCAGCAGCGGCGGCAGGGCCGGGTCCAGCTGCGTGGTGATCTCGATCTGCTGCAGCGCCGCCGAGCGCTCGACGAAGCGCACCGTTTCCTGCACCAGCTGGTTCAGGTCCACCGGCTTGCGCTCGGGCGCCTTCTCGCGGGCGAAGTCGAGAAGGCGGCGGATGATGCTCGCGCAGC
This sequence comes from Piscinibacter sp., assembly GCA_035254085.1. Taxonomy (GTDB): domain Bacteria; phylum Pseudomonadota; class Gammaproteobacteria; order Burkholderiales; family Burkholderiaceae_C; genus Albitalea. The sequence goes on from DATFAY010000410.1 coordinate 20,822, forward strand.
GCTTGGTCTCGCGGATCACCAGGTCCAGGTCCTCGGCGTCCTGGCTGCCCTCGGGCATCTTCTGGCGCAGCAGGTGAGTGAAGGTGAGCACGCCGGTGAGCGGGTTGTTCAGCTCGTGCGCGATGCCCGCGGCCAGCTGGCCGATCGAGGCGAGCTTCTCGCCGCGGGCCACCTCGGCCTCGGCCAGGCGCAGCGCCTGGGTGCGGTCCTTGACCCTCTGCTCCAGCGTCGCCACCCATTCCTCGAGCTCCTGGCGCGACTTCTTCAGTGCCGCCATCATCTGGTTGGACGATCGCGCGAGGCTGCCGAACTCGTCGTCGTCGCGCACCGGGATGCTGTCGTCGAAGTTGCCCGAGGCGAGCTTCTTGGCGCCCGCCTCCAGGTCGCGCAGCGGCACGTAGATCAGGCGGTGCAGCAGCCACCCCACGCTCACCGTCACCAGCAGGATGAAGCCGATCGACACGGCCACCATGTTGATCACGTGGGCCCTCATGGTGCGGTTGGTCTCGTCCAGCGAGTAGGTGATGTCCACGACGCCCAGCACCGTCTGGCTGGCCGGATGCTTGTGGCACGACGCCGACGAGCAGGTCGCCTCGTTGCGGATGACCTCCATGTTGCCCAGCAGCTGGTGGCCGTCGGCGGTCTCGAACAGCCGCCACTTCTTGTGGTGCGGGATGTCGGTCAATGCCTTGGCGCCATCGGTGTGGCACAGCGAGCACTTCTCGGCGCGCCTGTCGATGCGGTCGCCGACCTCCGACTCGACGTTCGAGTGCGCGATCATCCCGTCCTTGTCGAGCACGCGCACCCGCTGGATGCCGGCCTGCTTGCCGATGTCCAGGATCATCTGGTCGACGATGTCGGGCTCGTCCATCAGCATGGCGTGCCGCATGCTGCGTTCGATCACCTGCGACAGCTGCATCATGTGATTGATCAGCGTGCGCAGCTGCTCGTCGCGTTCCTGCTTCACGAGCAGGCCGACGAAGAGCAGCATCACCGCGACCAGCACGGTCGTCAGGTACAGGCTGACCTTGAATTTCAGGCTTTTCGGCAACATGCTCCGCTCGAGCCGGCGACCGGTCCCCGGGCCGCTGCGATGCGCCCGGATCCGGTCGAAGGCCTCCCCCAGCCGTGACCGGCGTCGCGACGCGGGCGCGCGAACGCACAGCCGCACCGGCAAAGCAGGTCGATTCAGTGTGCGTTCATCGGAGACGCGAGCGTTTGATCGCACGCAACCGTGCGCCAAACGGCCGGCCGGGCGGGCTCAGAACAGGAAATAGCGCTGCGCCATCGGCAGGCTGGTGGCCGGCTCGCAACCGAGCAGCTGGCCGTCGGCGCGCACCTGGTAGGTGTGCGGGTCGATCTGCATCGCCGGCAGCGCATCGTTGTGGATCATCTGGCGCTTGGTGATGCCCCGGCAGTTCCTGACCGCGGACACGGCCTTGTGCAGGTTGAGCACGTCCGGGATGCCGCCCTCGACGGCTGCCCGGCTCATGAAGGTGAGCGAGCCGCGGTGCAGCGCCCCGCCGAAGGCGCCGAACATCGGCCGGTAGTGCACCGGCTGGGGCGTCGGGATGGAGGCGTTGGGGTCACCCATCGCGGCCGCGGCGATGAAGCCGCCCTTGAGGATCAGCGCGGGCTTGACGCCGAAGAAGGCGGGCTTCCACAGCACCAGGTCGGCCCACTTGCCCGGCTCGATGCTGCCCACCTCGTGCGCGATGCCGTTGGCGATGGCCGGGTTGATCGTGTACTTGGCGACGTAGCGCCTGGCGCGCAGGTTGTCGTTGCGCGACGGATCGCCGGCCAGCGCGCCGCGCTGCTGCTTCATCTTGTGCGCCGTCTGCCAGGTGCGCAGGATCACCTCGCCCACGCGGCCCATGGCCTGCGAGTCGGAGCTCATCATGCTGATCGCGCCCAGGTCGTGCAGCACGTCCTCGGCAGCGATGGTTTCGCGGCGGATGCGGCTCTCGGCGAAGGCCAGGTCCTCGGCGATGCTCGCGTCGAGGTGGTGGCACACCATCAGCATGTCCAGGTGCTCGTCCACCGTGTTGGCGGTGTAGGGCATGGTCGGGTTGGTCGACGAGGGCAGGAAGTTCGCCTCGCCCACCACGCGCAGGATGTCCGGCGCGTGGCCGCCGCCCGCGCCTTCGGTGTGGAAGGCGCACAGCGTGCGCCCCTTCGTCGCCGCGATGGTGTCTTCGACGAAGCCCGATTCGTTGAGCGTGTCGCTGTGGATCGAGACCTGGGTGTCGGTCTCGTCGGCCACCGACAGGCAGCAGTCGATCGCCGAGGGCGTCGTGCCCCAGTCCTCGTGCAGCTTGAGGCCGATCGCGCCGGCCTCGACCTGCTGGCGCAGTGCGTCGGGGCGGCTCGCGTTGCCCTTGCCGAGAAAGCCCAGGTTCATCGGGAAGGCGTCGGCCGCCTTCAGCATGCGCGCGAGGTTCTCGGGGCCGGGCGTGCAGGTGGTGGCGAACGTGCCGGTGGCCGGGCCGGTGCCGCCGCCCAGCATCGTGGTGACGCCGCTCATCAGCGACTCCTCGATCTGCTGCGGACAGATGAAGTGGATGTGGCTGTCGATGCCGCCGGCAGTCACGATCATTCCTTCGGCCGCGATGATCTCGGTGCCGGGGCCGATGACGATGTCCACGCCCGGCTGCACATCGGGGTTGCCTGCCTTGCCGATGGCCGCGATGCGGGTGCCGCGCAGGCCGATGTCGGCCTTGACGATGCCCCAGTGGTCGAGGATGAGCGCGTTGGTGAGAACGCAGTCGACCGCCTCGTTGCGGTGCGGGCCGTTGACGCGCTGAGACTGGCCCATGCCGTCGCGGATGGTCTTGCCGCCGCCGAACTTCACTTCCTCGCCGTAGCCGCCCGCAAGCAGCGTGAGGTCGCGCTCGACCTCGATCACCAGATCGGTGTCGGCCAGGCGAACGCGGTCGCCGGTCGTGGGGCCGAACATCTCGGCGTAGGCGCGCCGCGGGATGGTGGCCATGACTAGAGCGCCCCCTGCACGAGGCCGCGAAAGCCGAACACCTGCCGGTCGCCGGCGTAGTCGACCAGTTCGACCGTGCGCTGCTGGCCCGGCTCGAAGCGCACCGCGGTGCCGGAGGCGATGTTCAGGCGCATGCCGCGCGCGGCCGCGCGGTCGAACTGCAGCGCGGCGTTGGTCTCGGCGAAGTGGTAGTGCGAGCCGACCTGGATCGGCCGGTCGCCGGCGTTCTCGACCACCAGCGTGAGGGTGCGGCGGCCCGGGTTGAGCACGAGGTCGGGGCCGTCGGCGATGACTTCACCAGGGAACATGGGTCTCCTCGCGCCGATCAGGCGATCGGCTGGTGCACGGTGACGAGCTTGGTGCCGTCGGGAAAAGTGGCTTCCATCTGGATCTCGGGGATCATCTCGGCCACGCCCTCCATCACGTCGTGGCGGGTGAGCAGCGTCTTGCCCTCGCTCATCAACTCGGCCACGGTCTTGCCGTCGCGGGCGCCCTCCATGATGGCGGCGCTGAGGAGCGCCACCGCCTCGGGGTAGTTGAGCTTGAGCCCGCGGGCGCGGCGGCGCTCTGCGAGCAAGGCGGCGGTGAAGATCAGCAGCTTGTCTTTTTCTCGCGGGGTGAGGTCCATGGGGGAGTGTTTAGCAGAAGATGTGCCGGAGGGGCCCGGGTTCCGCCCCGGGGGGCGGGTAACTTTCTTCTGCTGGCCCAGAAGAAAGTCACCAAAGAAGAGGGCCTGAATACGATCTGGACAGAGAGGATGTCTGGTAATTGGCTTGGCTAGTGCAGGGCAGTGGCGGCTTGGATCGTTGAGCAGTCCAGACGCGGAAGGGTGTGGCACGGACCGTGCCACACCCTTCCGGCCCTGGACTGCGCAGGTGCCTCGATGAAGCACGAGCGTGATTAGCCAAGCCAATTACTGCGCAAGTGCTCAGGTCAAATCTGTATTGAGGCTCTTCTCTTTGGTGACTTTCTCTTGAGCCAGCAAGAGAAAGTTACCCGCCCCCCGGGGCGGAACCCCGGGCCGCCTCCGCCGGCGCGGAACCCGGCCCCTCCCAAAGTCAATTCACCCCGGTCAATTCACCGAGGACGGACCCCCGGCCGATACCCCAAAGAGCCCGTGCCTCACCCGATGCGCTCGGCCAGCGCGCCGGCGTGGCCGGTGTAGGTCGCCGGCGTCATGGCGAGCAGGCGCTGCTTCTCGGCTTCGGGGATCTCCAGCGTCGCGATGAACTGCTGGATCGCCTCGCGCGTGATGCCCTTGCCGCGGGTCAGCTCCTTGAGCCGCTCGTACGGGTTGGGCAACCCGTAGCGCCGCATGACCGTCTGGATCGGCTCGGCCAGCACTTCCCACGCGTGGTCGAGGTCCTCGGCGAGCGCCGCCTTGTTGATCTCGAGCTTGCCCAGCCCGCGCAGCAGGCTGTCGTAGCCGAGCACGCTGTAGCCGAGCGCGACGCCCACGTTGCGCAGCACGGTGCTGTCGGTCAGGTCGCGCTGCCAGCGGCTGATCGGCAGCTTCTGCGACAGATGCGTGAGCAGCGCGTTGGCCAGGCCGAAGTTGCCTTCGGCGTTCTCGAAGTCGATCGGGTTGACCTTGTGCGGCATGGTCGAGGAGCCGATCTCGCCTTCGACCGTGCGCTGCTTGAAGTAGCCCAGGCTGATGTAGCCCCACACGTCGCGCGACCAGTCGATCAGGATGGTGTTGGCGCGCGTGAGCGCATCGAACAGCTCCGCCATGTAGTCGTGCGGCTCGATCTGGATGGTGTAGGCGTTGAAGGTGAGGCCCAGTTGCTGCTCCACCACGCGGCGGCTGAAGGCTTCCCAATCGAACTGCGGGTACGCGGCCAGGTGCGCGTTGTAGTTGCCCACGGCCCCGTTCATCTTGGCCAGGAGCCGCACGTCGGCCACGCGTTCGCGCGCATGGGCGAGGCGCGCCACCACGTTGGCGATCTCCTTGCCGACGGTGGTCGGGCTCGCGGTCTGTCCGTGCGTGCGGCTGAGCATGGGCACGTGCGCGAGGCGCTTGGCCATCGCGGCCAGGGCGGCGACGATCTTGTCCAGCGTCGGCAGCAGCACTTCGTTGCGCGCTGCCTTGAGCATCAGGCCGTGGCTGGTGTTGTTGATGTCCTCGCTCGTGCAGGCGAAGTGCACGAACTCGCCGGCGGCCTTCAGTTCGGCGTTGCTCACGAATCGGCCCTTGAGCCAGTACTCGACCGCTTTCACGTCGTGGTTGGTGGTGCGCTCGATGTCCTTGATGGCCTGCGCGTCGGCCTCGCAGAAGCGGGCCACGAGCCCGCGCAGCAGGCCGCGCGCCGCTTCGGACAGCGGCTTGAACTCCGCGAAGCCGGCATCCGATAGCGCGATGAACCACTCCGCCTCCACCTGGACCCGGCGGTGCATGAGGCCGAATTCGCTGAGCAGGGGCCGCAGCGGCGCGAGCTTGGCGGCATAGCGGCCGTCCAGCGGCGACAGGGCAGTGAGGGCGGAAAGCGTCATGGTGCGTACAGCGAAAAGGCAGCAGGCGATTTTAGGTGCTGTGCGGCCCATCCGCCCGACAGGCGTCGGGGGGATCGACCGCGCGGCGCGCCGCCTCGCGGGCAGCGGCGAGAATCCGCGCATGAGTTCGAGCAGCAGCACCCATTCGCACGACCGGCACGCCCACGACCTGTCGCCGTGGCAGCACAGCCACCATTTCGATGCCGGCAACCGGCGCGGCGAAACGCGCACCCGCTGGGTGCTGGCGGTGACGCTGGTCACGATGGTGGTCGAGATCGTCGCGGGCTGGTGGACCGGCTCGATGGCGCTGCTGGCCGACGGCTGGCACATGGGAACCCACGCGCTCGCGCTCGGCGTCGCGACCGCCGCCTATGCGCTCGCGCGGCGCCACGCCGCCGACACGCGGTTCAGCTTCGGCACCTGGAAGATCGAGGTGCTGGGCAGCTTCGCCAGCGCGCTGGTGCTGGGCATGGTGTCGATCGGCATCGTGGCCGAATCGGCATTGCGGCTGTGGCGCGCCGAGCCGATCGCCATCGGCACCGCGCTGGTGGTGGCCGTCACCGGCCTGGTGGTGAACCTGCTGTCGGCCTGGCTGCTGCACGGCGCGGACGTGGACGGCCACGACCACGCGCATGAGCACGCACACGATCACGGGCATGGACACGGCCACGACGACGATCATCACGATCACGACCTCAACCTGCGTGCCGCCTACGTGCATGTGCTCGCCGACGCGCTGACCTCCGTGCTCGCCATCGCGGCGCTGTGCGGCGCATTGTGGATGGGCTGGTGGTGGCTCGATCCGCTGGTCGGCGTGATGGGCGCGATCGTCATCGCCGTGTGGGCGATCGGCCTGATGCGCCAATCGGCAGCCGTGCTGCTCGACCGCGAGATGGACCATCCGCTGGCCGCGCAGATCCGCGCCGATCTCGAATCCGATGGCGACGCCAAGGTGGCCGACCTGCACGTCTGGCGTGTCGGCCGCGACCAGTTCGCTGCCATCGCGTGCGTGGTGGCCGACGCGCCGCTTGCGCCGGCGGCCTACCGGGAGCGCCTGGCGCGCCACCGGCAGCTGGCGCATCTGTCGCTCGAAGTGAATCGCTGCCCGGCGGCTCGGAAGTGACGCTCAGCCCGCGTTCAGCGCGGCCAGTTGCCCCGGCGTGCCGACGTTCTCCCAGGTGCCGCGGTAGATCTCTGCGCTGATCGCGCGACGGCGCATGCCCTCGAACAGCAGCGGGCCGAGCGCGGCCTTGGTGCCGGCGGCGATGCCGGCCACCAGCGCCGGCCGGCACAGGGCGATGTTGGCGTAGGTCCAGCGCTCGCCCGGCGGGGCATCGGCCAGCCCGAAGCCCTGGGCGTCCAGCCCGAAGTCGCCTTGCACATGGAAAGGCGGATTCGGCACCAGCCACAGGTGCGCCAGCAGCGCGCCGGCCGCGAAGCGCTCCACCGAGGGCCCGGCGAAGCGGAAATCGGGCATGAAGATGTCGCCGGACACCACCCAGAACGGATCGTCGTCGTGCTCGGCGAGCAGCGGCAGGGCCTTGGCGATGCCGCCCGCGGTCTCGAGTGCGCCGCCGTGGTCGCGCCCTTCCATCGAATAGCGCAGCCGCAGGCCGAAGCGCGCGCCGTCGCCCAGCGCCGCGACGATGCGCTCCTCCAGCCAGGCGGTGTTGACGACGACCTCGCGCACGCCGGCGGCGGCCAGCGCATGCAGGTGCCATTCGATGAGCGGCTTGCCGCGCACCGCCAGCAGCGGCTTGGGAGTGTGATCGGTCAGCGGTCGCATACGCTCGCCGCGCCCGGCCGCCAGGATGATCGCCTTCATCGCGTGGCCTCGCCGACGCCCATGCCGCGACGCAGCGCGTGGCGCTCGACCTGCGCCGGCGCGAAGGCGGCCGCCAGCGAGGCCAGCAGCGCCTCGGCGCGGGGGGAGTTGTCCGCGCCGAGGTTGCAGACGTAGACATCGATCGTCGCCGCCGCCATTTCGGGCCAGGTGTGCAGTGCCAGGTGCGACTCGGCCAGCAGCACGACGCCGGTGATCCCGCCGGGGCTCGGGAAGCGATGGAACAGCTCGCCCACCGGCTGCAGTCCGGCCGCCGCCACGGCGCGCAGGCACAGCGCGCGCAAGGCCGCGGTGTCGGTCATGGCCGGCAGGCGCGTGTCGCAGCCGCGCAGGTCGGCGGTCAGGTGCAGTCCTTCCATCGGCGCGATTATCTGGTGGCGGCACGAGACGGCGGCTGGCGGCGCCGTGCTCGGTAAAATGCCGGGTTTTCCCTCCACCCGCGCCCGGGACTTCGCATGGCCGCCGCTCTCGCCTCCACGGCAACCCCCCATTCCGCTTCCCTCATGGCCAACGCGATCCGCGCGCTCGCCATGGACGCCGTGCAACAGGCCAATTCCGGCCACCCGGGCGCGCCCATGGGCATGGCCGACATCGCGGTCGCCTTGTGGGGCCGCCACCTGCGCCACAACCCGCGCAACCCGCACTGGCCCGACCGCGACCGCTTCGTGCTGTCCAACGGGCATGGCTCGATGCTGATCTACGCGCTCTTGCACCTCACCGGCTACGACCTGCCGATGAGCGAGCTGCGCAACTTCCGCCAGCTGCACAGCAAGACGCCGGGGCACCCCGAGGTCGGTGTCACGCCGGGCGTGGAAACCACGACCGGGCCGCTCGGCCAGGGCATCACCAACGCGGTGGGCATGGCGCTGGCCGAGAAGCTGCTCGCCGCGGAATTCAATGCCGACGGCCATGCGATCGTCGACCACCACACCTACGTCTTCCTCGGCGACGGCTGCCTGATGGAAGGCATCAGCCACGAAGCCTGCGCACTGGCGGGGGCATGGAAGCTCAACAAGCTGATCGCGCTGTACGACGACAACGGCATCTCGATCGACGGCCAGGTCAGCCCCTGGTTCATCGACGACACGCCCAAGCGCTTCGAGGCCTACGGCTGGAACGTCATCGCCGGCGTGGACGGCCACGATGCCGACGCGGTCGATGCCGCGATCGCGCAGGCGCGCCAGTCGAGCGACAAGCCGACGATCATCTGCTGCAAGACGCGCATCGGCCACGGCTCACCGAACCGCGCCGGCACCGCCAAGGCGCACGGCGAGGCCCTCGGCGCGGAGGAGATCCAGCTCACGCGCGCCGCGCTCGGCTGGACGCACGAGCCGTTCGTGATCCCCGAGGAGGCCTATGCGCTGTGGGACGCCAAGGCCGCCGGCGCCGCGGCCGAAGAGTCGTGGAACGAGCGCTTCGACGCCTACAAGGCCACCCACCCGGAGCGCGCCGCCGAGTACCTGCGCCGCATGCGCGGCGAGCTGCCCAAGAGCTGGTCGCAGTGCGCGGTCGACACGGCAGTCGGCGCGCACGCCAAGGCCGAGACGGTGGCCACCCGCAAGGCGAGCCAGCTGGCGCTGGAGCACTACACGCGACTGCTGCCCGAGATGATCGGCGGCAGCGCCGACCTCACCGGCTCCAACCTCACCAACACCAGCTCCACCCCGCCGCTGCGCTTCGACGAGCAGGGCCGGCCCAACGGCGGGCGGCACGTCAACTACGGCGTGCGCGAGTTCGGCATGGCGGCCATCATGAACGGTCTGGCGCTGCACGGCGGCTTCATCCCGTACGGCGGCACCTTCCTCACCTTCAGCGACTACAGCCGCAACGCGATCCGCATGGCGGCGCTGATGAAGCAGCGCGTGATCCACGTCTTCACGCACGATTCCATCGGCCTGGGCGAGGACGGCCCGACGCACCAGTCGGTGGAGCACGCGGCGGCGCTTCGCCTCATTCCCGGCCTGGACGTCTGGCGCCCCGCCGACACCGCCGAGACGGCAATCGCCTGGGCTTGCGCGATCGAGAACCGGCAGCGCCCGAGCGCGCTGCTGCTGTCGCGGCAGAACCTGGCCTACGCACCCAAGGCGGGCCTCGAGGACATCGCGCGCGGCGCCTATGTGCTGGCCGAGCCGGGCGAGGTCGGCCTGAAGAAGAAGGCGCAGGCGGTGATCATCGCCACCGGCTCGGAAGTGCAGCTGGCCCTGCATGCCCAGCAGCAGCTGGCCCTGCACGGCATCGC
>DATFAY010000411.1:0-2704 GCA_035254085.1 Piscinibacter sp.
AGGACGCCTTGCTGTGCGTCGGTGCGCATGATCATGCTGGCGATCCAGCCCACCAGACCGCCTACGACGAGCCACACGATGAAGTTGATCATGGAAGTGGTCCTTTCAAAGTCAATGGAGGGAAAGCCGGCCACCACCACAAAACGGCAACTGGCCTCGACGCTTGCACGGCAATCGGCATGCCGCCGACGGCGTTTCGCCGGGCGTGAAGGGGCGGATGGCGCGGCGGTGCAGGGGTTGGCGGCGCGGGCGGTCTCGCCGCGCAGACCTGCCAGCAGGGCCGTCCGCGCGCACGGCGCGGCCAGGGGAAGAATTTCAGCCTGCTGTAAGGCCTTCCCAGGGCAATGGGCAAGGCATTCCAGGATGGCGGGCAACGGCTTCCATGTTGCGGTTCACCGCGCGGGCACGCCGATTGCGCGAGAGAAGGATGCCGCGAGGCGCCTTCCATGCATCAGGGACGATGAGGCCAGCATCCAAGGACGTGAGGACAACGTCGACACCTGCGCCGATAGCAGCGGACAAGCCGGACGCCAGACGCCGGAATCCGGCTCGTCGGGCGCCGCCAACTCGGTCCGAAACGCATTTCCGCCGTTTCGTCGAGAGCAGCGACGACGTGTTCTGGCTGGCCGACCTCGCCGCCGGCCGGCTGCTCTACGTCAGCCCGCGCATCGAGGCGCTGTGGGGCGTCGATGCCGACACGATGCTGCGCGAGCCGCAGCGCTGGAATCAAGCGGTTCTCGACGAGGACGCGCGGCAGTTGCCGCGCCCCTTCTTTGCAGACCGGCCTGCCCGCGGCGAGGCGGTGCGCGAGTACCGCATCGGCGGCCCGCGCGGCGGCGTGCGCTGGATCCGCGACCGCCGCTTCATCCTGCACGACGACGAGGCCGGCACGCTGCGCATCGGCGGCATCGCGGAAGACGTGACCGAGCGCAGGCAGCGCGAGATCGACAGCGATGCGCTGCTGCAGCGCGAACGCGAGGCGCGCACCGCCGCCGAAGCGGCCGGCCGCGCCAAGGACGACTTCCTCGCCGTCGTGACGCACGAGCTGCGCTCGCCGCTCAACGCCATCCGCGGCTGGTCGCACGTGCTGCGGCATGCCGGCCATCTGCAATCCTTGCAGGTCAAGGCGCTGGACGCGATCGATCGCAACACCCAGGCCCAGGCGAACCTGGTCGATGACCTGCTCGACAGCCAGCGCATCGTTTGCGGCAAGCTCGGGCTCGACATCGGCCGCGTCCCGATGGCGACCATCGTCGACGAGGCGATCGAATCCGTGCGCCCGGCCGCGCAGCTCAAGCGCCAGCGCCTGGAATGCGAGCTCGATCCGACGGTGGACATGGTGCGGGCCGACCCCGACCGCCTGCGCCAGGCGCTTTCGAAGCTGCTTTCGAATGCAGTGAAGTTCACGCCCGAAGACGGATTCGTCACGCTGCGCACCCGGCGCACGCCGAGCTCGCTGGAAATAGCCGTGCAGGACACCGGCGTGGGCTTGGAGCCGGCGCAGCTGCCGCTCGTGTTCGATCGCTTCCAGCAGGCCGATGGCTCCAGCACGCGGCGCGCCGGCGGCCTGGGGCTCGGCCTGTCGCTCGCTCGCCAGTTGGTCGAACTGCACGGCGGATCCATCCGTGTCGACAGCGAAGGGGTGGGGCGCGGCTCGACCTTCGTGATCGAACTGCCTGCCGAGGTCATGCTCGACGCGCCCGAGTCCCTGCCGGACGCGGGCCATGCGTCGCCCCTGGCCGGCAAGCGCATCGTGATCGTCGAGGACGATGCCGACGGGCGCGAGGCGCTGGGGCTGATCCTGCGCGGCGCGAACGTCGATCTGCGCAGCTTCGACCGCGCCGCCAGCGCGTACGACTACCTCGCGCGCGTGCCGCCGAGCGAACGGCCCGACGCCCTCATCTCGGACATTGCCATGCCGGAAGAAGACGGCTATGCCTTCATCCGCCGTGTGCGCCAGATGGAAGGCGATTCGCGCCGCCCGCGGCTCGTCGCGCTGGCGCTGACCTCGTTCTCCGGGGTGGAAGACCGCATGCGCGCACTCAAGGCTGGCTTCGATACGCACGTGGCCAAGCCAATCGATCCCGAGCGGGTGCTGCGCACCCTCGCGCAGGCGCTCGGCCTGCCGGAGGAACCGGTGTCGGCGTGATGCCGGCGCGGATCGCGGCTCAGTCGTGGTCGTCGAGAAAGCTCTCGATCACCGCAGGGTCGACGGGCTTCACGAGGTGCGCGTCGAAGCCGGCCCGCGCGCTCTTTTCTCGGTCGCCGGCCTGGCCGTAGCCGGTGAGCGCCGCCAGGACCATGTCGTGGCCGAAGGACAGCGAGCGCAACTCGCGCGCGACCTCGTAGCCCGTCATGCCCGGCAGCCCGAGGTCGCAGAACACCACGTCGGGATGGAACTCCTGGGCCATCTGGATCGCATGCGGGCCGTCGGTCGCGGTTCGGGCGTCGTGGCCCGCCAACGCGAGCAACTGCGCGAGCGACTCGGCAGCGTCCAGGTTGTCGTCGATCAGCAGCACGCGGCGGGTCTTGCTCATGCGAATGGCTCTCCATTCGGCCTGCCCGGTCGTGCAGCCCGTGCGCCTTCGAGGCAAACCGGGTGCCGCCGGCGCACGAGCCCGCAAGACCCTACGGTCCGGTAAGACTTGCGAAGCAAATTACGCAGATTCCAGGATTTGCCGACTCGATAGCAGGGTGGTTGCAC
>DATFAY010000412.1:0-8024 GCA_035254085.1 Piscinibacter sp.
GGTCACGAACGTGGAGAACACCTTCTACATCATCGGCACCGTGGCCGGACCGCACCCGTATCCGACCATGGTGCGCGACTTCCAGCGCGTCATCGGCGACGAATGCCTGGTGCAGATGCCCGAGATGATCGGGCGCCAGCCTGACGCGGTGATCGCCTGCGTGGGCGGTGGCAGCAACGCGATGGGCATCTTCTACCCGTACATCGAGCACGAGGACACGCGGCTGATCGGCGTGGAAGCGGCGGGGCAGGGGCTGCACACCGGCAGGCATGCGGCGTCGCTGTCGGCAGGCTCGCCCGGCGTGCTGCACGGCAACCGCACCTACCTGCTGCAAGACGCCAACGGCCAGATCATCGAGACGCATTCGATCTCGGCCGGGCTCGACTATCCCGGCGTCGGCCCCGAACATTCCTACCTGAAGGACATCGGGCGCGCCGAGTACGTCGGCATCACCGACGACGAGGCGCTACAGGCCTTCCACCGGCTTTGCCGCACCGAAGGCATCATCCCCGCGCTGGAGTCGAGCCATGCGGTCGCGCAGGCGATGAAGATGGCGCCGACCATGCGCCCGGACCAGCACCTGCTGGTGAACCTGTCCGGTCGCGGCGACAAGGACATCGGCACGGTGGCCGACCTCTCCGGCGCCGAATTCTTCTGCCGACCTTCGTGCCGAGGCCAGAGCGTCAAGGGCGCGGACACGATCGTGAAGGTGCAGAAATGAGCCGCATCAAGACCGTGTTCGACGCGCTGCAGGCCCGCGGTCGCAAGGCGCTCATTCCCTACGTCACCGCCGGGGACCCGTACCCCGATGCAACGGTCGATCTGATGCTGGCCATGGCCAAGGCCGGCGCCGACGTGATCGAGCTGGGCGTGCCGTTTTCCGACCCCATGGCCGATGGCCCGGTGATCCAGCGCGCCGCCGAGCGCGCGCTCGCCAAGGGCATCGGCATGCCGCAGGTGCTGCAGCAGGTGCGCGACTTTCGCGCCCGCAACGACACCACGCCGGTGGTGCTGATGGGCTATGCCAACCCGATCGAGCGCTACGGGGTCGATCGCTTCGTCGCCGATGCCGGCCAGGCGGGCGTCGACGGCGTGCTGGTGGTCGACTATCCCCCCGAGGAATGCGAGGCCTTCGCGCGCACGCTGCGCTCGGCTGGCCTCGATCCCATCTTCCTGCTCGCGCCGACCTCGACCGAGCAGCGCATGAAGGACGTCGCCCGCGTGGCCAGCGGCTATGTCTACTACGTCTCGCTCAAGGGCGTCACCGGCGCGGGCCACCTCGACACGCAGGCGGTCGCGCAGGCGGTGCCGCGCATCAAGGCGCATGTCAAGCTGCCGGTCGGTGTAGGCTTCGGGATTCGCGACGCGCAGACCGCCAAGGCGGTCGGGGCGGTGGCCGACGCCGTCGTCATCGGCTCGGCCATCGTGCAATTGCTGGAAACGCAGTCGCGCGACAATGTCGCCCCGGCCGGCGCTCGCTTCATTGCCGAGATCCGCGCCGCGCTCGATTCGTTGGAAGGAACAAAAGCATGAGCTGGCTCGAGAAACTGCTGCCGCCGAAGATCCAACAGACCGATCCGAGCGAGCGCCGCTCGGTTCCCGAGGGCTTGTGGATCAAGTGCCCGGCCTGCGAGACGGTGCTCTACAAGACCGACCTCGAGCAGAACCTCAACGTCTGCCCCAAGTGCAGCCACCATCACCGCATCGGCGCGCGCGCGCGGCTCGATGCCTTCCTCGATCCCGAAGGACGCTACGAGCTCGGCCAGGAAGTGATGCCGGTCGACGCGCTCAAGTTCAAGGACAGCAAGCGCTACCCCGAGCGGCTCAAGGAGGCGCTCGAGAGCACCGGCGAGACCGACGCGCTGGTCGTGATGGGCGGCGCGGTGCACAGCATCCCGGTGGTCGCGGCCTGCTTCGAGTTCGACTTCATGGGCGGCTCGATGGGCTCGGTGGTCGGCGAGCGCTTCGTGCGCGGCGTCGAGACCGCCTGCGAGCAGAAGACGCCCTTCATCAGCTTCACCGCGACCGGCGGCGCACGCATGCAGGAGGGCTTGCTCAGCCTGATGCAGATGGCCAAGACCAATGCCGCGCTGACGCGCCTGGCCAAGGCGCGCCTGCCGTACATCAGCGTGCTCACCGACCCGACCATGGGCGGCGTGTCGGCGAGCTTCGCCTTCGTGGGCGACGTGGTGATCGCCGAGCCCAAGGCGCTGATCGGCTTTGCCGGGCCGCGGGTGATCGAGAACACCGTGCGCGAGAAGCTGCCTGAGGGCTTCCAGCGCGCGGAATTCCTGCTGCAGACGGGCGCCATCGACATGATCGTCGACCGCCGCGAACTGCGCGGCGCGGTGGCGCGCCAGATCGCCATGCTGCAGCGCCAGAGCGCCGACGCCGTCGCCTGACGCGCCAGGGCGTGCGCCCGCGCCTCCAGCAGTGTCATCCCGGCGAAAGCCGGGATCCACGCGGTCAGACCATTGTGAATCCCGGCTTTCGCCGGGATGACCTTGATGGCGGAACGCGCCCGCTACCATCGCCTCATGTCTTCTTCCGCACCGCTTCCGACCACGCTGGATGAATGGCTCGCCCGCTGCGAGCGCCTGCATCCGAAAGAGATCGACCTGACGCTGGAGCGCGTGGCGCTCGTCAAGCAGCGCCTGGGCATCGCCTTCGGCGCGCCGGTGATTGCCGTGGCGGGCACCAACGGCAAGGGCTCGACCTGCGCGATGCTCGAGACCATCGGGCTGCAGGCAGGCTACCGCGTGGGCCTGTACATCAAGCCGCACCTTGTGCATTTCGAGGAGCGTTGCCGCGTCAACGGCGAGATGGTCACCGCCGATGCACTGGTGCCGCACTTCGAGGCGGTGGAACGCGCGCGCGGCGACGTCCCGCTCACGTACTTCGAGTTCACGACGCTGGCCATCGTCCACCTGCTGTCCAAGGCGGCGCTGGACCTGGTCATCCTCGAGGTCGGCCTCGGCGGCCGGCTCGACGCGGTCAACGCCTTCGACAACGACTGCGCCGTCATCACGAGCATCGACGTCGACCACGTCGAGTACCTCGGCCCCGATCGCGAGGCCATCGGGCGCGAGAAGGCCGGCATCATGCGCACCGGCAAGCCGGTGGTGGTGAGCGATCCGGCCGTGCCGCAGAGCGTGGTGGATCGCGCCACCGAGATCGGCGCCGACCTGTGGCTCATCGGACGGGATTTCAACTACCAGGGCGACAAGCAGCAGTGGTCGTGGGCCGGGCGGCACAAGCGCTTCAATGCCCTGGCGTACCCTGCGCTGCGCGGCGCGAACCAGTTGCTCAATGCGTCGGGCGTCCTGGCGGCCTTCGACGCACTCGACGAACGGGTGCCGATCACCGCGCAGGCGGTGCGCACCGGGCTCGCGCTGGTCGAACTGCCGGGTCGGTTCCAGATCGTGCCCGGCCAGCCGACGCTGGTGCTCGACGTGGCACACAACCCGCATGCGGTGGCGACGCTGGCGCACAACCTGGACCAGATGGGGTTCTACCCGCGCACGCATGCGGTGTTCGGGGCGATGCAGGACAAGGACCTCGCCACCATCCTCGCGCGCATGGCGCCCCTGGTGGACAGCTGGCATTTCTGCGATCTGCCGGTGGCGCGCGCGGCCACCGCCGGCGCCTTGCACAAGCTGCATGCGCACCTGGGCGCGCGCGGGCCGGGCCCGGTGACCACGACCTGCCACGAAGGCCCCGCCGCCGCATTGCGCGCGGCCCTGGCTCACGCGGACCCCGCTGATAGAATCGTGGTCTTCGGTTCCTTCTACACCGTGGGGGGTGTGCTGAAGGAGGGGCTGCCCCGATTGAGTGCCGCGCACCTGGGTTGAGACGCGCTTGGCCGCGACCGATTCCGCGGCCGCAAAGGGCGGCATTTCCTTCGAGGCGCCCCGAACCTGGCGCTTCGCGTCGGGCCCTCCGAGAGCGTCAGGGAGACTCGGGAACGGCCCTTCGTTTCCTTGAGAGTCCGCACCGCATGGGTCTGTTGTCGATCTTCCAGCGCAAGTCACGCGAACGCGCACCGGCCCCGCCGGTCGATGCGAGCCCCGACGCGGTCCAGGAAGCACGCACGCGTGCACGCCGCCGCCTGATCGGCGCCGCGGTGCTGGTGGTGATCGGCGTGGTCGGATTCCCGCTGCTGTTCGAAACGCAGCCTCGGCCGATCCCCGTGGACATTCCGATCGACATTCCGCGCAAGGAAAGCGCGCCGCCGCTCGCGATGCCTGCGGCGCGCCCCGGCAAGCCGGTGGCCGCCGCGCCGGCCGAGCCTGCGCCGGCTTCCGCCCCGGCCGAGATGGTCACCGAGACGCAAAGCGATGCCGGCCGCGAGGTGCCGCCGGCGGCCAGGCCCGCCGCCAGCGTGGCCAAGGCGGCGCCTGCCGCGCCCAAGCCGGTCGAGGCCGAGCCGGCCAGGCACACGGCCGCGGCCCCCCGCAGCGTCCCCGCTGCCACACCGGCCGACGCCAAACGCGCACAGGCGCTGCTCGAAGGCAAGCCGCTCGACAAGGACACCGCCAAGAAGGAGGGCGGCCGCTTCGTCGTGCAGGTCGGCGCATTCGCCGATGCCGGCGCCGCCCGCGAGACGCGCCAGAAGGTCGAGAAACTGGGCCTCAAGACCTACACGCAGGTGGCCGAGACATCCGCAGGCAACCGCATCCGTGTGCGGGTGGGCCCGTTCGCTTCGCGCGAAGAGGCCGACCGTGCGCAGGCGAAGATCAAGGCCTCCGGGACGGCGGCCGTGGTGCTGACCTTGTGAGGCCGCGATGAGCGATCTCGGCTGGGTCGACCTGATGTTCCTGGGCATCCTGCTGCTGTCGATCGTGGTCGGGCTGGTGCGCGGCCTGGTCTTCGAGGTGCTGTCCCTGCTCGGCTGGCTCGCCGCCTACGTGGCCGCGCAGTGGCTTGCGCCCGAGGTGGCGCCTCACCTGGGGATCGGCCGCAGCGGTTCCGCCCTGAACCATGCCGCCGCCTTTGCGCTGAGCTTCGTCGCCGCGCTGATCGTCTGGGGACTGGCGGCGCGCCTTGTGCGCATGCTGATCCGCGCGACACCGCTCAGCCCGGTGGACCGCGTGCTGGGCGCGACCTTCGGCGCGGCGCGCGCGCTGGTCGTGATGCTGGCGATCACCACCGTCGTGATGCTGACCTCGCTGGCCAAGGCGCCGGCGTGGCAGGCGTCGCGCGGCGCGGTGTGGCTGCACGAGGCGCTGTACGGCATCAAGCCGGTCCTGCCCGCGCAGATCGCGGCGCATCTTCCGCGATGAGGCTGTCGGCCCCATCGCTTGTCGTTTGAGTCGGGAGCAGTTCCATGTGTGGCATCGTCGGGGTGATTTCCAAGACGCCGGTCAATCAGCTGATCTATGACGCGCTGCTGCTGCTGCAGCACCGCGGGCAGGACGCCGCCGGCATCGTCACCATGCTGGGCACCAAGTGCTTCATGCACAAGGCGCGCGGCATGGTGCGCGACGTGTTCCGCACGCGCAACATGAGGGCGCTGCCCGGCACCGTGGGGCTGGGGCAGGTGCGCTACCCGACGGCGGGTAACGCCTACAGCGAGGAGGAAGCGCAGCCGTTCTATGTCAACGCGCCGTTCGGCATCGTGCTCGTGCACAACGGCAACCTCACCAACGCGCACGCGCTGAAGAAGGAGCTGTTCGACATCGACCGGCGGCACATCAACACCGAGAGCGACACCGAGGTGCTGATCAACATCCTGGCCCACGAGCTCGAGCAGGCGGCGCGCGACCTGCCTCTCACGCCCCAGGAGATCTTCAAGGCGGTGCACGCGGTGCACCGGCGCATCAAGGGCTCGTATGCGGTGGTGGCGCTGATCGCCGGGCACGGCCTGCTCGCCTTCCGCGACCCCTTCGGCATCCGCCCGCTGTGCTTCGGCGAGAGCGTGACCGCCGAGGGCCGCGAGGTGATGGTGGCGAGCGAGTCGGTGGCCCTCGAAGGCACCGGCCACAAGCTGGTGCGCGACGTGGCGCCCGGCGAGGCGATCTTCATCGACCTCGAAGGGCAGGTGCACAGCCAGCAATGCGCCGATCACCCGACGCTGAACCCGTGCATGTTCGAGTTCGTCTACCTCGCGCGGCCGGATTCCATCATGGACGGCGTCTCGGTCTACCAGGCCCGCCTGAACATGGGCGAGACGCTGGCGCAGCGGCTGATCTCCACCATGCCGCCCAGCGAGATCGACGTCGTGATCCCGATCCCGGAATCGAGCCGCCCCTCGGCGATGCAACTCGCGCAGAAGATCGGCAAGCCCTACCGCGAGGGCTTCGTGAAGAACCGCTACGTCGGCCGCACCTTCATCATGCCGGGGCAGGGCGTGCGCAAGAAATCGGTGCGGCAGAAGCTCAACGCCATCGGCGTGGAATTCAAGGGCCGCAACGTGCTCCTGGTGGACGACTCCATCGTGCGCGGCACGACCTCCAAGGAAATCGTGCAGATGGCGCGCGATGCCGGCGCGCGCAAGGTCTACATGGCGTCGGCCGCGCCGCCGGTGCGCTATCCGAATGTCTACGGCATCGACATGCCGACCAAGGACGAGCTCATCGCGCACAACCGCAGCATCGAGGAGATCCGCCAGTTCATCGGCGCCGACGCTCTGATCTACCAGGACGTCGCCGCGATGAAGCGCGTGGTGGCGCAGCTCAATCCGAAGCTGCAGGGCTTCGAGGCTTCGTGCTTCGACGGCCACTACATCACCGGCGACGTGTCGGCCGAGGATTTCGATTTGATGGCCGCTCAGCGCCGATCGCAGGGCGACGACGAGGACGGCCCCGATCGCGGCCGCCTCGCGCTGCAAGGTGCGGCGGAGCGCGGCTGATGTCGGACAAGCGCATCCCGCGCGTCGAACTGCCCGCCGACGTGCACCCGGACACGCTGGCCGTGCGCGAAGGCCTGCCGCGCACGCAGTGGGGCGAGAACTCCGAGGCGCTGTTCCTCACCTCCAGCTTCGTGCAGCCCGACGCCGCCACCGCGGCGGCGCGCTTCGCCAACGAGGAAGAGGCGTTCATCTACTCGCGCTTCACCAACCCGACGGTGATGATGATGGAGCGTCGCCTCGCCGCGCTCGAAGGCACCGAGGCCTGCATCGCCACCTCCAGCGGCATGAGCGCGATCCTGCTGATGGCCATGGGGCTGCTCAAGGCAGGCGACCACGTCGTCTGCTCGCAGAGCGTCTTCGGCTCCACGATGATGCTGCTGGGGCGCGAATTCGGAAAGTTCGGCGTGAACACGAGCTTCGTCTCGCAGACGGACCTGTCCGAGTGGCGCCGCGCGGTGAGGCCCGAGACCCGGCTGCTGTTCGCCGAGTCGCCCACCAATCCGCTGACCGAGGTGTGCGACATCCACGCGCTGTCGCGGATCGCGAAGTCGGCCGGCGCATGGCTTGCGGTCGACAACTGCTTCTGCTCGCCCGCGCTGCAGCGGCCGGTGGACCACGGCGCCGACCTCGTCATCCACTCGGGCACCAAGTACCTCGACGGGCAGGGCCGTGTGATCGCCGGCGCCATCTGCTGCAGCGAGAAACTGGTGAACGAGAAGTTCATGCCGGTCATGCGCAGCGCCGGCATGAGCCTGTCGCCATTCAACGCCTGGGTCGTGCTGAAGGGCCTCGAGACGCTGGCGATCCGCATGCGCGCGCAGGGCGAGAACGCCTTGAAGCTCGCCACCTGGCTGGAGCAGCAGCCGAACATCGAGCGGGTGTTCTACCCGGGGCTGCAGTCGCACCCGCAGCACGAGCTCGCGATGTCACAGCAGTCGGGCGGCGGGGCGGTGGTCTCGTTCATCGTCAAGGGACAGGCCGCCGGCGGCGCGGCGATGGCGCGCCGCAACGCATTCCACGTCATCGACCACACGCGGATCTGCTCGATCACCGCGAACCTCGGCGACACCAAGAGCACCATCACCCACCCGGCCAGCACCTCGCACGGCCGCTTGACCGAAGAGCAGCGCCAGGCGGCCGGCATCACCCAGGGCCTGATCCGCGTGGCGGTCGG
>DATFAY010000413.1:0-10902 GCA_035254085.1 Piscinibacter sp.
CAGCCACTTGAGCTGCTCGATGCCGGGAGACCCCATGCTGGTCGAGCGCAGCAGGTATTCGTCGCACATCATGCGCATCGCCATGGCGGCGGTGTGCCAGCCGCTGGCGACCAGGCCGCGAAACATCGACTGCTGCGCGCGCGCGTCATCGAGGTGGAATGGCTGCGGATCGAATTCCGAGGCAAACCGCACGATGTCGTCGCGCGTGACGCGCACACCGCCGAATTCGCGGACCTCGCCTTCGCGAAAATCCTCCCAGTACCACAGGGGTCGGTTCTCGGAAGGGGTGGGCGAGGTCATGCGGGGGTCTCCGGCGTGCGCAAAAGCCGCCATCGTAGCGATGCGGCGGGGCTCGCGCACGCCCGTGCCGAATCGCTTCGCTGGCGGGTACTGCAAGCGATGACCGTCGCCGCGGCCCGTCTCGCCACGTGGCGCCGCGCCGCCCGGTTGCTCGCGGGGGCTGCCTTGCTCGGGGCCGGCGTCTCGGCGACTGCCGCCGGCGCCGCCTCGGATGCGACATCGTCGGCCGTGGGTCCGCAGACGATCGCCGCGCTCGAGCACGCGGGCGACAGTCGCCCGCGTGAAGCGGCGGCCCGCCTGGACCAGTTGCAAGATGCCACCGAGCCGTTCGGCGAAGCACGGCTCGAATTGCTGACCGTGCGCGGCATGCTGCTGGCCGCCGCCTCCGAGGCGGAGGCGGCCGACCGGGTGGCCCAGGCGCTGGACGACTGGGGTCGCGCGCGGGCGAGCGCGGGCGCCACCGCGGCGGCATTCCTCGTGCGCGCGAGCAGCGTCGCCAATCGCGGCAACCTGCAACAGGCGGCAGCACTGGTCGGCGAAGCCGTGGCACGGCTGCCGGCCGACGCGCCGACGCGCATCCGCGTGCGCTTCCTGCTGATGCAGGCGCGCATCCAGGACGACGCCGGCAAGCTCGAGGAAGCGGTGCGCCTGTACCACCTCGCGCTGCCACTGGTCGACCAGCTGGGCATCGCGTGGCGGCGTGCCGAGGTGCGCAGCTCGCTCGCCTACGTCTACTACCAGGCCAAGCAGATCGATCGGGCGCGCGCGCTCAACGCCGAGGCGCTGCAGATCGCGACGCAGGCGCAGGACCACACCGCGCTCGGGCGGGTGCACAACGCCGAGGGCATCCTGCTCGACGGGCTGGGCGACCGCGAAGGCGAGCGTCGCGAAATGCAGGCGGCCATCGACAGCGCGCGCCGCGGCGGCGCCCGGTCCGACGAGTCGCTCTACCTGGCCAACCTGGCGGACTTCTATCTCAAGAGCGGGCAGTACAAGACGGCGCTGGCTCTCTCGCAGCAAGCATTGCCGATCACGCGCGAGCTCAAGGACATCAGCGGCGAGACGGTCGCGCTGGCCAACATCGGCCTCGCCCTGATCTCGATGAAGAACATCGAGCAGGGCAAGCGCTACGTGATGGAGGCCATCGCCAACGACGAGCGGCGCGGCTCCGGCATCGGCGTTGCCGCCACGCTCGGCGAGCTCGGCAACTATCTCGAGAAGGCCGGCGACACGGCCGGGGCGGTGCAGGCCTATCACCGCCATCGCCGGCTCAACGACGAGATCTTCCAGCGCGACCAGCAGAAGGCGATCGTCGAGATGCAGGAGCGTTTCGACGCCGAGCGGCGCACCCGCGACCTCGCCCTGCTCAACCGCGAGAACCAGCTCAAGGGCGAGCAGCTGCACCGGCGCGACCTGCAGCAGCGGCTGTGGTGGCTGCTGGCCGCGGCGTTCGTGCTGTCGCTGGCCGTGCTGCTGCTGCTGTATCGCCGCGTGCGCCGCAGCAACGAGGCGCTGGAGTCGAGCAA
Source organism: Piscinibacter sp. (assembly GCA_035254085.1). Lineage (GTDB taxonomy): Bacteria > Pseudomonadota > Gammaproteobacteria > Burkholderiales > Burkholderiaceae_C > Albitalea. Next base: position 1,827 of record DATFAY010000413.1, read on the forward strand.
CCACCAGCTGCTGGTGCAAAGCGAGCGCGACCCGCTCACCGGCCTGGCCAACCGGCGGCACTTCCAGGCCGCCATGCAGCAGCTGGCCGCCGACGGCAAGCTCGCCGGCACGGTGTTCCTGATCGACATCGACCACTTCAAGCGCATCAACGACACCCACGGCCACACCGCCGGCGACAGCGTGCTCACCGAGATGGCGCGGCGGCTGCGCGAGACGCTGCGCGAGCAGGACCTGATCGTGCGCTGGGGCGGCGAGGAGTTCCTGGTGGTCGTGCGCTCTCTCGGCGCCGAGCAGGTCGAGGCGCTGGCCAAGCGCATGCTGGCCGCGATGGCCGGTGCGCCGGTGGTCCACGACGGCCGCGCCATCGGCGTCACCGGCTCGATCGGCTTCGCCACCTTCCCGCTCGAGCCGGCGCGCCTGGCGGTGTCGTGGGAGCGCGCGATCGACCTGGTCGACACCGCGATGTACCTGGCGAAGGCGCACGGGCGCAACCGGGCCTACGGCGTGCGGCTGCTGCACGCCCGCGACGAGGCGCAGCTCGACGAGATCACACGCTCGCTCGAGGACGCCTGGCGCGAAGGCCAGGTCGGACTCACCTTGCTGCACGGACCCTCGGCCACCAGCGAGGCGGTCGCATGAAGTGCCTGCGTCTCGTGTTGCTCGCCGCTGCTGTGCTCGCCTCGGCTGCGTGGGGCGCGCAGGCGCCGGGATCGCTCGAAGACCGCGTCGACCTGCTGGTGCGCGAGGGCTACGACCATCCCGCCCAGGCGCTCGCGGGCCTCGCCCGCCTGCACGCCGCGACGCCGCAGGCTGCGGCGCATGCGCGGCTCTTCCTCGAGGCGCAGGCCGGCATCGAGGCGCAGGCCGGGCACGCCAGGGAAGCCGGTGCGCTGGCCGAGCAGCTGCTCGTGCTGTCGCGCGAAGGGCAGGACCCGCTGGCCGCGGCTGCATCGAACCTGGTGCGCGCGCAGGTCGCGGAAACCGCCGGCCAGCTCGACGTGGCCGCGGCACTCGCGCAGTCGGCGGCGACGGTGTACCAGGTCGGCTGCCCGCGCGCGCCCGGCGCATCGGCGCCGGCCAGCCGGGCCGCGCCGGACGCAGCGATGGCGCACTGCGACTACCGTGCCCTGTGGCGCGCGCTGCAGATCCTGGAGCGGCGCGCCACCGGCCTCGGCCAGTTCCCGGGCGCGCGGGAGCACGCGCAGGCCGGCTTCGACCTCGCCGATGCGGCGGGCGACCTCTACCGCAAGTCCTTCACGCTGGGCACGCTGGCCTACATCGAGGCGCGCAGCGGGCAGCTCGACGCGGCCCAGCGCGCGATCGCCCAGGCCAGGCGCATGGCGGCCTCGATCAACGACCCGGTGGCGCAGGCGCGCGTGCGCCTGAACGAGGCGCGCGTGGCGGACGTCCGCGGCGACGCCGAAGCCGCGCTGCGCGCCGTCGAGGAGGGGTACGCATTGGCGCAGCACGCCGGTGCGACGCGGCTCGCCGCGGTGCTGCTGGTCAACCTGAGCGATGCCTACGTCAAGCGCGGCCGTCCGCTCGACGCGCTGCATGCGGTCGCGCAGGCGCTGCCGACGGTGCGCGAGTTCAACGACGGGCGCGCGGAGCGTGCGCTCATCAATAACGCCGGCCTGGCCAAGATCGGCCTGCATCGCATCGACGAGGGCAAGCAGGATCTCGCGCGCGTGCTCGATCTGTGGAAGCAAAGCGGCCAGGTCGGCGACCAGGCGCAGTCTCTGCGCGAATTCGGCGAGGCACTGGCTGCGGCGGGCGACGTACGCGACGCGCTCGAGCTCTACCACCGCGAGCGCGCGCTCAGCGCCGAGCTCATGCAGAGCAGCCGCCAGCTGGTGCTCAAGGAGATGCAGGCGCGCTACGACGCCGAGGCCAACCAGCGCAGCATCGACCTCATGCGCAGCGACAACGCGCTCAAGACCGCCGCGCTTGCCAACCGCGACCTGCTGCAGCGCATCTGGCTGCTGCTGGCGGTGATCATGGCGCTGTCGACGATGCTGGCGGTGCTGCTGGTGCGCCGGGTGCGCGAGACGCATCGCCAGCTCTCGGCCAGCCACGCGCGGCTGCGCGTCGCGAGCGAGCGCGACGCGCTCACCGACCTGGCCAACCGACGCCACTTCCATGCCGTCATGCAGGCGCGCGACAAGGCCGCGGGCGCAGGTTTCTCCGGCGCCTTGCTGCTGGTCGACATCGACCACTTCAAGCGCATCAACGACGGCCACGGCCACGCTGCGGGAGACGTGGTGCTGGTCGAGGTGGCGCGCCGGCTCAGCGAGGCGGTGCGCGACGACGACCTGGTGGTGCGCTGGGGCGGCGAAGAGTTCCTCATCCTCGCCGCCAAGCTCACGACCGAGCAGGCCGACCAGCTGGCGGCGCGCGTGCTGGCCAGCATCGGCGGCGCGCCGGTGGCGGTGGAGCAGCAGGCACTGTGGGTCACCGCATCGGTGGGCTACGCGTGCTTCCCGCTGCCGCCGTACAGCGTGCCGGTGCATTGGGAACAAGCGGTCAACCTGGCCGACATGGCGCTCTACACCGCCAAGAGCCAGGGCCGCAACCGCGCCGTGGGCCTGGCATCGGCCACCGCGGCCGACGACGCGTCGCTGCGCGCCATCGAGAGCGACTTCGAGCGCGCCTGGCACGAAGGCCGCGTCACGCTGCGCCAGACGGCCGGTCCCGGCGCATGAGCGAGCGAGGCCCGATACGCGGCCTCAGTGCGCGAGGGCTTCGTCGATGCAGCGCAGCAGCTCGCCCACGTTGAGCGGCTTGGTCAGGTAGGCGCGAAAGCCCGCATGCCGGGCGGCGGCGATCGGCGCGGGCATCGCGTCGGCCGACAGCGCGATCATCGGCACCTGCGCGAGCCGCGGATCGCCGGCGAGGTGCCGCGCCACGTCCAGCCCGGTCATGTCGCCCAGGTGCATGTCGAGCAGCAGGACGTCGGGCCGTTCGCGCTGGGCCATCGCGATCGCCTCGCGCCCGCTGCGCGCGACCAGCAGGCGGCAGTCCTCGCGCAGGCGCATCACCTCGCGCACCAGCTCGACGTTCATCGGGTTGTCTTCGGCGTAGAGCACGGTGCGGCGCGGCCCCGGCGCCGCCGGCGGCGCGGCGGCGGGAGGCGTGTCGAGCGCGCCGGGGCGTGTCTTGCCGCCGGCCGTCGAGGGCAGCGTGACGGTGAAGCAGCTGCCCACGCCGGGCTGGCTGTCGACCTCGATGCGCCCGCCCATCAGCTGCACCAGCCGCTGCGTGACGACCAGGCCGATGCCCGAGCCCTCGATGCTGCTGCGCTCGGCGCCGAGACGGTTGAACGGCTCGAACAGGTGCTCGCGCTGCGCGGCGGTGAGCCCCTGGCCGGTGTCGATGACCTGCAGCCGCACCGATTCGCCCTCGTCGGCGGCGTTCCAGCGCACGCTGACCCGGCCGTGCTCGCGGTTGTACTTGATGGCGTTGCTCAGCAGGTTGACCAGCACCTGGCGCAGCCGAAGGTGGTCGGCCTGCACATGCGTCGCACCGTCGCCCGGCATGGGCGGCTCGACCTGCAGTTGCACCTGCGCGTCGCGGGCGGCGGTGGCCACCAGCGCGATCGCTTCGTGCACCGCGCTCTCCAGGCGGACCGTCTCGGCGGTCAGCGGCATGCCGCCGCTTTCGATGCGCGACAGGTCCAGCACGTCGTTGATCATCGCCAGCAAGTGCGCGCCCGCGTTCTCGATGTGCTGCAGCTTCGCGCGCTGCTCGGGGCTCAGCGAGTGGCCGTCGTCCATCTGCAGCAGCTGCGCGAAGCCGAGCACCGCGTTCAGCGGGGTGCGCAGCTCGTGGCTCATGCGCGAGAGGAACTCGGTCTTGGCCGCGTTGGCGCGCTCGGCCGCCTGCGCCGCGAGGAGCGCTGCCTGCGTCTCCTTGCGCGCGGTCACGTCTTCGATCACCGCGATGAAGTACGCGGGCGCGCCGGCTGCGTCGCGCACCAGCGCCACGGTGAAGGCAAGCCACACGATGCTGCCGTCGGCGCGCCGGCAGCGTTGCTCCAGCGTGTAGTCGTTGACCTTGCCGTCGAGCAGGCGGCGGCTGTGCACCAGGTTGGCCTCGGCGTCTTCGGGCAGGCTCGCATCCTGGAAGCGCATCCCGGTCAGCTGCTGCGGCGCGTAGCCCAGGATCTCCGACAGGCGCCGGTTCACGCGCAGGAAGCGTCCGTCGGGCGCGATGTGCGCGATGCCCACGGCGGCCATCTCGAAGGTCGCGCGCAGCCGTTCCTCGCTCTCGCGCAGGGCCTGCTCCGCCTGCCGGCGGTCTGCGTCCAGGCGCACCGCGCCGAGGATGGTGGCCACGCTCGAGAACAGCGGCTGCAGGAACTCGACCAGTGCCGCGTCGTAGCCTTCGGGCCGGTTGGCCAGGCCGACCATGCCCGCCATCTCGCCGCCGTGGAACAGCGGCACGCCGAGAAAGCAGCGCAGCTCGGGATGGCCCGGTGGAAGCCCGCCGCGACGGCTGTCGTGCGACGGGTCGTTGGCGATCACCGCCTCGCCGCTGCGCACTGCCGCGCCGAGCAGGCTGTCGAGGTTGTGGAACTCCAGCGGCTGGTCGTGGCGGGGCATGTCGCGCAGCGAACGCGTGCCGTCCGCCGTGCCGATTTCGTCGAGCACCAGGATGCGCAGGAAGGGCTGGCCGCTGTCCGCATCACGGCACACCTCGGCGACGAAGCCGTACCCGCTGCGCGTGAACTGCAGCAGGTCGGTCAGCAGCGGATGGAAGACCTCGGTGGGCGCCGCGGCGCGGATGAAGCGCGACTGCACGCGGCTGATGATGGCGCTCAATTCGGCGTAGTCGAGCGCGGCGGGAGGCGTGGAGGTCAATGCGGACGGCCCGGTGAGGCAAAGCGTGCGGTCGAATGTGGCACAGCCGAGCGACCCTGCAAACCCGTCAGGCTTTACAGGGCGGCGGCGGTCCGCGCCTCGCCGATCGCCCAGCAAGCGGCGCGCCGAGCGGGGCTCGCGGTGCATCGGGCAAACCCCTCAGGCGCGCCGTGGGTGGCATGGCACACACTGCACGGTTGCGTCCGCCGTCGACGCGCCAACGGGCCATCCGCATGCCGCACATCCCACGCCGCCGTCTTCTCGCCATGCTCGGCGTGCTCGCCGGGGCCGCGCTCCCGAGCGCGCTGCTCGCACAAGAACGCTGGCCCGCGCGGCCGGTGCGCATCGTCGTGCCCTTCGCGCCCGGCGGCACCACCGACATCCTCGCTCGTGCGCTGGCGCCCGAGCTGTCGCGCGCCTTCGGGCAGCAGTTCATCGTCGACAACAAGCCGGGCGCGGGCGGCAACGTCGGCGCCAACGAGGTCGCGAAGTCCGCGCCCGACGGCTACACCTTGCTGATGGGCACCGTCGGTACGCACGGCATCAACCAGTCGCTGTACGCCAAGATGCCCTACGACCCGATCAAGGACTTCGCGCCGATCACGCTGGTGGCGGGCGTGCCCAACGTGCTGGTGATGAACCCTGCCAAGGCCGAGGCAGCCCACATCCGCTCGGTGCCGGACCTGATCCGCTACGCCAAGGCCAACCCCGGCAAGCTCAACATGGCCTCCAGCGGCAACGGCACGTCGATCCACCTGAGCGGCGAGCTGTTCAAGAGCATGACCGGCACCTACATGGTCCACTTCCCGTACCGCGGTTCGGGTCCGGCCCTGCTCGACCTGATCGGCGGCACCATGGACCTGATGTTCGACAACCTGCCCTCCGCGCTGCCGCAGATCAGGGCCGGCAAGTTGAAGGCGCTGGCGGTGACGAGCGCACAGCGTAGCGCGGCGGTGCCCGAACTGCCGACGATCGCCGAGGCCGTTCCGCTGCCCGGCTTCGAGGCGAGCTCGTGGTTCGGCCTGCTCGCGCCCGCGGGCACGCCTGCCGAGATCGTGAACCGCATCCAGCAGGAGACCGCCAAGGCACTGGCCACGCCGGCGCTGAAGGAACGCCTGCTCTCGCAAGGCGCGATCCCCAGCGGCATGACGCCGTCGCAGTTCGCCGCCTACATCGGCGCCGAGACCAAGAAGTGGGCGCAGGTGGTCAAGGTCTCGGGCGCCAAGGTCGACTGAGGCGCTGCACGACTCGCCGGCGCGCGCCGCCGCGGATGATGTAATGCGAAGTGGCCCCGCGACGCGGGCCGTTCGCCGACTCTCTTCCGTGCCTTCCGCCGACGCTTCCTCCCTCCTCGATTCGCGCTGGGCCGCGCCGCGCCGCGCGCTGGCGCTGCTGGCGCTGTGGCTGCTCGCGACGCTGGGCGTACGCCCGCTGCTGCTGCCCGACGAGGGCCGCTACGCCACCGTCGCGCGCGACATGCTGTGGCAGGGCGACGGCCTCGTGCCGCTGCTCGACGGCCTGCCCTTCTTCCACAAGCCGCCGCTCATGTACTGGCTCGACATGGCCGCGATGTCGGTGCTGGGCGTCAACCAGTTCAGCGCGCGCGTCGCGCCTTTCGTCGGCGCCTGGCTGCTCGGCGCCTCGCTGTACCTCGCGGTGCGGCGCTGGCACGGCCAGCGCGCGGCCGCCGCGGCGCTGGCGGTGCTCGCCGTCACGCCGTTCTTCTACATCGGCGCTCAGTACGCCAACCTCGACATGCTCGTGGCCGGCCTGCTCGGCGCGACCGTGCTGGCCTTCGTGCGCGCCGTCGACGAGCCGCGTCGCGCGCTGGGCTGGGTCGCGGGCGCCTGGGCGCTGGCCGGGCTGTCGGTGCTCGCCAAGGGGCTGATCGGCATCGTGCTGCCGGCGCTCATCGTCGGCGCCTGGCTGCTGGCGCAGGGACGCTGGCGCGACGTGTTGCGCCTGCTGCACCCGCTCGGCCTGGCGGTGTTCGCCGCCGTCGCGCTGCCATGGATGATGCTGATGCAGCATCGCTACCCCGGCTTCTTCGACTACTTCATCGTGGAGCAGCACTTTCGCCGCTTCGCGCAGAAGAACTTCAACAACGTGCAGCCGGCGTGGTTCTACCTGGCGGTGCTGCCGCTGCTGACGCTGCCGTGCAGCGCCTGGCTGCCGTGGTCGCTGCGCGAGGCGTGGGCGCGGCGCGCCGGGCCGCGCCGCTGGCAATTCCTGCTGTACGGCTGGTGGATCGTGGCGATCGTCGGCTTCTTCTCGCTGCCGAGCTCGAAGTTGGTGGGCTACGTGCTGCCCGCGCTGGCGCCGTGGTGCCTGCTGCTGGCCGCGCCGCTCGCGCATCGGCCGCGCGCGCTGGCCGCCACCGTGGCGCTGGGCGCCGCGCTGTGCCTGGGCAGCGTCGCGGCGCTGGCGTGGAAGGCGCCGCATTCATCCAAGCCGGCCGCGGCAGCCATCGCCGCGCGCTTCGTGCCGGGCGACCGGGTGGTGTTCGTCGACGCGAACTTCTACGACCTGGCCTTCTATGCGGGCTTGAAGCAGCCCGTCGTGATCGCCAGCGACTGGGCCGATCCGGAGATCGCGCTGCGCGACAACTGGCGCAAGGAGCTGGCCGACGCGGCCCGCTTCGACCCGGCGCGCGCCGCGCAGGTGCTGTGGCCGCTCGCGCGGCTGGGCGAACTGACCTGCCACCCGCAGGCGGTGTGGTTCGCGGTGCGCCCGGGCGATGCACGCCGCCTCGACGGCGTGCCGGGGCTCGAGCCGGTGCACCGCGACGCCGACGTGCTGGTCCTGCGCTCGCCGGGGCGGCGCTGCGGATGAAGCGCTTCGTGCGCTACGCCACCGTGGGCGCCGTCGCGACCGCGGCGCACTATGCGCTGCTCGCGATGGTGGTCGAGCTGCTCGGCTGGCCGGCCTGGCTGGGCTCGGGCCTGGGCGCGACGCTGGGCGCGCAAGTCGCGTTCTTCGGCAACCGCGGCTTCACCTTCGCGCACCGCGGCCCGGTCGCGCCGGCCTGGCTCAAGTTCCAGGGCACCGCGCTCGCCGGCGCGCTGCTGGGCATGGCGATCGTCGCCGCGGGGGTCGCCGCCGGGCTGCACTACCTGCTCGCGCAGGTCGTCGCGACGCTGGCGAGCCTGGTGCTCACCTTCGCGATCAATCGGGCCTGGACCTTTCGCCATCGGCACGACGCCACACCCGCCCGAGCCGGACCCCGGCCGCCTGCAGGTCGCCCATGAACTCGTCGCTCGCCAGGTAGTCGGCCTCCGGGCCGCGCGCGGCGGCGATAGCATCGTCCGGCGCGCCGGCGTCGCGTGCAGCCGGGTGGCAAAACAGCAGCGCACCCTCGGCCGGCACCTCGGCCAGCCAGCCTTGCATGCAGCGCCGGTAGCTGCCGGGGCGGAAGTCGTAGACGCCCAGCAGCGCGGCGTTGTGAGGGATGCGGCGTTGCCGCAGCGCGCGTTCGAGCGCGCGCCCGCCGCTGCCGGCGATGATGGCGCGCTTGACGCCGAAGCCGGGGCCGAGCACCCGCCCGGTGTTGCGCACTGCCGGCGTGCTCGCCGCCGCGCCCGCCACCGCCTCGAGCACGCGCTCGCGCACGCCAGGCAGGTGGTGCACATGCTGGTGGCCGTCGACGAAGTCCGGCTCGCGGCCGGTGGCCTCGACGAAGCGGCGGTACTGCGCGGCGAACTCGGCGGCGATCGCGTCACCCGGCAGCAGCCGCAGGTGCGCGCCCGCCAGCAGCCGGCCGATCGACGGCAGGCGCGGCCAGGCCGCGCGCAGATCCTCGCTCAGCGCCTCGCCCTCGGTGAGGTTGAAGTGCAGGCCGAGATCGACGCCGGCGGGCAGGTCCTGCAGCTGCGGCGCGCCCGCGCGCCAGTGCGGCATGTTGGTCAGGCAGGACACCGCATTGAGCCGCCCCGCGCGCGCCAGCGCCGCGATGCCTTGCGACACGCCGGCCGACAGGCCGAAGTCGTCGGCGCACAGCGCCAGCGTCCGGTTCGCGGGCGGCGGCGCGGCCGTCATGCGGCGCGGTCGACGTGCGCCGAGAGCGCGCCGCGCCCGACCTGCGAGCCGATCACGTACACCGGCCGCTGCTTGACCTCGTCGAAGATGCGGCCGACGTACTCGCCCAGGATGCCGATCGACAGCAGCTGCACGCCGCTGAAGAACGCCATGCCGGTGACCAGCGTGGCCCAGCCGGGCA
>DATFAY010000414.1:0-3970 GCA_035254085.1 Piscinibacter sp.
CACGCCATCGGCCCAGGGTTCGACCATGTCCAGCCAGGACGCTGCGCACGCGCTCGAGGAGGCCAAGAAGGCCTGCAAGAGCGAGTCGACCAAGCAGGCCCAGCAGGACTGCATGAAGAAGGCGCAAGACGACTACAGCGCGTCGATGAAGTCCAGCACGATGCCCAAGAAGTAAGCGGGCTCTTGTTCCTTCCCAGGCACGCCGGCGCGCCAGCGCAGCGTGCCTTTTCTTTCGCCTGTGCCCGCTGCCGCTTTGACGTTTGTGCGGCAAGACCTGCAAGCCGCGGCGCGAAGCCACCGCGCGAGGCACCGCACCGTGACGCGATGGCCGATACGCGGTGACACGTCGATCAACGCCCGTTCACATCGGCGCGCGCGAAATTGCAACCAGTCGAAGAGAACGCGCCGTCAGGATGCGGCCGGGTGTGCGGCCTCGCGGCGGCGCGCGAACTCGATGAACCAATCGACGCTGTCGGCGTTGGCCATGGCGTCGCGCTGCAGCACCTTGTGCGCCGGCTGGCCCAGCAGCAGCTTCTTGACCGGCAGCTCCATCTTCTTGCCCGACAGCGTGCGCGGAATGGCCGGCACCTGCAGGATCTCGTTGGGCACGTGGCGCGCCGACAGCGCCTCGCGGATCGACGAGCGGATGCGCTGGACGAGCGCCTCGTCCTGCGAGAGCGCCTCGCGCAGCACCACGAACAGCAGCAGGCTGCTTTCGCGGCCGAGGTATTCGAGGTCCACCACCAGGCTGTCGAGCACTTCGGGCAGCGCCTCGACCGCGCGGTACAGCTCGCTCGTGCCCATGCGGATGCCGTGGCGGTTGATGGTGGCGTCGCTGCGGCCATAGATGATGGCGCCGCCGCGCGGCGTGATGCGCAGCCAGTCGCCGTGGCGCCATACGCCGGGATACATGTCGAAGTAGCTCTCGAGGTAGCGGCGGTTGCCGGCGTCGTTCCAGAAGTACAGGGGCATCGAGGGCATCGGGCGGGTGCACACCAGCTCGCCGACCTCGTCGACCAGTGCGCGGCCGTGGCCGCCGGCATCGGGCTCGCTCCATGCCTGCACCGCCGCGCCCAGGCAGCGGCATTGCATCTCGCCCTCGACCACCGGCAGCGTCGGCAGGCCGGCGAGGAAGGCGCCTGCGAAATCGGTGCCGCCCGAGATCGAGGTGAGCCACATCGGCCGGCCGTCGACCTCAGGCATCTGCTCGCGCACCCAGCGGTAGCATTCGGCCGCCAGCGGCGAGCCGGTCGAGCCGAGCGCGCGCAGCGCCGACAGGTCCGCCACGCGGGCCGGCTCGAGGCCGGCCTTCAGGCAGCTCGCGTAGAACGCGGCACCGGCGCCGAAGAAGGTCGCGCGCGCGGCCGAAGCGAAGCGCCAGAGCGTGGACCAGTCCGGCGCGCCGATGCGCCCCGCGGGGCTGCCGTCGAACAGGCAGATGGTGGTGCCACCGAGCAGGCCGGCCATCTGGCAGTTCCACATGATCCAGCCGGTGGCGCTGTACCAGTGGAAGCGGTCGCCGGTCTCGATGGTGGGCCCGATGTTGTTGTGCAGCTGCCCGAGCTTGAGCGCCTCCAGCATGACGCCGCCGTGGCCGTGCACGATCGGCTTGGGCAGCCCGGTGGTGCCGCTTGAATAGACGACCCACAGCGGATGATCGAAGGGCAGCCAGGCCGGCGCGAGCGTGGCGCTGCCCTCGGCGCTGAGCGCGTCGAAGTCGTGCAGCGCAAGGCCGGGCGCGGCCAGCGACGCCGCGCCGGCCGCGCGCCCGAGGTTGCGCCACAACACCAGGTCGCGCACGCTGGGCAGCGCGGCGAGCAGCTCGCGCAGCAGCGGCAGGCGATCGTGCTCGATGCCGCCGTGGCGGTAGCCCTCGCAGGCAATCATCACCTTGGGCTCGATCTGCCGGAAGCGGTCGAGCACGGCCACCGGCCCCATGTCCGGCGAGCACACCGACCAGATCGCGCCCAGGCTGGCCGTGGCGAGGAAGGCGATCGCAGTCGCCGGCGTGTTGGGCAGCACCGCGACCACGCGGTCGCCCGGCTGCACGCCCATCTCGCGCAGCTGCGCCGCCAGCGCGGCCACGCGCGAGCGCAGCGCGGGCCAGCTCATCTCGCCCAGCTCGCCGCGCTCGGCCATCGCCTCGTCCTGGTAGACGATCGCCGGGTGCCCGCCCGCGTGCGCGGCGTCGGCGTGGCGAAACACCTGCTGCGCATAGTTGACCTGCGCGCCCTCGAACCAGCGCGCGCCCGGCATCGCGTCATCGGCCAGCACGCGGGTGACGGGCGTGGGCGAGCGCAGGTCGAAGTAGTCCCAGATCGAGCGCCAGAACGCCTCCAGGTCGCTCACCGACCAGCGCCACAGCGCGTCGTAGCCCTCGACGCTGTCGGCGTCGAACACCAGGCCGCGCTCGCGCGCCAGCCAGCGGGTGTAGTGATGAATGCGAGACTCCGGCAGGGTCATGAAGGTCGTGCTCGTTGTACTCAATGCGGTCGCGCCGCGTCGACGATGTCCACCATCTCCCACCAGTTCTGCCAGAACAGCGGGCGCCGGTAGCCGACCAGGCGCGCTTGCGCCAGGTCGGTGAAGATGCGGTGCACCAGGTACTTGTACGGCATGTACGCCACCGCGATGCGCTTGATGCGGTCGAACATCGCCAGGCGCTCGGGGCCGTCGGGCATGACGAGCATGCGCTCGAACAACCGGTCGACCTCGGCGTTGCGAAAGCGCGCGATGTTCTGGTGGCCGATCTGCGGGCCGTACAGCCGCGCGAGCAGCGTCTGTCCGTCGGGCACGTCGGCGAGCGAACCCACGCTCCACATCATCAGCTTGCCGGCGCGCGCAGCCTTCAGGTTCTCGGGCCACTTGGCGGGCGCAAACTGCACGCGCACGCCGATTGCGTCCCAGCCCTTCTTCCAGAGCTCGTTGAGCTGGCGCGTGGTCTGGTCGGGCTGGCTGGCCATGGTGAGGACCAGCGCAGAGCCGTCGGGCTGCTCGCGCCAACCGTCGCCGTCGCGGTCGACCCAGCCGTACAGGTCCAGCAGCGCCTTGGCGCGTGCCGGGTTGTACTCGCTGTTGACCGACTTGAACTGCGGGTCGTAGCCGACGAGGTTGGGCGCGATCGGCGACTGCGCGGGGATCGCCTGGCCGCGCCGCACGGTGTTGATCTCGCGCTCCAGGTCCAGCGCCAGCCCCATCGCGCGGCGCAGCGCGACCCGCTCGGGCGTGTAGCCGCCGACCACCGGGTCGTCCATGTTGAAGTAGATGAAGGTGGAGTCGGGCGCGAGCGATCGGTACGCGTGCACGCCCTTCTTCGCCAGGTGAGGCGCGAGCCTGCCGCCGGGCATGGCGACCTCGATGAACTCCGCGGGCACGCGCTCGATGAAGTCGGCGCTGCCGTTGACGAAGGACAGCCAGCGCGGCTGCGCCTCCTCGGTGATGGAGATCTCGACCCGGTCGATCATCGGCAGGCGGCGACCCTTGAAGCGCGCCAGCAGCGCCTGGCCCTCGGCGTCGTCGGGCGCGGGCTCGGCGTCGTAGAAGCGCTCGCGGTAGCTGGGGTTGCGCTCCAGCGCGATGAAGGAGCTGCGCCGCCATTGCTTGAGCACGAAGGGGCCGGTGCCCACCGGATGCTCGGCGATCGCGTCGCCGTAGAACTCGACCACCTCGCGCGCCACCGCGCCGTACAGGTCGCTCTCGGTGAGCTGGTCGTAGTGCAGGCGCGGGTTGGGCTCCTCCAGCGTGATCTGGAGGGTGTAGCGGTCCAGCGCGCGCAGGCCTGCGATGGGCGTGTCGTAGTCGAAAGGCCGCTTCGAGGCGATCGCCTTCGCGCGGTGCGCGGCCAGGCCGACGATCTTCACCTGCTCGACGCTGGCCCAGCCGGCGCTGTTGAGCGCCGGGTCGGCGAAACGCTTGAGCGAGTAGACGTAGTCCTCGGCGACCAGCTCGCGCCGCTGTCCCTTGAAGGCCG
>DATFAY010000415.1:0-7300 GCA_035254085.1 Piscinibacter sp.
GCCCAGGTGATGCTGTGGCCCATGTCCGCGCTGGAATGGACGACCCCCAGCGGCGCCTCGGTGCTGGCATACGCCAATGCGAAACTCAAGGCCCGCAGCGAGATGTAGAGGTCGATGCTGGAGCCGGCGAGGACGTTGAAGCTGAGCTGATGCAGGCCGTTGAAACGGCTACCGTCGCTCGTGTCTTCCCTGCTGTTGACGGCCCCGAACATGAAGCGCTGCTCGCCGGACGAGCCCGCCAGCACCGACGCCCCCTGGACCAGCGTCACCGCATAGTCGTTGACGCCCCAGCCCGCATTGGCGTTCCATCCGCTGCCGATGCCGAGGCCGGAGCTGTCGACCGTGCCGACGACGTAGTAGCCCATCGTGACGCTGAGCCAGCTACCGGGCGCGACGTGGCCGGACGCCATCCGGAAGCGGTCGACCACGCGGACCTGGCTGTCGCCGAGGACGTTGCTCGAGCCGCTCGTCTCGGGCCGGCCGTTCAGGCTGATGTCGGCATTGGCGAACGACGAAGCTCGTTGCAGGCCGATCCCGGCATAGCCTTGGGACTGGCCATGGCCGCTTTCCCCGCCGATCGCGTCGATCTCGGAGGCGAAGCATTGCGCCGGGCTCGGCCCGTAGTCTTCGTCAGTCACGGCATGGCCGACCTGGTCGCCGTTGAGCCCGACATTGCTTGTGCACACGGCACTGACCTCGATCGCCGAAGCGCGGCCGGGGACCAGCGCACCGAGGCACACCGCCGCGGCGGCGAGGGGAAGAAGGCGAAGGCGTTTCATCGCGGCTCCAGATTGACCAGAAAGTGATCGGCCCGGCGGTTGCCGAGGCGTTGGAGCCAATGTAGGAACGGCGGCGTTATGAAGCCGTTAGCGAACCGGGCCGATGCGATGCGCCGACCCCCAGCGCCATCAATTCCCGATGGACCGGGTTGCGATGCAGGAAGCTGTCGCGAAATTCGGGCGGCACCGACTGCTGCGCCCGCCCGCTGAGCCATTGGGCGGCCCATCGGGCACGGTCGGCGGCCGCTGCGGCCTGGCCCGTGGCCAGCAAGGCGTGCACCAGCCACTGGCTGGCAACGGGAGTCGACGAGCCGATCTCGCCCTGCGCCAGCGCGTGCTCGGCCTTGGCGATGCTGGCGTCGGCCGCGCGCATGTCGCCTTCGCTTGCCAGCAGCCAGGCATGCAGGGCGTGCAGCGGTGCCAGATGCGTGCGCAAGCCCAGAGCTTCGCAGCGTGCGATGAGCGTCGCGCTCTGGGCGGGCGTCGGCTGCGCGTGCGCCGCCTGCCCGGCCAGCAGCATCAGCTCGCAAGCCTGCAGCAAATGCTCCGAGCGCAGTGCCTCGGACAGTCCGGCCGAGGTGTCCAGGCCCTTGCCCACCGCCAGATCGAAGGCCCAGCGCAGCGCCAGGGCACGCTCGCGCTGGCGGGCGAAGTGCTGCGCCGCGGCGGCAAACGTCTCGATATGGCCGTGTGCCAGATCGGGCCGTCCGAGATCGAGGTAGATGTCGGCCAGCGCGGCCGCGAGCCAAGGCTCCGACACCGGCGGCTGCTGGGCCAGACGTCGCTGCGTCTGCTCGGCGCAGCCCAGTGCGTCCGTCCATCGGGCGCAGCGGCGCTGCACGCTGGCGATGCCGGCACCCAGCAGCATCAGCTCGGCGCCCAGCATGTCGGTCGCACGCAAGGCTGCCAGGGCCTCGTCGGCCCCGCGCAGGGCCGCGTCCAGCTCGCCCAGGTGAAGTCTGCTTTCCGCCGCTCGCAGGCCCACCTTGGCCAGGGCGTGCGACGAGCCCTCGGCGAGCGCCCATTGCCGCGCGGTGTCCAGCCGTTCGAGCGCGTGCCTGGCATCGCCGATCCACAGCAGCGGCGGAAAGCCGTTCAGCTCGATCATCATCGCGCGCGACGGCCGCCCCGCGCCCCGCAGCAATGCCACCGCCGCGGCCGTGTGGCGGATGGAGTCGTGCAGGAAACCGTCGTGGGCGGCAAAGACCGTCTTGCCGTACAGGCACTCGGCCTCGATCACGCGATCGGGGCACGCCGCTGCAAGCGCCAGCGCATCGTCGAGCCGCGCGCGGGCATCGGCGTGGTCGGCCTTGAAGTAGGACCTCACGGCGCGCATGAAGGCGAGCCGCGCACGCTGCGCCGGCGTGTGCGCGAGCGAGCTCATGCGCTCGACGACGTCGTCGAAGGCCTGCCTGGGCCCCAGGTCGGTGACGGCCTCGGCGCAGTCGAAAAGCAGCGCGAACGCGGCATCGCCGCGGCCGCGCGCGAGTTCGATCTGCGCCGCCTTGAGATAGGCATCGTGCGTCTCGCGGCCGCGGCCCAGTTGCCAGGCCTGACGCGCCGCGACCACGAGGTGCGGCACCGCGGCCGCCTCGTCACCGGCGCACAGCCAGTGATGGGCCAGCCGCTCGGCGCGTGCGCCGCGCTGCGCCAGATGTGCCGCCACCCGCGCGTGCAGCACGCGGGCGATCGGCCGCGGCAGCAACCGGTGCGCCGCCTCGCCGATCAGGTCGTGCATGAAGCCGCGCACGTCGAGCAGGCCCTGGCGCTCGAGCGCGTGCCACGCGTCGGCCAGCTCCAGCACGTCGCGCCGGCTCACGGCCGAGGCGAGTTCGGGATCGAAGTCGCTGCCCGCCACGGCGGCCATGCGCACCAGCAGCAACGCGTCGGGCGGCAACGCGACGAGCCGCTGTTCGAGCAGTTCGGTGACGCGCATCGGCGCCTCGAGCCGCTCTGCGTGCAATTGGCCGTGCCGCTCCAGCGCGTGGCGGATCGTTTCCAGCAGGTGCAGTGGATTGCCGCCGATGCGGCGCACCAGCGCTGCGGCGACGGCCGGCGCATCGACCCCCGGCAGCGCGAGGGATTCGACCAGCGGCTGCACCGCGCCGGCATCGAGCGGCTGCAGCACGAGCGCGGTCGCGTCGCCGTGCGCACCAAGCGCGGACAAGCGCGCTGCCGCCAGGTCGCCTTCGGGCCGCGAGGCAAAG
Source organism: Piscinibacter sp. (assembly GCA_035254085.1). Classification (GTDB taxonomy): domain Bacteria; phylum Pseudomonadota; class Gammaproteobacteria; order Burkholderiales; family Burkholderiaceae_C; genus Albitalea. The sequence continues at coordinate 2,987 of DATFAY010000415.1, forward strand.
CCGAAATGCAAGGGCGCCAGCGCGGGCCACATCAACAGCTCCTGCCACGCGTCCACGCTCGCTGCGTCCGCGAACTGCATGTCGTCGAGCACCAGGCCGCAAAGCCCCTGAGCGAGCGCGGCGCGCAACAGCTCGACGAGCATCGGCGCCACCGCCTGCACGGTTGGCGGCTGCTCCTCGCGCGGACCCGCCATCTGGCGCACGAACCGGGCGTGGGCCGGCACGTCGGCCAGCGCCGGCCAGCGCTCGACCAGACGATTCACCAGCCGGTCGAGCGTGGCCAGCGGCAGCCTGTCGTCGCCCGGCCGGGCACCCAGCACCACCACGCCGGGCTGCTGTTCAGCCAGGCATTCGAGCAGGCGGCTCTTGCCCGAACCGGCTTCGCCGGTGAGCACGAAGAACCGCCGCGCCCGCCAGATGCTCTGGAGGGCGCTCAACTCGGCATCGCGGCCGATGAGCTGCGGCGGCCGCAGCGCAGAGGCCGGCAAGGCGCGCCCGTGCGGCCACGCCGCCGGCCGCGCGCGCTCGATGGTCTGGAGCAAGGCCATGGTGTCGGCCGATGGGCGCGCGCCGACTTCGTCCTTCAGCATCCGCTCGCAACGGTCGAAGGCGAGCAGCGCCGCGGCGCGGTCGCCCGCCAGGTAGTGCAGGCGGATCACGCGGCGCCACGCCGCTTCGGAATGCGGCTCGAGCGCGAGCAGCTCTTGCGCGTGCGAGGACGCATCGGCCCAGTCGCAGGCATCTTCGGCCATCTGCGCCAGCTCGGCGAGCGCCTCGCGGGTGCGGTCGCGCCGCCGGCCGCGCTGCTGTGCCAGCCAGATCGGGAACTCGCCGGTCGCGACGGGTTGCGCGTCGCCAAGCACGCCATCGGCGTCTTCGAGATCGTGCGTCAGGCCCTCGGCCAGCGCCAGCGTGGCCTGGCCCACCACCGCGTCGACGCCCAGTGTCTTGCGCAGCTGGAACAGGCGCTGGCGCAGCGCATTGCGTGCGGCGTCGGCATCGCTGTGCGGCCACAGCAGTTCGGCCAGACGCGCGCGCGGCGTGGGCCCTTCGAGGGCCAGCCAGGCGAGCAGCGCCGCGTCGCGCAGCAACAGCTCGCCCGTTCGGCCGTCGTGCGACACGAAGCGTGGCGATCGGGCGAGGTGGAGTTGCATGGGGCGCCGGTGGGCGGATGCTACCGCGTGGCCATTGGCTGGCGTGCGCCGGCGGGCGTCGGCAGCGCTCGCATGTTCCGTCCGATAGGTCGCACCACGATCGGCGCCATCCGCACCTCCCCAGTCCCCGAAGCGTGGTGGGCGCAGGGAACCGGCAAGTACCAGGGCTGGAGCGGAACCTTCACCGATAGCGTGTTCGTCGCCTTCGGCGCGCCGACGAGCGGGGTCGGCGAGATCGTCTATTGCGACCAGGTGATGTTCAGCTTCTCGGGCGAGTGTCGGCAGAGCAGCGGTAGCTGACGCTGGCCACCGGTGGCCGAACGTACGATGCCTGGCCAATGTCGGTCGCTCTCGAAGACATACCCGACCAGACAGCCCCTTGCACTCGGCCCGCTCCCTCCCGCTCTGCGGCAGGCAGTTCTCGCTCGCTGGCGCCGGAATCGCACCGATCCGCCCGCGCCTGGCAGATGGACAATGCCTGGCCGCATCGCGACGCCGGTGCGCCCACGCTGCGAGGAGGAGCCCCGTGGAGTTCGACTTGACGCAGGAGTTTCCGGTCGGCCTCGGCCGGCTCTGGGACGCCCTGGGCCGTGCCGAATACATCGAGCAGAAGTACCGGTCTCTGGGCACGGCCTCGCTGCGGATAAGCAAGCTGTCGAGCGACGTCGACACGATCGAGGTGGTGCTCGATCGCATGGCGCTCGTGGCGCTCGACAAACTGCCACCATGGGCTCGTCTCCTGGCCGGAACGCGGCAGCCCGTGCGCCACCACACGCGATGGCGGCGGGTGAGCCGCGATCGCGTCGACGCCGAACTGGACATCCGTGCCTTGGGCCGAGGCGTCGTCGCCAAGGGAGTGGGCTCGCTGCACGAGTTGTCGCCAACCCGCTCGCGCCTGAGCCTGCATTTCGAGGTGGCAGCCACGTCGCCCACAGTGCTGCCCGGCATGGCCGCGCTGTTCGCGCGGCAGGTGCGCCATGCGCTGGCGGCCGACCACGCATTCACGGTCGACTACCTTCGAGCCGTACCTCCTCACCCCGGGGAGGCTTGATGCCCGGTGCGGGTTGGTTTGACTGCAGAACTACTCGCGACGTATCCCGGGGAGCAGCGCAGGTCTTCTTTGGGTCGGTCGTACCAGCTCACCGGTGGTGACAGCGGTCGTTCGGCCGCCGCCGGTCAACCGCCGCGCCTGAGTGGCCGCACCCAGTCTATTGAAGCCTGACCGCGCGCCCATGGCGATCGTGAACCCGCCCCTTCATCCAATCCGCCAGAAGCTGTAGATAGCCGTCTGTAATGCGCGTTGGCGTACGCGACCCATCGGCGTTGACCTGGTACTCGACCATGCCGTGGTCAGTCTCGGGAAAGACGTAGGCGTCGATCGGCTTCCCGCGCGCGATCAACCTTGACAGGATGGCACGCGTCGTCTCGATCGGCGCTTCGCGGTCCTCGCCGGCCAGCACCCACAGCAGCGGGACGGTGAGACGCTCCAAGGTCGAGGGCGCGTCGTAGTCCCAGATCAGCTCGAGATTGTCGAATCGTGCCCGGCCGATGCGGCGCAGGTCGGCATCGCTCATGCGCAGCATGTCGCCGCTGTATTCGCCCTTGATGCGGGCGGCCCAGGGCGCCTTCCCGATCTCGCGCCGGACCCGCGCGAGCCCCTCGTATCCACGGGTGAAGTGCGATCGGACGAGCACAGCCGTTGCACGCGACAATTGCTCGACCTGCTTCAGCGCCTTGGCATCGAGACTCATCTGTCGCGCCTCGTCGAGCATCTGCTCGCGGTCCTCCTCGATCGGAGAGACCACGAGGCCGAAGCCCACGGCGACGAAGTCAGCGGGCGAGCGCGTAGCGGCGAGCGGAGCTACCCAGCCACCCTGGCTACCGCCGAAAAATCCGGCCCGCCCGAAGCGGCCGGCCGCCATTTGGCTCGCCTGCTGCAGCGCAGCCGCGGCATCGTCCGCGAGCAGTTCGAAGTTCTGCGTGTAGTCGCCGCGCGAAGCGCCCGTGCCACGCTTGTCGTAGACGAACGCCGAGACGCCCTGCGCCGCCAGCATGTAGGCGTAGACGCTTCCGATCGCGGGCGTCTTCTCCGACCCGTGGACGAGCACCACCAGCGGTCGACTCGGATCGGGTGGGCCAGGCGGCTCGATCAGGCGCCCTGCCAGTTCGGTGGCCGCGCTGATGAACGTCACGCCGGTCTCGCGAGTCTCGCTGCGCGGCCACTTCCGGACGTTCCCGGGCGCCAGCGTGATGGTGACGACATCGCCATCGCAGGCGACGGGGGATCCCGCCATGCCCGTCGTGCCACGCCGGCCGTCGCGAAAAAGGTAGCGTTGTGTCGATTCGGATGTCGACGCCGGCCTGCCCAGGACGACGAAGGCATCTGGGCTGTCGCCATAAACGCCCGGCCGGCAAGGCGCCGCCATCGCCGTGCCGGCGAGGACGACCCACAGGACGAGTGCGAAGCCTCGCCCGACCTTTGACTTGCCACCCGGTTCATCCAGCACGCGCATGTCGCTTGCTCGCTGTCATTGCAGTCCTGCGCTTGTCTGCAGGCCCCCGATAAGCAGTCTGCCGCAGGTCGTGCAGCGAGTGCGCGGCAGTGTCTTGCAGGGCCAGGTTGCGAGGCTGAAGCGGTGCCGAGCGTGCGGCCGCTGCGTGCGGCGTGCACGACGGCGGTGTGTCAGGGCAGGCGCGCCCGAGCGAAGACCGGGCCGGCGACCCGCACGGAGCAGTCGCGTCGCGTGCCGCAGAGCGCGTCCCGCGCGAGCTCATCGACGTGAGTCATGTCGACCGGCGCAATGACCAGAGGGATCATCGTCGGGTCGTCGTCGGGGGAGCCGAGGCTTGCATCACCCCAGACCGGAACCACCCTCGGCGACGCCATCGACCGGGGCACGGCGGCCAAGCGGCATTCGAGTGCAGGCTCGGGCTCGATCTGAACCTTGCATTGCCACCTCTCGCTCGCCGTCGCCGGCAGGACGCACGCAGCGGCCGCAGGCAGCGCGATCAGGTATTGCCATCTCATGGGAGCCTCGCTCGTCGCCGGCGAAAGGGGCGATCTCTCCATTAACGGCAGTTCGAGCGGAACCTTGAGACGGCAGCTGGGCCTTGCGAGTCGGGCTATTTGCGCAGCCGGATATGACGAATGTCAACGCGG
>DATFAY010000416.1:0-2107 GCA_035254085.1 Piscinibacter sp.
CCAGTGCGCCTCGGGCTCGGGCCAGTTCCTCGAGAACATCGCGCGCTACCTGGGCGTGGCCATCGAGGAGATCGGCGCGCTGTCGTGCAGCTCGACCACGCCCGAGAAGGTGAGCTCGATCTGCGCGGTGCTGGCCGAGACCGACGTGATCAACATGGTGAGCCGCGGCATCGCCACGCCCGACATCCTCAAGGGCATCCACCTGTCGATGGCCTCGCGCATCGTCAAGCTGCTCAAGGTCACCGGCATCAAGCAGGGCACCGCCTTGCTCACCGGCGGCCTGGCGCTGGACACCGGCCTGCTCGCCGCCATGCAGGAGGAGATGGTCAACGAGAAGGTCGGCGTGCAGGCGGTGAGCCACCCCGACTCGATCTACGCCGGCGCGATCGGCGCCGCGCTGTGGGGCGCATTCCGGCACGAGCGGCTCGCGCAGCTCGAGGAAACCGCGGCCGCCTAGCCGATCCAACCAAGGAGACATCATGGCCCTGCTCATCACCGAGAACTGCACCGCCTGTGACGCCTGCAAGCCGGTGTGCCCCAACGAGGCGATCAGCGTCGGCGACCCGGTCTACGTGATCGACTCGCTGCGCTGCACCGAGTGCGTCGGCGCCGAGGACGAGCCGCAATGCAAGCTGGTCTGCCCCTCGGACTGCATCGTGCCCAACCCCGACTTCGCCGAGAGCCACGACGACCTGCTCGCGAAGTACGTGAGCCTGCACGGCTGAGCCGCGGAGCCCGAGCGTGACGCTGCCCGACGAGAGCGCGGTCTACGACGCGCTGCGCGAGGTCGACGACCCCGAGGCGGGGATGAACATCGTCGAGCTGGGCCTCGTCTACCGGGTGCAGGTGAGCGCGGGCCGCATCGAGGTCGACATGACCATGACCACGCCGGCCTGCCCGGTGACCGACATGCTGCTCGACCAGGCGCGCTCGGCCGTCGCCGCGGCCGCGCCGGCGGGCACCGAGGTGGTGGTGCAGCTGGTGTGGGAGCCGATCTGGAACCCCTCGATGATGAGCGGCGTCGCGCGCGAGCATTTCGGCTGGCCGGGATGAGTGCCGTGCCGGCCGCACCCGCCGCTGCCGCGCGCAACCTGACGCCGCCGCAGCGCGTGCCGCTGCTGATGCTGGGCTTCGTCGCGCTCTTCGCGGGCGTGGGCGCGGGCCTGGCACGTCTGGGCTGGCCGATGCCGGCGCTGCTCGCAGGCGCGGCCGGCATCCATGGCCCGCTCATGGTCTGCGGCTTCTTCGGCGTGGTGATCTCGCTCGAGCGCGCGGTGGCCATCGGGCGCCTGTGGGCCTACGTCGCCCCGCTGGCCGCCGGCGCGGGCACGCTGCTCGCGCTCGCCGGCGCGCCGGTGCCGGCCGCGTGGCTGGGCGTGCTGGCCGCCGCGATGCTCCTGGCCGGCTCGCTCGACGTGTGGCACCGCCAGCCGGCGCTCTTCACCTTCACCATGGCGCTGGGTGCCGCGGCTTGGCTCGCGGGCGCGTTGCTGTGGGCGGGCGGCGCTGCATCGATCCAGGTGCTGCCGTGGTGGCTCGCCTTCCTCGTGCTCACCATCGCAGGCGAGCGGCTGGAGCTCTCGCGTCTGCTGCCGCCCTCGCGCTCGGCGGTGCTGCTGTTTGCCGCGATCCTGGGCGTCACGGTGGCCGCCCTCGCCGGTTCGCTGCGCTGGCATGCCGGCGAAGTCGTCTTCGCCGGCGGGCTGCTGGCGCTGGCCTTGTGGCTGCTCAGGCACGACATCGCGCGCCGCACCGTGCGCGGCCGCGGCCTCACCCGCTTCATCGCGGTGTGCCTGCTTTTCGGCCATGCGTGGCTGGCGGTGGGCGCAGCGATCGCGCTGGCCGCGGGCGGCTTCGCGGCCGGCACGGGTGCCTACGACGCCGCGCTGCATGCGATCGTCCTCGGCTTCGTCTTCTCGATGGTGTTCGGCCACGCGCCGGTGATCTTCCCCGCGGTGCTGCGGGTGCAGGTGCCGTACCGCCGCTTCTTCTACGGGCCGCTGGCGCTGCTGCAGTTGTCGCTGCTGGTGCGGCTGGCCGGCGACGCGCTCGGCCAAGCCGACTGCGTGCGCGCGGGCGGCGCGCTCAATGCGGCGGCGCTGGCCGC
>DATFAY010000417.1:0-3515 GCA_035254085.1 Piscinibacter sp.
GCCCTCACACCGGCGGCGCTGCGCCGGCTGGGGCGGGCGTCGCTGCACGACGCCCTCGCCTTCGCGGCCACCGCCGCGGCCATCACCTGCTCGCGCCGCGGCGCGGATCTGCCGCGGCGCGCCGAACTGCCGCGCTGATCCCGCCGGCGCGGCCAGGCGCCCTCCGGGTCAGCCCCCGCCCCTGCTCAGGCGCGGGCGCGAGACACTAGCGTCCAACGGCGCCCGCGGCGCGCCGCCTTGCGCGTCGAGGAGGCCCATGAAGATCGCCGTCATCAACTTCTCCGGCAACACGGGCAAGAGCATGCTGACGAAGAACATGCTGGTGCCCTTGCTCGCCGGCGCCCGCCGCATCTCCATCGAGGACCTCAACGAGGCCGGCGGCCGCCCCGACGCCACCATCACCGCGGGCATGTTCCCCTCGCTGGCTGCGGAACTCAACGCCTTCGACGCCGACAAGCATTTCGTGCTCGACATCGGCGCCTCCAGCGCGAAGGAGATGATCGGCCACTTCGTGCGCCTGGCCAGCACGCGCGAGGACATCGACCTGTGGCTGGTGCCGGTGACGCCGTCGTCGAAGCAGTGCGCCGACAGCATCAACACCATCCGCAAGCTGGTCGATATCGGCGTCGACGCGGCCCGGGTGGTGGTGGTGCCCAACAACATCACCGACGTCGCGCTGTTCGAGATGGACTTCAAGCGCCTGGGCCTGGCCGCGGCGGAGTTGGGGTTTCGCCTGTGCGACCAGGGCGTGCCGGCCAGCCGCATCTACGACATGACACGCAGCGCCGACGAGTCGCTGTTCGAGATCGCCGGCGACAGCACCGACTATCGCGACCTGCTGCGCCGCCAGCGCGGGGACGCGGCGATGGTGCAGGACATCGGCCGCCGCATGGTCGTGCGCGACATGGCGCGAGAAGCCTGCACCCACCTGCGCGCCGTATTCGAAACGGCCGTCATGGGCCGCGAGGACGTCGACACGCATCCCGCGCGCCTGTAGCACAGGCCCGCCGTTTGCCGCATTCCGGTGATGCGCGGCGCGGGGCCGGCGCTGGGTCCGCGCCTCGACGGCCGCCAGCCAAGGAGTGCCCGCATGACCCCCGCGACCGATGAACTGATCGATGGCCCGCTGATCACGCTGCCGCCGGAAGCCGGCGACGTCAACGCCCCTCGCTTCGAGCCCGCCGCCGACTGGCTGCGCCGGGCGACGCCCGAGCAGCAGATGACCGCGATGTGGCGCTGGTTCGCCACCCGCTACGAAACCCCCGAGACCGCCGTGCCGCACGACGAGCAGGGCGAATACGTCTACGTCGACGGCGGCCCGTGGCTCGCCGACGAGGTGCTGCACGAGCGCTTCGATGCCTGCGTGCCCGAGCAGGTGGTCGAGCGGCTGGTGCAGCGCGTGCAGCAGAAGGCCGGCAACGAATGGGCCAGGCGCCGCATCGAGGAGGCCGGCGCCGGCGGCTGAGCGCGCGGCGCTGTAAATCCTGCACGGGCGTGGCGCGAAAGAATTCGCGCCCGGCGCCGACCAAGCTGCACGGATGCCAGGAGGCCTTGCCATGACCCGACGACTCTTGCTCTCGCTGCTGTCCACCCTCGGCGTCGCGCCGCGGCGCGCGCTCGCGGCCGATGCCGCGCCATCCGCGATCGCGCCGCTTCACCTGGCGGACGAGCAATGGAAGCAGCGCCTCACGCCGGCGCAGTACGCGGTGCTGCGCCGCCATGGCACCGAGCCGCCCCACAGCAGCCCGCTCAACGAAGAGAAGCGCAAGGGGCGCTACCTCTGCGCCGGCTGCGCGCTGCCGCTGTTCGGCTCCGAGATGAAGTTCGACAGCGGCACCGGCTGGCCGAGCTTCTTCACGAGCCTGCCCGGCGCGGTGCAGACCTCCACCGACTTCCGCCTGATCCTGCCGCGCACCGAGTACCACTGTGCCCGCTGCGGCGGGCACCAGGGCCATGTCTTCGACGACGGCCCGCCGCCCACCGGCAAGCGCTACTGCAACAACGGCGTGGCGCTCCAGTTCGTCGCGTCATGAAGCGCGCGATCTTCGGACTGGCCTTGGCGACGGCGGCGGTCCTGCTGGCAGGCGCCATGGCCGGCGGCCTGCACGCCCAGCCCGCGCCGGCGGCCTCCGCGGCGACACCGACGGAGAAAGCCACCTTCGCCGGCGGCTGCTTCTGGTGCATGGAGGCCGACTTCGACAAGCTGCCCGGCGTGCTCTCCACGACCTCGGGCTACACCGGCGGCACGGTGCCCAACCCGAGCTACGAGCAGGTCTCGGCCAAGCACACCGGGCACGCCGAAGCGGTGGAGGTCACCTATGACCCGCGCCGCGTCAGCTACGAGCAGCTGCTGCAGTACTACTGGCATCACATCGACCCGACCACCGTCGACCGGCAGTTCTGCGATGTCGGCTCGCCCTACCGCACGGCGATCTTCACGCACGGCGAGCAGCAGATGCGCGCCGCCCTGGCCTCGCGCGCCGCGCTGGAAAAGACCAAGCCCTTCAGCGAGCCGATCGTCACGCAGATCGTGGCCGCGGGGCCGTTCTATCCGGCGGAGTCCTACCACCAGGACTATCACCAGAAGAATCCAGTGCGCTACCGCTTCTATCGCACCGGCTGCGGCCGCGACGCGCGGCTGCAGCAGCTGTGGGGCGCGCAGGCCGGCCACTGAGCCGAGGAGCCCGCCACGAGCAGGGCGCGAGCGAGAAATAGGCCCGTCAATAGCCCCTTGTTACACGGCTTGCGCGCGCCGGCGCGACCCAGAATGGGGGCTCGATGCTGCAAGCGAGGCCCGAGTGAGTTCCCATGCGCCTGACCTGTCGCGCGGCGTGATGCCCGCAGAGCTGCTGCCGGTTTCCGGCTTCATCGTTCCGCCCAGGAAAGGGCAGGACGATCACGCCTTGCAGGAACTGATCATGCGGGTCAACGCCGGGAGCCTGTCGTACCTGCGCGTGCCGGCGCCGCTGGTGTATCGCTGGGCCGCCTTGTGCGGGCGCTGGGCGCCCGACCTGCAGACCTTCGTCGCGCAGGCACTGCGCCACACCGGCAACCTCGACAACTTCCTGGTCCAGCCGGCCGCGCTGGACCATCACCGCGGGCTGCATGGCCTGCTCGAATGCAGCATCACCGCGGCCGAGCTCGCGATGAACCCCTGCCACGTTCCGGGAAGCTACGAGCCGCTGCCGCCGCTGCTCGACGAACTCGAGCAACTCTGCTCGGTGGCCGCGTTCCTGTTCGACCTGGGCAAGGTGTTCGACCCGTTGCCCAAGGACGATTCTCGCCGCGGCGCCCAACTGCAGCTCACGCCCTATGCCGACCTGTCGCGCTGCTGGCGTTCGAGCTGGAAGGCGCTGTCCGGGCGCAACCCGGTGCTGGCCGCCTGGATGCACCATGTCGGCCGCGCCGGCCGCAGCCGTTCGGAGTCGGTCGAGATCGCCCGCCGCCTGGTGCGCAACGCGGTCAAGGCCGCCTGGCGGGTGCCGAGCACGCTGCCGGTGATCTGAGCGGCCCGC
>DATFAY010000418.1:0-9792 GCA_035254085.1 Piscinibacter sp.
TGGCCGGCACTACGTCGTCGAGACACCCGAAGGCCGGCGGCTCATCTGCCATCCGCGCGGCAAGAAGAGCGACTGCGTGGTGGGCGACCGCGTGCGCTGGCAGACCGCCGGCGACGAGGGCGTGATCGAGCACGTCGAGCCGCGGCGCAACCTGATGTTCCGCCAGGACGAATGGCGCACCAAGGCCTTCGCCGCCAATCTCGACCAGATCCTCGTGATGGTGGCCAGCGAGCCGGTGTTCAGCGAGTCGCAGTTGGCGCGCGCACTCATCGCCGCCGAGAGTGCCGGCATCGCGGCGAAGGTGCTGCTCAACAAGGCCGACCTGCCGCAGATCGAGGCGGCGCGCGAACGGCTCGCGCCCTACAAACGCATGGGCTACGAGGTGCTCGAAGCGGCGCTCAAGGCACGCCCCGAAGAGGCGCGCGCCGTGCTGATGCCGCAACTCGACGGCAAGTCGACCTTGGTGCTGGGGCCCAGCGGCGCCGGCAAGAGCACGCTGATCAACCTGCTGGCGCCACAGGCCAAGGCGCAGGTCGGCGAGATCTCGCAGGCGCTCAATACCGGCCGCCACACCACCACCAGCACCCAGTGGTACTGGCTCGACGCCGCGCGCCGCAGCGGCCTCATCGACTCGCCGGGCTTCCAGGAATTCGGGCTGCGCCAGGTCGACGAGCAACAGCTGCCGACCCTGATGCCCGACCTGCGCGAGCATGCGGCGCAGTGCCGCTTCTACAACTGCACGCACCTGCACGAGCCGGGCTGCGGCGTGCGGCTGGCGCTGGAGCGCGGCGCGATCAGCGAGTCGCGCTATCGCATCTACCGCGAGATCTTCGAGGAGCTGACGCAGCGGCGCTGGTGAACGGCGCGGCGCTCAGCCGATGAGGTTGGCCAGCGACAGCAGCGCCAGCAGGAACATCCACAGCACCACCGAGCGCCACACCAGCCCGACGATGCTGCGCAGGTGGCCGAGCACCGGTTCGGCGCCCGGCGTCGAGCCTTCGGCATCCATCTCCCCCGCCCCGGCGCCGCGATCGAAGGTCTTGGAGCGGTCGGGGGTCACGCCCGGCGCCGCGCTGCCGCCCAGGCGCACGCCCACCGCGCCCGCGGCCGCGGCGAGGATGATGCCCTCGTTCGAGTGCTTCCACAGGTCTGCGTCGCGCCGCCAGCAGCTCACCGCCTCCTCGAAGTTGCCCACCACCGCGAAGCCGAAGGCGGTGAGCCGGGCGGGCAGGTGGTCGACCAGCGTGAACAGGCGCTGCGACAAGGCCATCAGCCGCTCGTTGATCGCCTCGCCGACGGTGCGGTTCTTGTAGGCCCAGTAGCGGCTCGCGAATTCGGCCATGCGGTAGAAGACCGCGCCGCTCGGACCCAGGCCGAGCGTGGAGAGCACGACGAACCAGAAGAAGACGCCGAACACGTGCCGATGCGCGGCCAGCAGCGAGTGCTCGATGATGTGGCGCAGCAGTTCGGTGCGCGGCAGCTCGCTGGCATCGAGATGGCGCCATTCGGTCAGAAGGCGCCGCGCCTCGGCTTCATCGCCGCGGTCCAGCGCGTCGCGAATGTCGGTGAAGTGATGGCTGAACTGGCGAAAGCCGAGCGTCACGTACAGCACCGCGACGTTCCACGCCAGCGCGGCGAAGACGCTCAGGCGCAGCAGGACGAGGTAGACGATCCAGGCCAGCAGCGCCGGCGCCAGCGTCGTCACGCACCACACGACCGCCGCGTGGTGGGGCTTGCCGGCGTCGAAATTGCGGCCGGTCCAGCGCGTCCATGCCGTCAGCGAGTCGTGCACCGGATTGCTCCGGGGCAGCGGCTTGAGCTGCTCGATGAGCAGTGCGAACAGGACAGCGAAGAAACTCATGCGCGCCGATGATAACGGCGCCCCCTGCGCGGCCGCGCCGCGCGGCGCGCGTCAAGCCGCGAGGAAACGATAGAAGTTGCGCAGCATCGCGGCCGTCGCGCCCCAGATGAAATACGGCCGTGCCGCATCGGCGCCGCTCCAGGGCATGGACAGGAACTCGCGCCGCACCCCGCCGAACTCGATGCCGTGGCGCCGATGGTTGGCCGGCGACATGAGGAACGCCAGCGGAACCTCGAAGATCTCCGCCACCTCCCGCGGGTCGGCATGCACTTCGAACGGCGGCTCGATCAGCGCCACCACGGGCGTCACGATGAAGCCCGTGCCGGTGGTGTAGGTGGGCAGGCTCCCCAGCACCTCGATGTGCCGCGCATGCAGGCCGATCTCCTCCTCGGCCTCGCGCAGCGCGGTGGCGATCGCGTCGACGTCCTCGGGTTCGGCGCGTCCGCCGGGAAAGCTGATCTGCCCAGGGTGATCGGTGAGGTCCTCGGTGCGCTGCGTGAGCAACACCGTGACCTCGTCGCGCTGCACCAGCGGCACCAGCACCGAGGCATGCGTGGGCTCGCGCTCGGTGAAGCGCCGCTCCACCGCGATCTCGGGCGCCCACACCGGCGGCGACTTGAAGCGCCGCCGCAGCGCGTCCGCACGCAGTTCATCGGCGCTGATCGCGGGCAGGTGGTCGTCGACCGCGATCACCGGCAGCTCTTGCGGATCGAAACTGGTGGCCATGGGTCATTCTGGAACAAAAGACAAAGCCGCCTCGAGGGCGGCCTTGTTCTTGGGAAGCGAGATGAACCGTCGCTGCCGCGCAGGGCTGTCAGGCGAGTTTTTCCTTGATGCGGGCCGACTTGCCGGAGCGCTCGCGCAGGTAGTACAGCTTGGCGCGGCGCACGTCGCCGCGACGCTTGACCTCGATCGAGGCGATCAGCGGGCTGTAGATCTGGAAGGTGCGCTCCACGCCTTCGCCGCTGGAGATCTTGCGCACGATGAAGCTGGAGTTCAGCCCGCGGTTGCGCTTGGCGATGACCACGCCTTCGTAGGCCTGCACGCGCTTGCGCGTGCCTTCGACCACGTTGACGTTGACGATGACCGTGTCGCCGGGCGCAAAGGCCGGGATGGTCTTGTTCAGCCGAGCAATTTCTTCTTGCTCGAGGGTCTGGATCAGGTCCATGGTTTCTCCGTGCGATCGTGCCAACGCGTTGTGAAGGGATGTGGTCGGGCGCGGTATCGGGGCTGGCCCCGGGCCTCGCGCCCAGCTTGGCAGAGGATCGAAAAGCTTTTGATTATAGCCCAAGGGCCGCCAGGAACTTCTCGTCGGCCGGGCTGAGGCGCCCGGCCTCGCGCGCGGCGGCAATCAGGTCGGGACGGCGGCGCGCCGTCAGTTCGAGCGAGCGCTCACGCCGCCAGCGCGCAATGTCGGCGTGGTGGCCGGACAGCAGCACCGCGGGGACCGGGTCCGGGCCGTCCGGTGTCGCCAGCACCTCGGGGCGGCTGTAGTGGGGGCAGTCGAGCAGGCCGTCGGAAAAGCTGTCCTGCTGGTGCGACTGCGCGTCGCCCAGCACGCCGTCCTGCAGGCGCGCGACCGCGTCGAGCAGCGCGAGTGCGGGCAGTTCGCCTCCCGAAAGCACGAAGTCTCCGAGGCTCAATTCGACATCGACATGCCGGTCGAGGAAGCGCTGGTCGATGCCTTCGTACCGCCCGCACAGCAGCACCGCGCCGGCGCCGCCGGCGAACTGCTGCACGACGGCCTGGTCGATTCGCCGCCCGGTGGGCGTGAAGTGGACCACTGGCGCCGCGTCGGCGCGCGCCGCGCGCACGGCCGCCAAGGCGCGCTCCAGGGGCTCGGCCAGCATGACCATGCCCGGGCCGCCGCCGTAGGGCCGGTCGTCCACGCGGCGATAAGCATCTTCGGCGAAGTCGCGCAGCGGCCACAGCCGCACCTCGACCTGGCCGGACTCGAAGGCGCGCCGCGTGATGCCCAGCGTGAGATGCGGCGCGAAGAGGTCCGGGAACAGCGTGATGACGTCGAAGCGCATCGCCGCCGCCTAGTAGTCCAGGCCCCAGTCGACCGTGATTCGCCGCTGCGCGAGGCTCACGTCGACCACGTAGGCCGCGACGAAGGGAACCAGCCGCTCGCTCGCCGGGTCGCCCGAGTCAGCCCCGTCGGGCGCGATGCGCAGCACGCTGTGCGGGCCGGTGTCGAGCAGGCCGCTCACCTTGCCCAGCGCCTCGCCCTGCAGGTTGACGACGTCCAGGCCGATCAGGTCGACCCAGTAGTACTCGTCGGGATCGGCGGTCGGAAAGCTGGCGCGCGAGACGAACACCCGCACGCCTTTGAGCGCCTCGGCGGCGCTGCGATCGGGAACTTCCTGCGCTTGCGCGACGACCGCGTCGCCATGGTGCTTGGCCTGGGTGATCTTGAGCACCGGCGGCACCGGGCGAGCCGCCCCGCCCGCGCCCGGCCGCTTGGGGCCGGAGGCCTCGGGAGGCTTCAGGAACCAGCGCCGCGACGAGAACAGCGCTTGCGGGTCGGAGGCAAAGGGCTGGATGCGGATCCAGCCCTTGATGCCCCAGGCATCGACGATGCGTCCGACCTCGATGGCATCCTCGGGCCAGGCGGGGGTGTCCCCGGTGGCCGTAGGCGCCGCACTCACGGTATGCCCGTGACGCTCAGGCCGCGGCCTTGGCTTGCGCGACCAGGCGGGCGACCGTGGGCGACAGCTGGGCGCCTTGGCCGGCCCAGTAGTCGACGCGATCGAATGCCACGCGCAGCGGCTGCTCGCCGCCGGCGGCGACCGGGTTGTAGAAGCCGACGCGCTCGATGAAACGGCCATCGCGGCGGATGCGCGAATCGGCGACGACGATGTTGAAGAACGGACGCTTCTTGGCGCCGCCGCGTGCGAGTCGAATCACGACCATGCTGTTTCCTTGAATTGTGAAAACATCCACCGCACCAGGAGACACTCAGGGCGAGCAGATCAAAAACCGCCGCGGACCAGCTTGAAGTTGCGCCGCGACAGCCGCCTTCGATGCCGTAGATACGCCGACCGCTCGCGGTGCGCACATGCGCACGCCCGAACCGGGGCCGTCACCGAAACCGCGCATTATAAACTCCTGCGTTGCCCCAAGGTTCTCCATGCCCTCGACCTCCCTCCTGATCCGCCCGAGCACCGCGGCCGACGTGCCCGCCATCGCCGCCATCTACGCCTGGAACGTGCTGCACGGCACCGGCACCTTCGAGCTGGAGGCGCCCGACGAAGCGGAGATCGCCCGCCGCCGCGACGACGTGCTGGGCAAGGGCCTGCCCTGGCTGGTCGCCGAGCGCGACGGCCAAGTCCTCGGCTACGCCTACGCCAACCATTTCCGGCCGCGCCGCGCCTACCGCTTCTGCCTGGAAGACTCGATCTACCTGAGCGCCGATGCGCGCGGCCAAGGCATCGGCAAGCTGCTGCTGGCCGAGTTGCTGTCGCAGTGCGAGTCGCGGGGCGCCCGGCAGATGCTCGCCGTGATCGGCGACTCGGCCAATGCCGGCTCCGTGGGCGTGCACCGCGCGCTCGGCTTCGAGCCGGCGGGGCTCATCAAGTCGGCGGGCTGGAAGTTCGACCGCTGGCTCGACGTGGTGATGATGCAGCGCAGCCTGGGTCCGGGCAGCACCAGCGCGCCGGTGGAGGCCGCGGCATGAAGTCGAAGACGCTCGCCACCTGGATCGCCGTCGTCGGCGGCAGCCTCGGGCTGCACCGCTTCTACCTGCACGGCTTTCGCGACAAGTGGGGCTGGCTGCATCCGCTGCCCGCGCTGCTCGGCCTGTACGGCATCCAGCGGGTGCGCGAGTACGGGCTCGACGACCAGCTCTCCTGGGCGCTGATCCCGCTGCTGGGCGTGGTGGTGGCTGTCGGCATGCTGATGGCCATCGTCTACGGCCTGACCAGCGACTCGAAGTGGGACGCCCGCTTCAACCCCCAGGGGCCGGTCTCGCACACCGGCTGGGGTGCGGTGATGGGCGTGATCGTCGCGCTGATGCTCGGCGCCGGCGTGCTGATGGCGACCATCGCGTTCAGCGGCCAGCGCTATTTCGAGTACCAGGTGGAGCAGGCGCACCGCATCAGCCAGTAGGGCCGCAGCGCCCGCGGCGCACGATCAGGGGAACAGCGTGAGGCTGATCCAGTAGGCCACGGCCGCCACGAAGGCCGACGCGGGGATCGTGAAGATCCAGGCCCAGACGATGTTGCCGGCCACGCCCCAGCGCACCGCCGCGGCGCGCCGCGCGGCGCCCACGCCGACGATCGCGCCGGTGATGGTGTGCGTGGTCGACACCGGCACGCCCAGCGCAGTGGCCAGGAAGAGCGTCATCGCCCCGCCCGCTTCGGCGCAGAAGCCGCCGACGGGCTTGAGCTTGGTGATGCGCTGGCCCATGGTCTTGACGATGCGCCAGCCGCCGAACATCGTGCCCAGGCCCATCGAGAGGTAGCACAGCCAGATCGTCCACATCGGCGGCAGCTTGTCGTTGGCGGCCGCATAGCCCGAGGCGACCAGCAGCATCCAGATGATGCCGATGGTCTTTTGCGCGTCGTTGCCGCCGTGCCCGAGGCTGTACAGGCCGGCCGAGACGAGCTGCAGCCGCCTGAAGAGGTTGTCCACCCGCAGCGGCGAGGAGCGCCTGAACAAGTGCGCCACGGCCAGCATGAGCAGCGAGCCGAGCACGAACCCCAGCAGCGGCGACAGGAAGATGAACAGCACGGTCTTCCAGATGCCGGCGCCGATCAGCGAGCCGGCGCCCGACTTGGCGATCACCGCGCCGACGATGCCGCCGATCAGCGCATGCGACGAGCTCGACGGAATGCCGTACCACCAGGTGACGACGTTCCACACGATCGCCCCGACCAGCGCGCCGAACACGATGTGGTGGTCCACCACGCCGGGCTGCACGATGCCCTTGCCGACGGTGGCCGCCACCTTCAGCTGGAAGATGCTGACCGCCACGACGTTGAAGAAGGCAGCGAAGACCACCGCCTGCTGCGGCTTGAGCACACCGGTGGAGACCACGGTCGCGATCGAATTGGCCGCGTCGTGAAAGCCGTTCATGAAGTCGAACAGCACCGCCAGCGTGACCAGCAGCGCGACGATCCCGAAGGCAGCCTGCAGGTTGCTCATGCCCGTCCCCGCGCGACGGCGCTGTGCACGAATGCGCTCGACATGGGCGCGGTCAGGAGTTCTCGAGGACCACGCCCTCGATCAGGTTGGCGACATCCTCGCAGCGGTCGGAGATCGACTCCAGCTGTTCGTAGATCGTCTTCAGCTTGAGCACCTCGCGCACGTCCTCTTCCTCGCGGAACAGCTTGGACATGGCCGAGCGCATGACGCGGTCGGCGTCGGATTCGAGCTTGTCGATCTCTTCGCAGGTCTTGATCGCGGCCTCGGCCGTGGCGTGGTCGCTCAGCTTGGGCAGCAGCGACACCGCGTGCTGCACCCGCTCGCAGCACTTGGCGCTCAGGTCGCCCAACCGCATGATGTCCTCGGTCATGGCGCGCACGTCGTACAGCGACATCGTCTCGGTCGCGTCCTGCAGCAGGTCGAGGATGTCGTCCATCGCGTTGATCAGGCCGTGGATCTGCTCGCGGTCGATCGGCGTGATGAAGGTCTTGTGCAGCAGCCGGTTCACCTCGGCGGTGATGCGGTCGGCCTGGCGCTCGGCATTGCCGACGTCGTTGATGTACTTCTCGCGCAGGCTGAGATCGCTGTAGTTCTGGATCAGCAGGATGAAGGCGCGCGCACCTTCCACGATGTGGGCGCCGTGCTGGTTGAACAGCTCGAAGAAATTGCCATCCCGCGGCAGCAGCTTGCCAAACAGCATCGCTCGTCCCCTGGCTCAGGCGCGGACCCGGCTCGGGCGTCGCGCAGTCGGTCGTTTGAAACCCGCGCAGTGTAGTTCACCCGTCCGGGGCAGCGGCGTCGCGGGAGCAAGCCGTTGCGGGCGATCAGCCGCGAAAGACGAAGTACACCGCACCCACGAGGCACAGCCCCGCCCACAGGAAATCGCTCTTGAACGGCTGCTGCATGAAGATCATGGAGAACGGCACGAACACGGTCAGGGTGATCACCTCCTGCATGATCTTCAGCTGCGCCAGCGACAGCCCGGCCGCGTAGCCGATGCGGTTGCCCGGCACCTGCAGCAGGTACTCGAACAGCGCGATGCCCCAGCTCACCAGCGCCGCCACGTACCACGTGCTGTGGTTCAGGCTCTTCAGGTGGCCGTACCACGCGAAGGTCATGAACACGTTGGAGGCGATCAGCAGCAGCACCGTCTGCGTCGAGGCGGGGAACCAGGTCATTCGTCCAGTCTTTCGATGCGTTGCCCGCCGGCGCGGGCGATCCAGGGCGCCAGCGGCCCGCGCCCCGGGATGACGGCGTCCGGCGCCACGTCGGCCAAGGGCAGCAGCGCGAAGGCGCGTTCGTGCAGCCGCGGGTGGGGCACCGTCAGCGACGGCGTGTCGATGCGCTCGTCGCCGTAGAGCAGCAAGTCCAGGTCCAGCGTGCGCGGCGCGTGGTGGTAGGGGCGCTCGCGGCCGTGCCGGGCCTCGATGCGCTGCAGCGCGGCCAGCAGGCTTTGCGGCGACAGCGTCGTCTCGATCAGCGCCACGGCATTGACGAAGTCGTCGCCCTGCGCATCGACCGGCGCGCTGCGGTACAGCGGCGAGAAAGCGCGCAGCTGCGTGTGCGGCAGCCCGGCCAGCTCGTCGCGCGCGGCCAGCAGCGTGGCGCGGCCATCGCCCAGGTTGGCGCCGAGCCCGATGAAGGCGCGCGCCACCTCAGCGCTCGAGCGCGGCATACACCAGGTTGCGGAACAAGGCGCCGAGCTCCACGCGTTGCCCCGGGGCCTGCACCAGCAGCACCGCAAAGAGCGCCTCGCGGGGATCGACGAAGAAGCTGGTGCCGGCGATGCCGCCCCACGAATACACGCCTGCCGACCCCGGGATGGGCGCCACGCCGTTGACGAGCCGCACCGCGAAGCCCAGGCCGAAGCCGTGTCCGGGCTCGAGCAGGTCGCCGGTGACCGGGATCGCGCCCAGGTGGTCGCAGGTCATGTACTCGACGGTCTTGTGGCCGAGGATGCGCTGTCCGTTCCAGGTGCCCATGTGCAGCATGAGCTGGAGAAAGCGCGCGTAGTCCACCGCCGTGGACACCAGCCCGCCGCCGCCCGACTGGCGCGGCATCGGCCGGCGGATCTGCGACAGCTGCACCGCCGCACCGCTGTCCGGATCGACCGCGAAAGGTTCTGCGATGCGCCCGTGCTGCGCCGCCGGCACGTCGAAGCCGGTGTCGGGCATGCCCAGCGGCGTGAACAGCGTCTCGCGCAGGTGTTCGCCCAGCGTCTGGCCGGCGAGCACTTCCACCAGGCGGCCCAGGACGTCGGTCGAGCGGCTGTATTCCCACGCGCTGCCGGGCTGGTGCATGAGGGGCAACTGCGCCAGCTGGCGCGAGGCCTCGGCGTTGTCGCGCTCCAGCGACCAGACCTTGGCGTCGCTGTAGCGCCGGCGCACCGCCGAGGGCGGCAGGAACTCGTAGGTGAGGCCCGAGGTGTGACGCAGCAGGTCGTGCACCGTCATCGGCCGGCGCGGCGCCACCAGTTCGAGCGCCCCGTTGCGCTCGATGCCGACTTTCACGTCGGCGAACTCGGGCAGGTACTTGGCCACCGGATCGTCCAGCAGCAGCCGGCCCTGCTCGAACAGGCGCATGGCGGCCACCGACACGATGGGCTTGGTCATCGAGTAGATGCGGAAGATCGAGTCGCGCCGCATCGGCAGGTCGCGCGCCGGGTCCTGCCGGCCCAGCGCCTCGAAGCACCCGAGCGCACCGCGGCGCAGGATGAGCATCACCGCACCCGGCAGCCGGCCGGCGTCGATGCGCTGCTGCAGCGCGTCGCGCAGCCGGTCGAT
>DATFAY010000419.1:0-5755 GCA_035254085.1 Piscinibacter sp.
AAGCAGTGGTACGGCGTCAAGCGCTTCTTCGAGTACCTCGAATCGAAGGCCTACAAGATGCACATCCGCGTGCTCTTGTCCAAGTACCGCAGCTACACGCCCTGCGAAGCCTGCGGCGGCGCCCGCCTGAAGACCGAAGCCTTGCTGTGGCGCCTGGGCTCCCAGGCCGATGCCGATGGCGTGCTGCCGCCATCGAAGCGATTCATGCCGGTCGGCGTGGCGTGGTCGCGTGCAGAGCTCGAGGCCATGCCCGGCCTCACCGTGCACGACCTCATGCTGATGCCGATCGAGCGCATCCGCCGCTTCTTCGACGGGCTGTCGCTGCCGAGCAGCATGCTGGACGAAGCACTCAAGCTGCTGCTCGATGAGATCCGCACGCGGCTCAAGTACCTGTGCGACGTCGGCCTCGGCTACCTCACCCTCGATCGCCAGAGCCGCACCTTGAGCGGCGGCGAGGTGCAGCGCATCAACCTCACCACCGCGCTCGGTACCTCGCTGGTGAACACCATGTTCGTGCTCGACGAGCCCAGCATCGGCCTGCACCCGCGCGACATGAACCGCATCGTCGAGGCAATGCACCGCCTGCGCGACGCCGGCAACACGCTGGTGGTGGTGGAGCACGACCCGGCGGTGATGCTGGCCGCCGACCGCCTGATCGACATGGGGCCGGGGCCGGGCGAGCGCGGCGGCACGATCGTGTACGACGGCACGCCCGAGGACATCAAGCACGCCGACACGCTGACTGGCGCCTACCTCGGCGCGCGCAAGCACGTGAGCATGGGCATCAAGCGCATGGTCACCGAGGCCACGCCGCGGCTCATCCTCGAAGGCGCACGCGAGCACAACCTGAAGGACGTGACGGTCGAGTTCCCGCTGCAGCGGCTGGTGTGCGTGACCGGCGTGTCGGGCTCGGGCAAGAGCACGCTGATGCAGGACGTGCTGTTCCCGGCGCTCGCGCGGCAGTTCGGCAAGCCGACCGAAACGCCGGGCGAGCACGCGGGCCTGCTCGGCGCCGACTGGCTCTCCGACGCCGTCTTCGTCGACCAGTCGCCGATCGGCAAGACCGCGCGTTCCAACCCCGCGAGCTACGTCGGCGCCTTCGACGAGATCCGCAAGCTGTTCGCCGAGGCGCCCCTGGCCGTGCAGCGCGGCTACGGCGCCGGCATGTTCAGCTTCAACGCCGGCGATGGCCGCTGCCCGACCTGCGGCGGCTCGGGCTTCGAGCATGTCGAGATGCAGTTCCTGTCCGACGTGTACCTGCGCTGCCCCGATTGCGACGGCCGCCGCTACCGCGCCGAGATCCTCGACGTGAAGATCGACCGCCGGGCGCCCGGCGACGTCATGCGCGAGCTGTCCATCGCCGACGTGCTGGAGCTCACCGTGAGCGAGGCGGTGCAACTGTTCGCGCAGGACCGCGAAGTGATCCGCGTGCTGCAGCCGATCGTCGACGTCGGGCTGGAATACGTGAAGCTCGGCCAGCCGGTGCCCACCTTGAGCGGCGGCGAGGCGCAACGCCTCAAGCTGGCCGGTTTCCTGGCCGAGTCGGCGCAGGGCGCGGCCGCCAGCCGGCAGGCGCTGGCCCGCAAGGGCACGCTCTTCATGTTCGACGAGCCGACCACCGGCCTGCACTTCGACGACATCGCCAAGCTGATGCGCGCGTTTCGCAAGCTGCTCGATGCCGGCCATTCGCTGATCGTCATCGAGCACAACCTCGACGTGATCCGCGCGTCCGATTGGCTGATCGACCTCGGCCCCGAGGGCGGCGAGGCCGGCGGCCTGGTCGTGTGCACCGGCACGCCCGAGGACGTGAAGCGCCACCCCAGCTCGCACACCGGCCGCGCGCTGGCCGACTACGACCGCGCGCTCGGCATCGACGGCCTGGCGGCGGAAGAAGGCGTGCCGTTGCAGCGCCTGGTCAAGCAGGCGCGCGACGAGCGGCGCACGGCCGAGGAGGTGATCCGCATCGTCAACGCGCGCGAGCACAACCTCAAGTCGCTGGACGTGAGCATCCCGCGTGGGCGCTTCAGCGTGATCACCGGCGTGTCGGGCTCGGGCAAGAGCACGCTCGCGTTCGACATCCTCTTCAACGAAGGGCAGCGGCGCTACCTCGAGTCGCTCAACGCCTACGCCCGCAGCATCGTGCAGCCGGCGGGCCGGCCCGAGGTGGACGCGGTGTACGGCATTCCGCCCACCGTGGCGATCGAGCAGCGCCTGTCGCGGGGCGGGCGCAAGAGCACGGTGGCGACGACCACCGAGGTGTGGCACTTCCTGCGTCTCTTGTACGTCAAGCTCGGCCTGCAGCATTGCGTGAACGACGGCGCGCCGGTCAAGCCGCAGAGCGTGGAGAGCATCGCGGCGCAGATCCTGCGCGACCACCGCAACCAGCACGTGGGCCTGCTGGCGCCGCTGGTGGTCAACCGCAAGGGCGTCTACACCGACCTGGCCAAATGGGCCAAGGCGCGCGGCCACACCCACCTGCGGGTCGACGGCGACTTCATCAAGGTGGACCCGTGGCCGCGGCTGGACCGCTTCAAGGAGCACACGCTGGAGCTGCCGGTCGGCGACCTGGTGATCCGCCCGGACAACGAAGCGGAGCTGCGCACGCTGCTCGCCCGGACGCTGGAGCTGGGCAAGGGCGTCATGCACCTGCTCAGCCCACTCGAGGGCCTGCGCGGCGCCATGCTCGCCGGCACGCCCACGCGCAAGGTGGGCGAGGTGAAGGTGTTCTCCACCAAGCGCGCCTGCCCGGTGTGCGGCACCAGCTACCCCGAGCTGGACCCGCGCATGTTCAGCTACAACAGCAAGCACGGCTGGTGCACCACCTGCGTGGGCACCGGCCTGGCGCTGACCCGCGAGCAGCGCAAGGCCTACGACGACTCCATCAAGGACGACGACAACAAGGGCCGCGAGCAGAGCTTCCCGTCGGAAGAGACCGAGGTCGAAGGCGTGGTCGACGAACCCTGTCCCGACTGCGGCGGCACGCGGCTGAACCCGATCTCGCGCGGGGTGACCTTCGACGGCCACTCGATCGCCTGGATCGCGCAGTGGTCGGTGACCGACGCGCGCAAGTGGATCGAGGCGCTGGCGCTGTCGGGGCGCGACGCCGAGATCGCGCGCGACGTGGTCAGCGAGATCCACAGCCGGCTCGAATTCCTGGAGGAAGTGGGGCTGGGCTACCTCACGCTCGACCGCGCCGCGCCGACCCTGAGCGGCGGCGAGGCGCAGCGCATCCGGCTCGCGGCCCAGCTCGGCAGCAACCTGCAGGGTGTGTGCTACGTGCTCGACGAGCCGACCATCGGCCTGCACCCGCGCGACAACCAGATCCTGCTGGATGCGCTGCACAAGCTCGGCGACAAGGGCAACACGCTGGTGGTGGTCGAGCACGACGAGGACACCATCCGCCGCGCCGACCACATCATCGACATCGGCCCCGGCGCGGGCAAGCGCGGCGGCACGCTGGTGGCCCAGGGCACGGCCAGCGAGCTCGCCTCGCATGCCGACTCGGTGACCGGCCGCTTCCTCGCGCATCCGCTGGTGCATCCGCTGCAGGCGCGCCGCGCCGTCGATTCGCCATCGCCGGGACGAACCTCGCTCATCACCGTGCAGGCCGCCTCGCTGCACAACCTGCAGCAGATCACGGTCGACATCCCTTTGAAGCGGCTGGTCGCGGTGACTGGCGTCAGCGGCTCGGGCAAGTCCACCTTCGCGCGCGACGTGCTGCTGGCCAACCTGCAGTTCATCAACACCCGCGGCGCCAAGCCGCGCTGGCAAGGTTGCGACGGCATCGAGGGCTGGCAGCAGATCGACCGCGTGCTCGAAGTCGACCAGACCCCGATCGGCAAGACGCCCCGCTCGTGCCCGGCCACCTACATCGGCTTCTGGGACACGATCCGCAAGCTGTTCGCCGACACGCTGGAGGCCAAGGCCCGCGGCTATGCGCCGGCGCGCTTCTCGTTCAACACCGGCGACGGCCGCTGCCCGGCGTGCGAAGGCCAGGGCATGCGGACCATCGAGATGAGCTTCCTGCCCGACGTGAAGGTGCCCTGCGACGTGTGCCATGGCCAGCGCTTCAATGCCGAGACGCTGGCGGTGAGCTGGCGCGGCAAGAGCATCGGCGACGTGCTGCGCATGGAGATCGACGAGGCGGTGGAGTTCTTCGCCTCGATGCCGGCGATCTCGTATCCGCTGCGGCTGCTCAAGGACGTGGGCCTGGGCTATCTCACCCTCGGACAGCCATCGCCGACGCTGTCCGGCGGCGAGGCACAGCGCATCAAGCTCGTCACCGAGCTGACCAAGGTTCGAGACGACGTGACCCGCCGAGGCAACAAGGCGCCTCACACCTTGTACGTGCTGGACGAGCCGACGGTGGGCTTGCACATGGCCGACGTCGACAAGCTGATCCGCGTGCTGCACCGGCTGGTCGACGGCGGCCACAGCGTGGTGGTGATCGAGCACGACCTCGACGTGATCGCCGAAGCCGACTGGGTCATCGACCTCGGGCCGGAGGGCGGCGTGCGCGGCGGCGCCGTGGTGGCCGAAACCACGCCGGAGGGTTTGATCGGATGCGCGGCCAGCCACACCGGGGCAGCATTGAAGCCGGTCCTGGCACGCACCGGCGGATGAAGCCGAAGTGCGTGCCGGCGGAGACGTCGACATGCACCTCAAGCTCAACGCAGCGCCATCGCACCATCCGGCGCGTCCGGACAAGATCGTCAGCCCCGCCGAAGCGGTGCGGCTCATCCACGACGGCGACACCGTCGCCACCGGCGGCTTCGTCGGCATCGGCTTCGCCGAAGGCATCGCCATCGCGCTGGAGGAGCGCTTCCTCGCGACCCAGGCCGAGAGCGGCAGCGGGTCGCCGCGCGACCTGACGCTGGTCTATGCGGCGGGGCAGGGCGACGGCAAGGCGCGCGGCCTCAATCACTTCGGCCATGCCGGGCTGGTCAAGCGCGTGGTGGGCGGGCATTGGGGCCTGTGCCCCGCGCTGCAGGCGCTCGCGGTGCAAGGCGAGATCGAGGCCTACAACCTGCCGCAGGGGGTGATCGCGCACCTCTTCCGCGACATCGCGGCGGGCAAGCCCGGCACGCTCAGCCGCGTCGGGCTGGACACCTTCGTCGACCCGCGCCACGGCGGTGGCAAGGTCAACAGCGTCACGACCGAGAACCTGGTGCGCCTGATGGAGATCGACGGCGAGGAGGTCCTGTTCTACAAGGCCTTCCCGATCCAGGTGGGCATCATCCGCGCCACCACCGCCGATCCCGACGGCAACCTCACCATGGAGCGCGAGGCGCTCACGCTCGAAGCGCTGGCGATCGCCATGGCCGCGCACAACAGCGGCGGCATCGTCATCGCGCAGGTCGAGCGCATCGCCGAGCGCGGCTCGCTCAATCCGCGCCAGGTCAAGATCCCCGGCGTGCTGGTCGACTGCGTGGTGGTGGCCGAGAAGCCCGAGCACCACATGCAGACCTTCGTGACGCAGTACAGCGCGGCCTTCGCCGGCGAGATCCGCGTGCCGATGAACACACTCGTGCCGATGGCCTTGTCCGAGCGCAAGGTGATCGCGCGGCGCGCCGCACTCGAGCTGCAGCGCAATGCGGTGGTCAACCTCGGCATCGGCATGCCCGAGGGCGTGGCCGACGTGGCGGCGGAAGAGAAGATCATCGACCTGCTGACGCTCACCGCCGAGCCCGGCGTGATCGGCGGCATTCCTGCCAGCGGGCTGAACTTCGGTGCGGCCATCAACACGCAGGCCATC
>DATFAY010000420.1:0-2306 GCA_035254085.1 Piscinibacter sp.
CGACGTCTACAGCACGCTCAACGTGCAGCACCTGGAGAGCCTCAACGACGTGGTCGGCAGCATCACCGGCATACGCGTGCGCGAAACCGTGCCCGACCGGGTATTCGACGCCGCCGACGAGGTCACGCTGGTCGACCTGCCACCGGACGAACTGCTGGTGCGGCTGCACGAGGGCAAGGTCTACATGCCGGAAGCCGCGGCCAACGCGCGGCAGAACTTCTTCCGCAAGGGCAACCTGATCGCGCTGCGGGAAATGGCGCTGCGGCGCACCGCCGACCGCGTCGACGCCCAGATGCGCGCCTACCGCGCCGACCAGGACATCCAGCGGGTATGGCAGGTGAAGGAGCGGCTACTGGCCTGCGTCGGCGCCGACGACCAGGCCGAGAAAGTGGTGCGTGCCACCGCCCGGCTGGCCACCGCGCTCAAGGCCGACTGGATCGCCCTGCACGTGGAAACCCCGGCACTGCAGCGCCGGCCGGCGGCGGCGCGACAGGCCACGCTGGCGGTGCTGAGGTTGGCCGAAGAACTGGGCGCGGAAACCGTCACGCTGGCCGGCTCCGACCTGGCCGCAACGGTGACCGCCTACGCCCAGAGCCGCAACACCGGCAAACTGGTCATCGGCCAGCCGCGCCCGAGCCGCTGGCAACGGTTGACCGGCAGCACGCTACTGGAACGCCTGGGCCGGCACGCTCGCGACCTGGATATCCAGCTGGTCAGTGCCGAGCCCGCCCCCACCCCACCGCCCAAGCCCGGACCGCGCGGCCCTATCGACTGGCGTGCTTACGGCTGGGCCGCCCTCCTGTCGGCGCTCACCACACTGCCGGCGGCCCTGCTGTTGCAGGTGTTCGACCCCGCCAATGTGGTGATGGTCTATCTGCTCGCCGTGGTGCTGATCTCGATCCGCTTCGGCCGTGGCCCGGGTGCGCTGGCCGCCTGCCTGGCGGTACTCGGCTTCGACTTCTTCTTCGTGCCGCCGCGCTTCTCGCTCACGGTGTCGGACACCCAGTACCTGTTCACCTTCACGCTGATGCTGGCGGTGGCGCTGATCATCGGCCAGCTGGCGGCGCGGCTGCGCTTCGAGGCCGTGGCGGCGCAGCAGCGCGAACAGCGTGCCTCGCTACTGGCGCGACTAGCGCGCGACCTCTCTGCCGCGCTGACCACGGCACAGATCGTCGAGATTGCCGAGCTAGGGTTCCGCGACATGTTCCGCGTCGACAGCGTGATCCTGCTACCCGACCAGCACGAACGGGTACGGCCGGCCGGCGCATCGGTCGAAGCAGCGCTGGCGGTAGACGGTGCCGTGGCGCAATGGGTGTACGACCACCAGAGCGCGGCCGGGCGCGGTACCGCCACCCTGCCCGCCAGCCCCGCGCGCTACCTGCCGCTAAAAGCACCGATGCGCACGCGCGGCGTGCTGGCCTTCATCGCTGACGAAGCAGAACCCGCCCCGGAAGAGCGCCGCCTGATGGACACCTGCGTGGCGCAGATCGCGCTGGCGCTGGAGCGGGTGCATTACGTCGAAGTGGCGCAGGACGCGCTGTTGGCGATGGAAACCGACCGGCTGCGCAACACGCTGCTGACCACGCTGTCGCACGACCTGCGCACGCCGCTGACCTCGCTGATCGGCGTCGCCGACACCTTGCAGCGCAACGACCTGGCAGAAAGTGCGCGGCACGAACTGCTGCAATCGCTGCAGGACGAGGCGCGGCGCATGAACGGCCTGGTCGGCAACCTGCTCGACATGGCGCGGCTGCAGACCGACGGCGTGGTCCTGAAGAAGGACTGGCAGTCGATCGAGGAAGTGGCCGGCAGCGCGCTGCGCCACATGACGATGCCCTTGGCGCAGCACGCCATCGTCACCGACCTGCCCGCCGCGCTGCCCTTGTGCGAGTTCGACGCGCTGCTGATCGAACGCGTGCTGGTCAACCTGCTCGACAACGCCGCCAAGTACACCCCGCCCGGCAGCGAGGTGCGGCTCGCCGCCCGCGTCGACGGCCCCTGGCTGGCCGTGAGCGTGAGCGACAACGGCCCCGGCCTGCCGCCCGGCGACCCTGCCCGGCTATTCGACAAGTTCTCCCGCGGCCAGAGCGAATCGGCCACCCCCGGCGTGGGACTCGGGCTGGCGCTATGCCGTACCATACTGGACGCCCACGGTGGACACATCAGCGCGGAGAACCGTCCCGAGGGCGGCGCGCGCTTCACCTTCCGCCTGCCGCTGGGCGAACCCCCACCCCCACCCGATCTTGTGGAGTAATACATGCCCAACCGCCGTCTGCTGATCATCGAGGACGATCCGCAAATCCGCC
>DATFAY010000421.1:0-24865 GCA_035254085.1 Piscinibacter sp.
ATGCCGTGGCTGCCGGCCACGCGCCGCGCGGTCTCGGCCACGCGCTGCGCGTCGCGGGCAACGAAGGCGACCTGCGCACCGCGCGCGTGCAGCGCCTCGACCAGCGCCAGGCCGAGGCCCGAGGTGCCGCCGGTGACGGCCGCGCGCAGGCCCTGCAGCGGTGTGGAACGGGATGGCGTCATGGGATCCTCCTTGGAAGCGTTCATGCGTGCACCGGCGGGCCTTTGAGCTCGATCGTGTTGCCCTCGGGGTCGCGCAGGTAGATCGACGGGCCTTCGCCGTCGGCGCCGTAGCGCGAGCCGCTCTCGCCGACCTCGACCTGGTGCGCGCCGAGGTGCGCACGCAAGGCCGCGTCGTCGAAAGGCTCGATGCGCAGGCAGAAGTGATCGAGGTTGCGGCCTTCGCGACCCGGCGCGGCGCCCCCGGCGCGGCCCAGCCGGCCGTCGATCGGCACCAGGTCGATGAGCGAGCGGCCGGCACGCAGCTGGATCAGGCCGATGCGGTCGTCGCGACGCTCCAGCGCGCAGCCGAGCACGTCGCGGTAGAAGGCGAGCATGCGCTCGGCATCGAGCACGCGCAGCACGAGATGGTCGAGATGCTGGATCGCGAAGGCGGGGCGGGACATCGTTGTTCTCCTTGAAGAAGGCATGGCTGCAACGATAGGGCGCGCATCGTGTTTCGCCGAGCGTCGCGTCCAACGCATTGGCGAAGCGTCGCTTGGACGGACAACGACAGGCGGCGCACAATGCCGCCCCGATGAGCTCCAGCCCCGACCAGCCCGACTCCAAGACCGCCGGCCACCTGGCGCGCAACCTGGTGAGCCTGCGCCGCACGCGCGCGCTCACGCAGGACGGCCTGGCCAAGGCTGCCGCGGTGCCGCGCTCGACCATCGCCAACCTCGAGTCCGGCGACGGCAACCCGTCGCTCGCGGTGCTGGTGAAGGTGGCCGGCGCGCTGGGCGTGCCGATCGACGAGCTGCTCGCCTCGCCGCGCGCGATGGTGCGGCGCTGGCCGGCCGGCGAGGTGGCCACGCGCAGCAAGGGGCGCGGCGTGACGATCCGCGCGCTGGTGCCCGAGCCGGTGCCCGAGGAGCTGATCGAGGTGATGGACTTCGAACCCGGCGCGGCGATGGGCGGCACGCCGCACCTGCCCGGCACGCGCGAGTTCTTCACCTGCCTGGATGGGCGCGTCAACCTGATGGTCGGGGGCGAACGCTACGAACTGGCCACCGGCGACGTGCTGGCCTTTCCCGGCAACCTGCCGCATTCGTACCAGAACGGCGACGCGCTGCGTGCCGCGCGCGGCGTGTCGGTCGTGGTGCTGGCCAAGGCCGGCGTGTGAGGCGATCGGCGTCGCCCTGATCGGCGTGGGGCTTACGGCACGCGGCTGAAGTGGCGGATCGGGCGCCGCGTATTCTTCGCGCCGCTTCCAACAGATCACTTCACGGAGGACATCTCATGACAAGGCTCACTCACTGGCTGCGTGGCAGCCTGGCCGCGCTGGCCTGCGGCGTGCTCGCGTTCGGCACGGCACACGCCGGCGCTCCGATGGTGAAGACGCAGGCTCCCGGCTATTACCGTCTGATGGTGGGCGACTTCGAAGTCACCGCGCTGTTCGACGGCGCGCTCGACCTGCAGCCGACCAAGCTGCTCACCCACACCACACCCTCGCAGGTGACGCAACTGCTGGGCCGCTCGTTCGAGAAGGAACCCTTGCCGACCTCGGTCAATGCGTACCTCATCAACACCGGCAGCAAGCTGGTGCTGGTGGACACCGGCGCCGGCGCGCTGTTCGGGCCCGCGCTGGGCGGCCTGACCAACAACGTCAAGGCGGCCGGCTACCAGCCCGAGCAGGTCGACGAGATCTACATCACGCACATGCACGGCGACCACGTCGGCGGCCTGGTGAGCGCGGGCAAGCCGGCGTTCGCCAATGCGGTGGTGCGCGCCGACCAGCACGACGTCGACTACTGGCTCAGCGCCGCCAACGCCGAGAAGGCGCCGGCCGAGATGCGCGACTTCTTCAAGGCCGCGGTGAGCGCGTTCACCCCGTACATGGAAGCGGGCAGGTTCAAGCCCTTCGACGGCGACACCGACCTCGTGCCCGGCGTGCGCGCGGTCGCCGCCCACGGCCACACCCCCGGCCACACGGTGTACGTGGTGCAGTCGGCGGGCCAGAAGCTGGTGCTGTGGGGCGACCTCATGCACGTGGCGGCGGTGCAGTTCCCGCAGCCGCAGGTCACGATCAGCTTCGACTCGGACTCCAAGGCCGCGGCGGCGCAGCGCAAGAAGGCCTATGCCGAGGCCGCCAAGGAGGGCTACCTGGTCGGCGCCGCGCACCTGCCGTTTCCCGGCCTGGGCCACCTGCGCAGCGAGGGCAAGGGCTATCGCTTCGTGCCGGTGGACTACGCGCCGGTCAAGTGATCGCGCGGCGCCCGGTGCTCTTCGGCGCTTGACATCGAGTGTGCTCTAGCCAGTGAAATGGCAGCTCCTTCCACCTTGCACACGAGGCATCCCATGAGCACCGAGCACAACAAGCAGATCGCACGCGAATTCTTCGAGCGGCTGGACCGGCGCGACATCGACGGCGCCGTCGCCATGCTGTCCGAGGACGCGACCTACTGGATCGCCGGCCGGCGCGAGACCATCCCGTCGGCCGGCACGCAGACCAAGCCGCAGATCGCGCGCATCTTCCGGCTGATGGACGAGCAGATCGAAGGCGGCTTGCGCCTGCGCGTGACGGGCGCGATCGCCGAGGGCGACCAGGTCGCGCTGCAGATGGAGTCGCATGGCCGGCTGCGCAACGGCCGCGTCTACGAGAACTCGTACCACATCCACGTCACCGTGCGCGACGAGCGCATCGCGGCCATTCGCGAGTACCTGGACACGCAGCACGTGTTCGACGTCTGGTTCCGCCGCGAGGGCGCAGCCCACTGAGTGCCCAAGAGCGCCACACCCGGCGCGGACCGAATGCCCTGCCGGCAAGGTCGTGAATTGGCCCGCCGCGCGCATGGCGGGCCGCCCGTCCGCCTACATTGCGTGCTGTA
Source organism: Piscinibacter sp. (assembly GCA_035254085.1). Lineage (GTDB taxonomy): Bacteria > Pseudomonadota > Gammaproteobacteria > Burkholderiales > Burkholderiaceae_C > Albitalea. The sequence goes on from DATFAY010000421.1 coordinate 3,047, forward strand.
GGTAGACTGTCACGCTTTGTGTCCGCCGCCTCGACGGACACGTCCGAGTCCGCCTCGTTCTTCGGCTGCCCGTGCGGGCGCCGCTTCCGAAAAGGGTGTTGCATGTCTGCGTTGAACGACGCCGCAGCCGCATGGGCCGTGCCGCCCGCACGGCAGCGTGCGGCAAGAAGCTGCTTGATGGCCTGCGCCGCCGCCGCGGTGCTCGCGGCCTGCGGCGACAAGAGCGCGACGCCGGGCGCCGGCGGTCCACCCGGCGGCGGCATGCCGCCGGCCGAGGTGGGCGTGGTCACGGTGGCGCTGCGGCCGGTCGGCCTGGTCACCGAGTTGCCCGGCCGGCTCGAGGCCTCGCGGGTGGCGCAGGTGCGCGCCCGCGCCGCGGGCATCCTGCAAAAGCGCCTCTTCCGCGAAGGCAGCGACGTGCACGCGGGCCAGCCGCTGTTCCAGATCGACGCCGCGCCCTATCGCGCGGCCCTGCAAAGCGCGCAGGCCAGCCTGGCGCGCGCGCAGGCCAACCTGAGCCAGGCCAGTGCCCAGGCCGAGCGCTTCAAGCCGCTGGTCGAGGCCAACGCGATCAGCAAGCAGGACTACATCAACGCCGTGGCCGCGCAGAAGCAGGCGCAGGCCGACGTCGCCGCCGGCCAGGCCGCGGTGCAGACGGCGCAGATCAACCTCGGCTACGCGAGCGTCACTTCGCCGATCGCCGGGCGCATCGGGCGCGCGCTCGTCACCGAAGGCGCGCTGGTCGGGCAGGGCGAGGCGACGCAGCTCGCGGTGGTGCAGCAGATCAACCCGATGTTCGTGAACTTCACGCAGTCGACCACCGAGGTGCTGGGCTTGCGCAAGGCGCTGGCCAGCGGCCGCCTCAAGCGCGCCACCGGCCCGGACTCCGCGAGCGTGCGCATCGTGCTCGAGGACGGCAGCGAATACCGCTCGCCCGGCCGGCTGCTGTTTTCCGACCTGACGGTGGACCCGACCTCCGGCCAGATCACCTTGCGCGCCGAGGTACCCAATCCCGAGGGCCTGCTGCTGCCCGGCATGTATGTGCGCGTGCGGCTGGAGCAGGCCCAGGTGGAGCAGGCGATCGCGCTGCCGCAGCAGGCGGTGACGCGCTCGTCGCAAGGCGACAGCGTGATGGTGGTCGGGCCCGACGGCAAGGTGTCGCCGCGACCGGTCAAGGTGGGTGCTGCGCAAGGCGGCCAGTGGCTGGTGCTCGAGGGCCTGAAGCCCGGCGAGATGGTGATGGTCGACGGCTTCCAGAAACTGCGCGGTCCCGCGCCAGTGAAGCCCGTGCCCTGGACGGCTGCGGCCGCCTCGGCCCCTGCCTCGGCGGCGTCGCGCTGAGAAGGCAGCGCCGCCATGTCCAAGTTCTTCATCGACCGCCCGATCTTCGCGTGGGTGATCGCGCTGTTCGTCATCGTGCTGGGCAGCGTGGCGATCACGCAGCTGCCGATCTCGCAGTACCCGCCGGTGGCGCCGCCGTCGATCGTGGTGACGGCGATCTACCCCGGCGCCTCGGCACAGACCCTCGAAGACAGCGTCATCAGCGTCATCGAGCAGGAGATGAACGGCTCGCCCGGACTCATCTACATGGAGTCGGTGAGCCAGGCCAACGGCTCGGGCTCGATCACGCTCAGCTTCGAGCCCGGCACCAGCCCCGACCTGGCCCAGGTCGACGTGCAGAACCGCCTGTCGCGCGCCAGCCCGCGCCTGCCGCAGGCGGTGACGCAGCAGGGCGTGCGCGTGGACAAGGCGCGCTCGAACTTCCTGCTGTTCACGATCCTGTCTTCGGACAACCCGGCCTACGACCCGATCGCGCTGGGCGACTACGCCTCGCGCAACGTCCTGCCCGAGATCCAGCGCATTCCCGGCGTGGGGCAGGCGCAGCTGTTCGGCACCGAGCGCGCCATGCGGGTGTGGATCGATCCGGCCAAGCTGGTCGGCTTCAACCTCGCGCCCAGCGACATCGCCGCGGCCATCCGGTCGCAGAACGCGCAGGTCTCCTCGGGCACGATCGGTGAGCTGCCGAACCTGCCGGGCCAGTCGATCTCCGCCACCGTGGTCGTCAACGGGCAGCTGGCCAACGTCGAGCAGTTCGGCAACATCGTGCTGCGCGCCAACCCCGACGGCTCGACCGTGCGGCTGCGCGACGTGGCGCGGCTGGAGCTCGGCGCGCAGACCTACGCCACCTCGGCGCGCCTGAACGGGCGGCCGTCCACGGGCATCGGCGTGCAGCTGTCGCCCAGCGGCAATGCGCTGGCCACCGCCACCGCCATCCGCCACCGCATGGACGAGCTGTCGCGCTACTTCCCGCAGGGCGTGAAGTACAGCATCCCCTACGACAGCTCGCGCTTCGTGCGCATCTCCATCCGCCAGGTCGTCGAGACGCTGCTCGAGGCGGTGGCGCTGGTGTTCCTCGTGATGTACCTGTTCCTGCAGAACTGGCGCTACACGGTGATCCCGACCATCGTGGTGCCGATCGCGCTGCTGGGCACCTTCGGCGTGCTGCTGGCGCTGGGCTTCTCGATCAACGTGCTCACGATGTTCGGCATGGTGCTGGTGATCGGCATCGTCGTGGACGACGCGATCGTCGTGGTCGAGAACGTCGAGCGCATCATGAGCGAAGAGGGCCTGCCGCCGCGCGCAGCCACGCGCAAGGCCATGGGGCAGATCCAGGGCGCCATCGTGGGCGTGACGGTGGTGCTCGTGTCGGTGTTCGTGCCGCTGGGCTTCTTCAGCGGCTCGGTGGGCAACATCTACCGCCAGTTCTCGGCGGTGATGCTGTCGTCGATCAGCCTGTCGGCCTTCATGGCGCTGTCGCTCACGCCGGCGCTGTGCGCCACGCTGCTCAAGCCGGTCGAGGCCGGCCATCACCACGAGAAGACGGGCTTCTTCGGCTGGTTCAACCGCGGCTTCTCGCGCACCGCCAAGCGCTACGAGGGCTGGGTGGCGCGCATCCTGAAGCGCGCCGCGCGCTTCCTGATCCTGTACGTGGCGATCATCGGGGTGGTGGTGCTGTTCTTCGTGCGCCTGCCGGCGTCCTTCCTGCCGCAGGAGGACCAGGGCTACATGATCGTGAACGTGCAGCTGCCGCCGGGCGCGACGGTCAACCGCACGGTGCAGGTGATGCAGCAGGTCGAAGGCTTCATGCTCAAGCAGCCCGAGGTGCAGAGCATGGTGAGCGTGCTGGGCTTCAGCTTCTCGGGGCAGGGGCAGAACGCGGGCCTCGCCTTCGTCACGCTCAAGGATTGGGCCGACCGCAAGGGCGCCGAGCATTCGGCGCAAGCGATCGCGGGACGCGCTTTCGGCGCCTTCATGAGCGTGCGCGACGCCTTCATCTTCCCGCTCAGCCCGCCGCCGATTCCCGAGCTGGGCACGGCCTCGGGCTTCAACATGCGGCTGCAGGATCGCGGCGGCAACGGCCACGCCGCGCTGGTGGCCGCGCGCAACCAGCTGCTCGGCCTCGCGTCGCAGAGCAAGATCGTCACCGGCGTGCGCCCCGACGGCCTGGAAGACGCCTCGCAGCTGCAGCTGGAGATCGACCGCGACAAGGCCAACGCGCTGGGCGTGAGCTTCGATGCGATCAACGCCGCGATCTCGACCGCGCTCGGCTCGGTCTACGTCAACGACTTTCCCAACGCCGGCCGCCTGCAGCGCGTGATCGTGCAGGCCGACGCGCCGGCGCGCATGCAGCCCGACGACCTGCTGCGCCTGAATGCCCTCAACAGCAAGGGCCAGCCGGTGCCCTTGTCGGCCTTCGCGAGCACGAAGTGGATCACCGGCCCGATGCAGACCATCCGCTACAACGGCTACCCGACGATGCGCATCGGCGGGGACGCCGCCCCGGGTCGCAGCACCGGCGACGCGATGGACGAGATGGAGCGCCTGGCCGGCCAGCTGCCGCCGGGCTTCGCCTTCGAGTGGACCGGGCAGTCGCGCGAGGAAAAGCTCTCCGGCAAGACGGCCTTCGTGCTGTTCGGCTTCTCGCTCTTGGCAGTGTTCCTGTGCCTGGCCGCCTTGTACGAGAGCTGGTCGATCCCGCTGTCGGTGATCCTCGTGGTGCCGCTGGGCGTGCTCGGCGTGGTGCTCGCCACCTGGGGGCGCGGCCTCTCGAACGACATCTATTTCAAGGTCGGCATGATCACGGTGATCGGCCTGTCGGCCAAGAACGCCGTGCTGATCATCGAGTTCGCGAAGGACCTGCACGCGCAGGGCAAGAGCCTGGTCGACGCGGTGCTGCAGGCGGCGCACCTGCGCTTTCGCCCGATCCTCATGACCTCGATGGCCTTCATCCTCGGCGTGCTGCCGCTGGCGATCTCCAGCGGCGCGGGCTCGGCCAGCCAGCGCGCCATCGGCACCGGCGTGATGGGCGGCATGGCCAGCGCCACCCTGCTGGCCGTGTTCTTCGTGCCGGTGTTCTTCGTCGTCGTGCGGCGGCTGTTCAAGGGCAGCGAGCGACAGCGCAAGATGTACGCGCACGAGCTCGACGCGAACGGCAACGGCGCACCGAAGGAGGGCGGCCATGAATAAGGCGAGCTGCCTCGCGCTGGCCGCGGCCCTGTCGCTGGGCGGGTGCATGTCGCTCGCGCCCAAGTACGAACGGCCGGCGGCGCCGGTGCCTGCGAGCTTCCCCGATGACGGCACCCATGCCGCCGGCCCCCTCGCGAGCGAGCTGGACTGGCAGCGCTTCTTCGGCGACGAGCGGCTCAAGCGGCTGATCGGCATCGCGCTCGCGAACAACCGCGACCTGCGCATCGCCGCGCTCAACATCGAGCAGGCGCGCGCGCTCTACGACGTGCGCCGCGCCGACCAGTGGCCCACCGTGGGCGTGGGCGCGGGCCTCACGCGGCAGCCCAACACCAACCGCAGCGTCGGGGGCATCACCAGCCTGTACACCGTCGGCCTGGCCGTCACCTCCTACGAGCTCGACTTCTTCGGGCGCGTGCGCAGCCTGAGCGATGCAGCCCTCGCGCAGTACCTTGCCACCGAAGAAGCGCGCAAGACGGCGCAGATGAGCCTCGTCGCCTCGGTGGCCGGCACCTACCTGGGCCTGCTGGCCGACGAGGAGTTGCTTGCGGTGACGCGGCAGGCGCTGGTCACGCGCGAGGAGTCGCTCAAGCTCACCAAGCTCAAGTTCGATCATGGCGCGTCCTCCGAGCTCGACTACCGGCAGGCCGAGTCGCTGTACGAGGCCGCCAAGATCGCGCTCGCGCAGCAGACGCGCCAGCGCGCGCTCGACGACAACGCGCTCGCGCTGCTGCTGGGGCAGTCCGTGCCCGCGGACCTGCCGGCCGGCCAGCCGCTGACCGGCCAGCCGCTGGTGGCCGACCTGCCCGCCGGCGTCCCGTCCGAAGTGCTGGTGCGCCGCCCCGACGTGCGCGCCGCCGAAGAGCAGCTGATCGCGGCCAATGCCAACATCGGCGCCGCACGCGCGGCCTTCTTCCCGAGGATCACGCTCACCGGCAGCGTCGGCACCGCCAGCAGCGAGCTCAGCGGCTTGTTCAAGGCGGGCTCGACCGCATGGACCTTCGCGCCGCAGGCGCTGCTGCCGATCTTCGATGCCGGCCGCAACCGGGGCAACCTGCAGGTCGCCAAGGTGGGCCGCGACATCGCCGTCGCGCAGTACGAGAAGACGATCCAGACGGCGTTCCGCGAAGTCTCGGATGCGCTCGCCGGGCGCGCCACCTTCGGCGAGCAGCTGCGCGCGCAGCAGGCGCAGACCCGCGCCGAGGAAGTGCGCTACCGCCTCGCCGACCTGCGCTACCGCAACGGGGCGGCGAGCTACCTCGACGTGCTCGACGCGCAGCGCTCGCTGTTCGCGGCGCAGCAGGCGCTCGTGCAGACGCAGGCGCTGCAGGCGCAGAACCTGGTGACGCTGTACAAGGTGCTGGGCGGCGGCTGGAACCCCACGCCGGCGCAGTGACGCGGCTGGAGCAGCGGGCTCGGCAGCCTCAGCGGCTGGCGCCGCCGTAGACCACGCGGTCGTCCACCGCGTACACGAAGCAGCGCCCGTTGTTGAGCTTCTCGCATTCGCGCAGCGCGCGTTCGGCCGGCTGCGTCGGCGCGTTGCCGTCCGCCGGCTTGGTGCCCCAGGCGTTGTACCAGCTGCCGCCTTCGGAGATCACGAAGGCGCGCGGCAGCGGACGGGTGAGGAAGACCTTGTAGCGCTCGCGCATCTTGTCGCTGGCGTAGGGCAGGCGGCTGGTGTCCTCGAGCAGCGACGGTGCCGGCGCGGCCGCCGGTGCGGGCGCTGTCGTCGTCGTCGTCGTGGGCGCGATGTTCGCCGCGGCGGCCACTGCGGAGGCCGCTGCGTTGGCCGCCGCCACCGCCGGCCCGCCGGGCGCCGCCGGCTTGCTGAGCTTGGCATGGCGTTGCGGCAGCTCCTTGATCCAGTCGACCGGCACCGCGAAGTTCAGGTTCTGCGCGTCGCCGGACACCGAGCCGATGGTCGTGAGGCCGATCAGCGTGCCCTGCTCGTCGAACAGACCGCCGCCGCTGGAGCCGCCCGAGATGGCGGCCGAGGTCTGCAGCAGCACGATCTGCTCCTGCGCGTTGCGGCGGATCGACGACAGCAGGCCGGCGCTCATGGTGAGGTCCAGTCCCTTGGGGTTGCCGATCGCGTAGACGTTCTGCCCCACCTGCAGCCGTGCGGCATCGCCCAGTGCGACCACCGGCGCATGGAGCTGCGGCGCCTTGATGCGGCAGACGTCGCGCTGCGGATCCCACATCTCCAGCTTGGCGTCGATGCTCTGCTTGTCGTGCTTGACCGCCACCCGCTTGGCCTTGGCCAGCACATGGCAGTTGGTGACCAGCGTGTCGGGCGCGATCACCACGCCGCTGCCGATGGCCAGCGGGAGGCCGTCGGCGTCGTAGGTCTGCACGCGCCACACGCTGGGCGAGACCTTGGCGTAGACCTCGGCGGGCGGCAAGGCGGCCGCGTGGCCTGCGAGCGCGGCCAGGCCGAGCAGGGTGAAGAGTGGTCGTTGCATCTGGCTCGCCTCGATCTCGCTTTGCTGTCGCCGCGCCGGCGCGCTCACTGGCCCATCAGGCCCTTCAGGTCGTCCGAGGTCGCGCCCGGCTTGAGCACCGCGTCGTGGCCGGACTGCTCGGCGGCCGAACCCGCCAGCGTCGACGGTTTGGACAAAGCCAGCGGCAGGCATTGGGTGGAGCCCGGATTGCGGCGCAGCGCCGTCGGCTCGGGCTTAATATCGTCGGGGTCGCTCGCGTCCATGACGCGCGCGGCGCAACCGGTGTTGGCCACCGCCCCGCCGCTGAGCAGATAGGTCTTGCCGGCGACCGGCGTGAACGACCAGCGCACCGCGCAGAACTGCCGGCTGGGCTTGACCAGGAAGAACTCGATCGTCTGGACCTGGTTGGCGGCCAGCGTGGTCGACGCGGGGTTGCGCACGCTGTTGCCGGCGCCTACCGCGCGCAAGCCGGTGCAGGCCTCGGCGTTGTCGTAGACGTACACGCCGAAGCTGTCGCCGGCCGGCACGCTGCCGCGCATCACCAGCTTGGCCGTCGGGCCGCCCGCAGGCGCGACGTACCTGGGCAGCGGACGCGCGGTTGGATGCGTGGCGCACGCTGCCAACAGCAGCGGCGCGACCCACATTGCCACGCGCACCACAACCATTGCGGCGCGGCGGCCCTGGCCAAGCTTCGACGGCGTCATCGCCACCCTCCCCACTCGATGCACTTGCAGACTCGGCGCCCGAAGCGGGCGCTCGCACGCCAGTGTAGGCGCCCGCCGAAGGCCGGCCCCGAGCCCGGGCCCGCAGGCAACCTCCCTTCGTGCAATTTGCAACGGCCGTGCCGTGCCGGCCGGCGCTCAGGCGTGGTCCGGCGGCAGAGGGGCGAGCGGCTCGAAGCGGGCTTCGCGCTTGTCCTTCCAGGCGGCGATGGCCTCGCCCATCTCGCGCGTGTCGAAGATGGCGCTTTGCAGCAGCGTCATCTGCTGGAGGGCCGCGGCGGTGCCGTGGTCTCGTGCATGGTTCAACGCGAGCTTGCTGCCGGCCACCGCCAGCGGCGACTTGGCGGCGATGCTGCGTGCCGCCTGCAGCGCATGCTCGAGCAGCGCCGCCGCGTCGGGCAGCACCGCGTTCACCAGGCCGAGTTCGTGCGCGCGCGCCGCGGGCAGGCGCTCGCCGGTGTAGGCGAGTTCGCGCACCACGCCTGGCGGCATCAGCTTGGGCAGGCGCTGCAGCACGCCCAGGTCGGCCGCCATGCCGATGTTGATCTCCTGGATGCAGAAGAAGGCATCGGCCGTGCAGTAGCGCAGGTCGCAGGCCGCGGCAAGGTCCAGCGCCCCGCCGATGCAGCCACCCTGGATCGCGCAGATCACGGGCAGCCGCACGGTGTCGAGCACGTCGAAGCAGGCCATCAGGCGGCGAAGCCCGTCCTGGAAGGTGAGGCGAGCGCGCGCGCTCGACGTGTCCAGCAGGGCGCCGTCGCCGGCGAAGGTCTCGAGCGCCATGCCGGCACTGAAGTGCTTGCCGGTCGACGAGATGACGAGCACCCGCGCCGACGCGTCGTCGTGCAAGGCCTGCACCGCGTCGCGAAAGGCCGGGAAGAAGTGCGGCGCCATCGTGTTCATGCGCTCGGGGCGATTGAACTGCAGGTGGGCGATGCCGTGGTCGATGCTGAGCTGGAAGAAGTCGTTCATGGTGTGCAGGCGCGAGTGTTGGGGCGGCGGGTGGCGCGAACCAAGGACCGTGGGACGCCAAAATCGTGGCCGGACGGGCCCCCGAGTGTCAGTCACTCAGTGGACAGGCGCTTGCATGCCTACACTGCCGCCCATGGACACCTCGCTGCGCACCCAGGACGGCCTCTCCTTGCATGTTCACCAGTGGCCGGTCGCCGCACCGGCGCGCGGCACGGTCCTGATCGTGCACGGCCTGGGCGAGCACATCATGCGCTACGCCCATGTGGCGCGGCACCTCAACAGCCTGGGCTGGCACGTCGTCGGCTACGACCATCGCGGCCATGGCCGCAGCGGCGGCGCCAAGGGGCGGCTGAACGACAGCGACGACCTGCTGCGCGACCTCGCTGCGATGATCGACGCGGCACGCGCCGCGCGGCCCGGCACGCTGGTGCTGCTCGGGCACAGCCTGGGCGGCCTGATCGCGGCGCGCTTCGTCGCCGAGGGTCTCGCCGCGCAGCCGGCGTCGTGGCACCGCCCGGTCGACGCGCTGGTGCTGAGCTCGCCGGCACTGGACCCCGGCATGAACGCGGTGCAGAAAGCCATGCTCGCGATCGCCGGCCCGCTGGCGCCGAACCTGGCCGTCAACAACGGCCTCAAGCCGGCATGGATCTCGCGCGACGCGGGGGTCGTGCAGGCCTACAAGGACGATCCGCTGGTGCACGACCGCATCACGCCCAAGCTGGTGCGATTCATCGTCGACGGCGGTGCGCTGGCCTTGCAGCGCGCACCGAAGTGGAAGCTCCCGACGCTCCTGCTGTACGCCGGCAGCGACCGATGCGTCGCGCCGCGCGGCAGCGCCGCCTTCGCCAAGGCGGCGCCGCGCGACGTGGTGACCAGCCGCGAGTTCCCCAAGCTCTTCCACGAGATCTTCAACGAGCCCGAGCAGGGCGAGGTGCTCGGCGCACTGGGCGCCTGGCTGGCCGCGCGCGCGCACTGAGGCGCGAAGCCGCACGCGGCCGCGGGGAAACGGCCGCCGTTCTACACTCGTCGCTTCCTCAAAAAGGAGCCTCGACATGAACGCACGCGACCCGCTGCTGCCGTTGCAACCGGACGAATCGACGGCGCTGGCCGCCTTCGCCGAGCGCACCTGGGACGAGGAGATCGTCCCCGCCCTCACCGACTACATCGCGGTGCCCGCCAAGAGCCCGATGTTCGATGCCGACTGGCAGAAGAACGGCCATATCGAGCGGGTGGTCCGCGACGCCGCCGCCTGGGTCGAGAGCAAGAAAGTGCCCGGCCTCGTGCTGGAGATCATGCGCCTGGAAGGCCGCACGCCGGTGATCTTCTTCGAGGTCCCTTCGACGCGGCCCGGCAGCACCGACACCATCTGCCTGTACGGCCACCTCGACAAGCAGCCCGAGTTCAACGGCTGGCGTTCCGACCTGGGCCCCTGGACGCCCAAGTACGAGAACGGCCTGCTCTACGGCCGCGGCGGCGCCGACGACGGCTACGCGATCTACGCCTCACTCACGGCCATCATGGCGCTGGACAAGCAGGGCATCGCGCATCCGCGCTGCGTCGGCATCATCGAGACCTGCGAGGAAAGCGGCTCCTTCGACCTGCCGGCCTACATCGACCTGCTGCGCCCGCGCCTGGGCAACGTGGGCCTCGTCGTGTGCCTGGACAGCGGCGCCGGCAACTACGACCAGCTGTGGCTCACCACCAGCCTGCGCGGCAACGTGACCGGCACGCTCAAGGTGGAGATCCTCACCGAGGGCATCCACTCCGGCGACGCGAGCGGCCTGGTGCCTTCGAGCTTTCGCATCCTGCGCCAGGTGCTCGACCGCCTGGAGGATTCCAAGACCGGCGAGCTGCTGCCCGCGAGCTTTCACTGCCAGGTCCCCGCCGACCGCATCGAGCAGGCGCGTGCCACCGCGAAGATCCTCGGCGACGAGGTCTGGAGGCGCTTTCCCTGGGCCTGCGGCGCGGACGGCACGCCGGCGCTGCCCACCACCACCGACCCGCTGCAGGCGCTCATCAACCGCACCTGGAAGCCCACGTTGAGCGTCACCGGCGTCGACGGGCTGCCCGAGCTGAAGAACGCCGGCAATGTGCTGCGCCCCTACACCGCGTTCAAGCTGTCGCTGCGCCTGCCTCCGCTGGTCGACGGCAACGAGGCGGCGCAAAAGCTCAAGGCCCTGCTCGAAGACAACGCCCCCTACAACGCGAAGGTGACGTTCCGTGCCGATGGGCGCGTCGGCGCGCAGGGCGCGAGCGGCTGGAACGCGCCGGCGCTGACCCCCTGGCTCGAGTCGGCGCTCAACGCGGCATCGCAGGCGCATTTCGGCGCACCCTGCGGCTACATCGGCCAGGGCGGCACGATCCCGCTCATGAGCATGCTGCAGCAGGGCTTCCCCAAGGCGCAGATGATGGTCTGCGGCGTGCTCGGGCCCAAGAGCAATGCCCACGGCCCGAACGAGTTCCTGCACGTGCCCTACGGCAAGAAGCTCACGGCCGCGGTGGCGCAGGTGATGGCGGCCTGCCCTTGAGCAGCCGCTGAAGCAGGCGCCGGCGCGCCATTCGCACGGGCGACGCCGATCGCCGGATCAGCGGTGCCCGGCGCCGGATGTTCGGCCCTTCACGGCGGCCGCAAGCTCGTTCCAATCGAGGTTCCGATTCGCTCCTCCGTGATGGCCACCTCGTCCCGTCCTCCTGCGCCGCCGTCGGCGCCCAATGACACCCGCCGCGTCGCGCTGATCCTGCTCGGCATCGCGCTGGCGATCGTCATTCCGGTCAGCATCGTGGGCGGCATCGACTGGCTCGACCTGCCCAGCACCTGGAGCGGCGCCGGGCGGCCGCTGCCCAAGTGGGTGACAGCGGGAGAAGTGCGCGCCACCACCCGCGACGGCACGCTGGTGAAGATGCGCGTCGCCTTCGATGTCGGCAGCAGCGCGACCAAGTCGCTGATCGAGAACCAGTTGCGCGACGTCGCACTGCTGCTCGAGGTGAGCGTGAGCGCGCAGAGCACCCGCGAGCTCGCGGGGCCGGGCGGCATCGACAGGCTGTCCAAGGACATGCTGCAGCGCGTGAACGGCTACCTCGCCGAGCAGGGCGCCACGCCGCTGCGCGCAGTGGCGATCCAGGACCTCTGGTACACGCGGCCTTGAGGCCGCACCGGCCGCCTCATTTGCGGCTGGCGACCTTGGGCGCGACGCCGCGGATCTGCGCGGCCGCCGCATCGAGCGCCTCGCGCGGCGAGCGATGGTTCTCCTCGATGTCCTTCAGCGCGGCGGCGAGGTGCTGCCAGAACAGCGTCATCTCGGTGTTGCTCGGCATGGCCCGGCCGGCGTAGATCGCGTCCATCGACGTGCGGATGCGCGGGTCGCTGTAGAGCGTCCAGAACATCGTCTTGGAGGCCGGCACGCCCAGCGGCTTGTCCTGGTTCATCGCGGTGAGGCCGCTCGACTTGAGCAGGTGGTGCTCGAGGAAGGCAGTGGCCTGCGCCTTGTTCGGCGAGCCGCGCGTGATCATCGCGCCCAGCACGCCGACGAAGGGCCGCGCCGGCTTGCCGTTCAGGCTCGGCAACGGGGCGACGCCATAGTTGATCTTGGCCTTGGCCAGCGACTCCCAAGCCCAGGGGCCGGTGATCCACATCGCCTGCTTGCCGGCCTTCATGTCGTCCTCGGCTTCCTGGTAGCTCTGGCCGCCGTCGGGAATGACGCCGGCCTTCATCATCTGCACCAGGAACTCGGCGCCGCGCACCGCCCCCGCGTGGTTGATGCCGGTGTCGTGCGGGTCGTAGCTGCCGTCGATCTTGCGCTGGAACACATAGCCGCCGCCTGCCGCGAGCAGCGGCCAGGTGAAGTACGGGCTCTCGGTCTCCCAGCCGATCGCGTGCTTGCCGCGCAGCTTGAGCTTGTAGTTCAGCGGAATGATCTCCTCGAAGGTCCTGGGCGGCTCGGGCACCAGGTCCTTGTTGTAGACGAGCGCGACCGCTTCCACCGACAGTGGATAGCCCCAGACCTTGCCGCCCTGCGTGAAACCGTCCCAGGCGACCTGCACGATGTCCTGCCTGAGCGCGGCGTCGGGCGTCACGGGGGTGATCCAGCCGCGCTGGATCCAGTCGCCGATGCGGTCGTGCGGCCAGATCCAGATGTCAGGGCCCTTGCCCGCATTGGCCGCGCTCATCGACTCCTCGAACTTGCCGACCGCGTTGTCGAAGTGCTCGACCTTGACCGGCACGCCGGTCTGGCGGGTGTATTCGGCGGCCACTTTCTGCAGGCCGTTGTAGCCCTTGTCGTTGTTGATCCAGATCGTCAGCGTGCCCTTCTCCCAGGCGTGCGCCGACGTGGCGGCGCAGCCCAGGACGGCGGCGGCCGACAGCATGCTTGCGATGCGACGAAGCGTCATTTCTCTCTCCTCAGTCCAATGCCCCAAAGGCGGCGTGATGGTGCGTGAGGAGGTGCGTCGCGGCACCGGTGTCGACCCTGAAGAATCAGTCGACTACGTGGCGCAATGCACGTGCGCCGGATGACGTCTCGTGTAGTACAGGCGCTGTCGCCGCGCTCACTCGCAGGCGAGCTGCAGCATCGAACGCGCGAGCGCCTCGGCGACCTCGATGCCGTCGACGCCGGCCGACATGATGCCGCCCGCATAGCCCGCGCCTTCGCCCGCCGGAAAGAGGCCCTTCACGTTCAGGCTCTGGTAGTCGGCTCCGCGCGTGATGCGCAGGGGCGAGGACGTGCGCGTCTCGACGCCGGTGAGCACCGCATCGTGCATCGCGAAGCCGGGGATCTGCTTGTCGAACGCGGGCAGCGCCTCGCGGATCGCCTCGATCGCGTAGGCCGGCAGGCTCGTCGCGAGGTCGGTGAGGTGCACGCCGGGCTTGTACGACGGCAGCACGCTGCCGAGTGCGCTGGAGGGCTGCGCCTTGATGAAGTCGCCGACCAGCTGCCCCGGCGCGTCGTAGCTCGCGCCGCCGAGCTCGAAGGCACGCGACTCCAGCGCGCGCTGGAACGCGACCCCGTCGAGCGGATCGACCGGACCTTCCCGCGCCGCGTCGCGCCGATAGTCCTGCGCCGAGATGCCGACCACGATGCCGGCGTTGGCGTTGCGCTCGTTGCGCGAGTACTGGCTCATGCCGTTGGTGACGACGCGGTTCGGCTCGGAGGTCGCGGCCACCACCGTGCCGCCCGGGCACATGCAGAAGCTGTAGACCGAGCGGCCGTTGCGCGCGTGATGCACCAGCTTGTAGTCGGCCGCGCCCAGCAGCGGATTGCCGGCGTTCGGGCCGAAGCGCGCGCGGTCGATGATCGACTGCGGGTGCTCGATGCGAAATCCCACCGAGAAGGGCTTGGCCTCGAGATGCACGCCGCGCTGCTGCAGCATCGCGAAGGTGTCGCGCGCGCTGTGGCCGAGCGCCAGCACGACGTGATCCGCGCGCAGCTGCTCGCCCGAGGCCAGCGTCACGCCGCGAAGGCGCATCGCGTCGGGCGGGCCGTCGAGCAGCAGGTCGATCACCCGCTGCTCGAAGCGGATCTCGCCACCCAGCGCCTCGATCTCGGCACGCATCTTCTCCACCATGCCGACCAGGCGGAAGGTGCCGATGTGCGGCTTGCTGACGAACAGGATCTCCTCGGGTGCGCCAGCCTTGACGAACTCGGTGAGCACCTTGCGCGTGAGATGGCGCGGATCGCTGATCTGGCTGTAGAGCTTGCCGTCGGAGAAGGTGCCCGCGCCGCCTTCGCCGAACTGCACGTTCGATTCGGGATTGAGGATGCGCTTGCGCCACAGGCCCCAGGTGTCCTGGGTGCGCTTGCGCACCGCCTTGCCGCGCTCGAGCACGATCGGGCGCAGCCCCATCTGCGCGAGGATCAGCGCGGCGAAGATGCCGCAGGGACCGAAGCCCACCACCAGCGGACGCGGTCGCTCGCCGGCGTAGAAGTCGGCCGGCGCGTGCGCGATGAAGCGGTAGCGGGTGTCGGGCGCCGGCCGCACGTGGCGGTCGCCCTCGAAGGCGGCGAGCACGCCGGCCTCGTCGGCCACTTCGCAATCGACGGTGTAGATGAACACCATCGCGTGGCGCTTGCGCGCATCGTGGCTGCGCTTGAAGACGCTGAATCGCAGGAGCTGAGCGTCGCGTATGCGCAGCCGTTGCACGATCGCCGGACGCAGCGCGTCCTCGGCGTGGTTCAGGGGCAGTCGCAGTTCGGTCAGTCGCAGCATGGTCGGCAGCGATTGTCCCAGCACCGCGTCCCCGCAATGAAACGAGCCGCCCGAAGGCGGCTCGCAGGGCGCGTCGCGACGCGGCGCGATCAGCCGGCGTACAGCTCGTTGAACTTCAGATTGCGCGCGGCGGCACGGGCTTCCGCACGCACGGCGGCGCGTTCGCGCTGCGGCGCCTTCTGGTCGGCGAACTGGGTCGCTTCGTGGCTGCTCACGACCACCGCGCTCGGTGCTTGCTTGCCCGCCTGCACGGCGGCCACGCCGGCGCGGCTCAGGGTCGAGGGAGCGGGGTTGAACTGCTCGGCTTCCGTGGCCATGGCGGCGGTGCCGACGAGGGCAAGGGAAACGGCGGCGATGAGGGTCTTGGCGTTCATGGTGACTTCCTTGAAAACTGTGAGGTGACGATTCCGGGCATGGCGGCTTCTTTGGATGTCGACCGTCTGTCCAGCCTCGGTGAGTCGCTCGGTTCGGGTTCGGCTCATCGATGGGATGAACTGTAGGCATTGCGGTCGAATCAATAAACAGCTTAAGATTCAATACGCCATTTCGAATATTGAAAGAATCGGGGGATCGCCATGGATCGTCTGCATTCCATGCGGGTGTTTTGCCGCGTCATCGACTCGGGCAGCTTCGCGGCAGCGGCACGTGAGATGAATCTCTCGCCCGCCGTCGTGACCCGCCTCGTGGCCGACCTCGAGGAGCACCTGGGCGCACGGCTGATCAACCGCACCACGCGCCGGCTGGCGCTCACCGACATCGGCGAGTCCTACCTCGAACGTACGCGGCAGATCCTGACCGAGGTGGAAGAAGCCGAGGCGCTGGCGAGCACCGCGAGCTCGGAGCCGCGCGGGCACTTGCGCATCCTCGCGCCGCCCCACTTCGCGGTGCACCAGCTGGCCAAGCGCCTGCCCAAGTTCCACAAGCAGTTCCCCAAGATCACGATCGAACTCTCGACCCCGGGCCCGGTGGAGACGGTGGACGAGAACTTCGACGTGAGCCTGATCAGCATCGGCCGCCATCCGCTGGACGGCGACTTCGTGGCGCGCCGCCTGGCGCGCTCCGAAGTCATCACCTGCGCCTCGCCCGAGTACCTGCAGCGCAACGGGCGGCCGACCCATCCCAACGACCTGGTGCTGCACGAGGCGATGCTGCCGACCTTCCTGCGCGAGATCACCTTCTCGCAAGGCAACTGGGGCGACGACGAGCCGGCTGGCGAGTCAGTGACGCTCGTGCCGCATCGGCCGGTGCTGGGCACCACCCACACCGACATGCTCTATGCCGCCGCGCTGCACGGGCTGGGGATCGCCGGGCTGCCTTCGTTCGTGGTCGAGGACGCGCTGCTCGAGAACGCGCTCGAGCGCGTGCTGCCGCACTGGCACGTGATGACGATCACCGTGTATGCGGCCATGCCCACGCGCAAGCACGTGCCGGCACGCACGCGGGCCTTCGTGGATTTCCTGGTCGAGGAGTTCGGCGGCGAAGACCGCGACCCATGGCTGAGCGCCGCCGGCTGCGAAACCCAGCGGCCGGAGAAAGCGTGCTCCGGCACGCTTTCTCCGGCGTCGCCCTGAGCCGGCGTCGCGCCGAAGGTTTCAGTAGAAGACGTCGGTGCGCGTCTCGCCCATCAGCGGCTCGAGCAGGCGCGCCAGCGGGCCGAGGCCGTTGTAGCGCGAGGCGACGTGGTGGGCGTAGCGGAAGAAGCGCGGCAGGTCTTCGCTGTACTTGGGCTTGCCGTCGCGGTGCTTGAGGCGGCAGAAGATGCCCAGCACCTTCAGGTGGCGCTGCAGCCCCATCCATTCGAGCTGCCGCCAGAAGTCGCCGAAGTCCGCGGGCACCGGCAGGCCCACGGCCTTGGCCTGCTGCCAGTAGCGCACCGCCCAGTCGATCTCCTGCTCCTCGTCCCAGCTGATGAACGCATCGCGCAGCAGCGAGGCCACGTCGTAGCTGATCGGGCCGCGCACCGCGTCCTGGAAGTCGAGGATGCCGGGGCCGGGCGAGGCCACCATCAGGTTGCGCGGCATGTAGTCGCGGTGCACGGCGACGTTCGCCTGCGCGAGCGCGCTCTTCACCAGCAGGTCGGTGCAGGCCTGCCATTGCGCCTGCTGCGCGTCGCTCCAGGTCTGGCCGTACTCGCGGCTCACGCACCAGTCGGGGAAGAGCTGCATCTCGCGGCGCAGCAAGGCCTCGTCGTAGGGGGGCAGCGACGCCGGATCGACGTGCTGCTGCCAGACCAGGAGGGCGCTGGTCGCGTCGCGCATCAAGGTGTTGACGCGCGCGGCGTCGCCGGCCTTCACCGCGGCATGCAGTTCGTCGAGGTACAGGCGCGTGCCCAGGTCGCTCAGCAGCAGGAAGCCGTGGACCGCGTCTTCTTCGAGGATCTGCGGCGCGTTCAGGCCCGCCGCCAGCATCAGTCGCGCGACGTGCACGAAGGGCCGCACATCCTCGTGCGCGGGCGGCGCGTCCATGACGATGCAGCTGCCCTGGTCGCCGTCGAGCCGCAGGTAGCGGCGAAAGCTCGCGTCGCTCGACGCCGGGCGCAGCGTCTCGGCGCGCAGGCCGTGGCGCGGCGCGACGCGGGCCAGCCAGTCCTCGAACAGTCGGCGGCGCGAGTCGTCCGCCCAGGCGATGCCGGGAAGACCGTCGTGGTGTGAAGCTGCAGTCATCGGTCGGGACGCCGTCGCATGGCCTCGCGCCGTCGATGGTCGCGGGACCGCGAGGGCGCGGTGCCTCATGGATAATCGATTCTACAAACCGGCCCACACCTCCACTGCCGACACCGGTGCTCCGGCTTGCGCCGGCAGCTCGGACAGCAGGCCGCCGCCACCCGTCCCCTTCTCGCTCTCGTCCTTGGCTTTGTTGCGTCGCTCTCGTGCCCGTCTTCGTCCACCGCCGCGACTCGCGCCGGTGGCCGCGGCATTGGCGATGACGAGCGGGCTCGCCTGGGCACAGGAGGCGGCGCCCGAGGGCATCCAGCTCCAGCTGTCGCCGACGCTCTCGCCGCCGCCGCGCGGCGAGGCCGCCAAGCCGCTGCCGATCATCCTGCAAGCGCGCGAGCTGCGCGGCCGGCCCGACCTGGAGACCATCGCCGAAGGAGACGCGGAGTTCCGGCGCGGCGGCATGGTGATCCGTGCCGACCGCATGAGCTACGACCACCCGGAGGATCTCGCCATCGCCCGCGGCCACGTGCGCATCAGCCGCGACGGGAACGTCTACAGCGGCCCCGAGCTGCAGCTGCACGTGGAGCGCTTCGAAGGCTTCTTCCTCAACCCGAGCTACTTCTTCGCGCGCACCGGCGCGGGCGGTTCGGCGCAGCGCGTGGACTTCATCGACGACCAACGGGCCGTCGCCACCGGGGCCACCTACACCAGCTGCCCCGCCGACGGCAGCGGCGGCCCGGCGTGGCTCCTGCGCGCGCAGCGCGTGAAGATGGACTTCGAGGCCAACGAGGGCATCGCCGAAGGTGCCGTGCTGCGCTTCATGGGCGTGCCCATCCTCGGCGCGCCGGTGCTCAGCTTTCCGCTCAGCGACGCGCGCAAGTCCGGCTGGCTGCCGCCCAGCATCAACCTGGACAACAAGAGCGGCTTCGTCATGTCGGTGCCGTACTACTGGAACATCGCGCCCAACCGAGACGCCACGCTGACGCCGGGCATCAGCACCAAGCGCGGCGTGTCCCTGGGAACCGAGTTCCGCTACCTGGAGCCGCGCTACAACGGCGTGGCCGACGTCGACTGGATGCCCAACGACCAGCTGACCGGCGGCTCGCGTTACGCCGTCAACTGGACACACGATGCGGCGCTGGTGCACGACACGACGCTGGCACTGAGGGTGCTGCGCGTGTCGGACGACAACTACTGGAAGGACTTCCCGCGCAACCTGCCGACCTTGACGCCCCGCCTGCTGCTGTCGGATGTGCAGGCCAGCCGCCCATGGGGCGACTGGACGACCTATGCGCGGGCGATGCGCTGGCAGGTGCTGCAAAGCGCCGACAGCCCGATCACCGAGACGCCCTATGAGCGCTTGCCGCAACTCGGCGCGCGCACCGTGCGCCGCTTCGCCGGCGGCTTCGTGCTCGGCTTCGAGGGCGAGTTCAACCGCTTCACGATGCCGGTCGGTACGCAGCCCGCGGATCTCGCCCGGCCGACGGGGCTGCGGGTGCACACGCTGGCCAGCATCAGCCGGCCCTACGTCACGCCGGGCTGGACGCTCACGCCCAAGCTTCTCCTCAACGCGGCCTCGTATTCGCTGGATCAGCCGATGGCCGACGGGCGCAGCACCGCCTCGCGCGCGATCCCGACCTTCAGCCTGGACAGCGCCTGGGTCTTCGAGCGCGACACCCACTGGTTCGGACGCGCCCTGCGCCAGACGCTGGAGCCGCGCGTGCTCTACATCAACACGCCCTACCGCGACCAGAGCGCGCTGCCGAATTTCGACTCCGCCGGCAAGGACTTCAACTTCGAGTCGATCTACACCGAGAACGCGTTCACCGGCATCGACCGCGTTTCCGATGCGCACCAGGTGACCGCCGGCGTGACGACGCGCCTGCTCGACCCGGACACCGGCGCGGAGGCCATCCGCCTGGGCATGGTGCAGCGCTACCTGCTGCGCGACCAGCGCATCACGCCGGAAGGCATCCCGCTCACGCAGCGCTTTTCCGATGTGCTGCTGCTCGCGTCGAGCACGGTCGTGCCGCGCTGGACGCTGGACGGCACGGTGCAGTACAACCCCGACAGCAAGCGTGCCATCCGCTCCATCGTCGGCGCGCGCTATTCCCCGGGGCCCTTCCGCACGGTGAGCGCCACCTACCGCCTGGCGCGCGGCCTGAGCGAGCAGGTTGAACTCGGCTGGCAATGGCCGATCTACGGACGGTCGGCCGACGACGCAGCAGCGGGCAAGAGCCTGCGCACCGACGCGCCGGGCAGTTGCAAGGGCGCGCTGTACGGCGTCGGCCGGGTGAACTACAGCATGCGCGACAGCCGCATCACGGATTCGATCATGGGCCTGGAATACGACGCCGGCTGCTGGATCGGCCGGGTGGTGGCCGAGCGACTGTCCACCGGCCGCAGCGAAGCGACGACGCGGCTGCTGCTGCAACTCGAACTGGTGGGCCTGTCGCGCCTGGGCTCCAACCCGCTGCAGGTCTTGAAGGACAATATCCCCGGCTACCGCCTGCTGCGCGACGGCCCCACTGCCCCCGCGGCCACGACTTTCTATGACTGACATCGATCACCCCCGACGCGCCCCCGGCGCCTCCCCCTCGAAGAGGCGACTCCAGCGGCCCGGCCAAGCGGGTGCCGTGGCCGCTTGGCTGCGTCGGGGCGCCGCCTTGACGGTGGCGGCACTGCTGCTGGCCGCGCCTTCGGCGCAGGCCCAGCAGGACCAGCAGCCGCGGCGCTCCCAGCCGCGCACCGCCGACTACATCCTCGCCATCGTGAACCAGGAGCTGGTGACCAACGGCGAGCTGGAGCAGCGCATCGCCCGGGTGCGCGAGCAGGCCGCGCGCAGCGGCGCCAAGCTGCCGCCGCCGGAGCAACTGCGCCAGCAGGTGCTGGATGCCCTGATCGACGAGCGGGTGCAGGTGACGTACGCGCGCGAGAACGGCTCGCGGGTGGACGACTCCGAGCTCGATCGCGCGGTGGCCAACGTGGCCGCGCAGAACCAGATCAGCATGGCCCAGCTGCGCCAGCGGCTGGCGGCCGACGGGATCGACTTCAACCGCTTTCGCAACAACATCCGCGACCAGATGATGGTCGAGCGGGTGCGCGAGCGCGAGGTGCAGCAGCGCATCCGCGTCACCGACGCCGAGATCGACGCCTTCCTCGACAAGCAGCGCGCCGAATCGGGCGCAGCGACCGAGTACAACATCGCGCAGATCCTGGTCACGGTGCCCGAAGGCGCAAGCGACGCAGTGGTCGCGGAGCGCAAAGCCCGCATCGAAGCGGCGCTCGCGCGCGTGCGCGCCGGCGAGTCCTTCGAGGCGGTATCCAAGCAGGTCTCGGAAGACGCCAACAAGGCCAACGGCGGCGTCATCGGGCTGCGCCCGGCCGACCGCCTGCCCGACGTGTTCGTGGAGCACGTGCGCGGCCTCAAGCCGGGCGAACTGGCACCGACCCTGCTGCGCACCGGCGCCGGCTTTCACGCGCTCAAGATGATCGAGCGGCGCGAGCCGCCGGCGTTCTCGATCGTCCAGACACACGCCCGCCACATCCTGCTGCGCCCGTCCGCCCAGCTGTCGCAGGAGGCAGCGATCAAGCGGCTCGCAGAGTTCAAGCGCGAGATCCTCTCGCGCAGCAAGAGCTTCGAACAATTGGCGCGCGACAACTCGGAGGACGGCAGCGGCCCGCAGGGCGGCGACCTCGGATGGGCCTCGCCCGGGCAGTTCGTGCCCGAATTCGAAGAAGCGATGAACGCGCTGCCCGTCGGCGGCTTGTCCGATCCGGTCGTGTCGCGCTTCGGCGTGCACCTGATCCAGGTGGTCGATCGCCGCCAGACCAGCCTCGACCTCAAGCAGCAACGCGAGCAGGCGCGCAACGTCTTGCGCGAACAGAAGTTCGAGGCGGCCTACAACGACTGGCTGCGCGACCTGCGTGCCCGCGCGTACATCGAGATGCGCGAGCCGCCCGCTTGATGACGCGAGCCGCCCTCCCGGAGGGTCGCTCGCCGTGCTCGACGAGCGGGGTGTCGTCATGCCCCCGGGCCGCCGCGCCGGGCCGCCCCAAGCAAGGCCCGACCCTCTCGGAGGGTCGCTCGCCGTACTCGGCGAGCGGGGTGTCGTCATGCCCCCGGGCCGCCGCGCCGGGCCGCCCCAAGCAAGGCCCGACCTTCTCGGAGGGTCGCTCGCCGTGCTCGGCGAGCGGGGTGTCGTCATGCCCCCGGGCCGCCGCGCCGGGCCGCCCCAAGCAAGGCCCGACCCTCTCGGAGGGTCGCTCGCCGTACTCGGCGAGCGGGGTGTCGTCATG
>DATFAY010000422.1:0-3029 GCA_035254085.1 Piscinibacter sp.
GAGACGCTGGCCAGCCACCTGGCCGGCGGCATCGAGAGCCTGCGCGCGGTCGCCGCCGACCGCGAGTCGGCGATCGCCGGCGAGCGCACGCTGCTCGCGCAGGAACTGCACGATTCCATCGCGCAGTCGCTGGCCTTCCTCAAGATCCAGGTCGAGCTGCTGCGGGGCGCCTTGCGTCGCGGCGACGCGGCGGCCGCCGAGCACACGGTGTCGGAGATCGACGCCGGCGTGCGCGAGAGCTACGCCGACGTGCGCGAGTTGCTGCTGCACTTTCGCACCCGCACCAATGCGCAGGACATCGAGAAGGCCCTGCGCTCGACCCTGCAGAAGTTCGAGCAGCAGACCGGCCTGCCCACCGAACTGCAGATCGAAGGGCACGGCGTGCCGCTGCCCACCGATGTACAGGTGCAGGTGCTGCACGTGGTGCAGGAGGCGCTGTCCAACGTGCGCAAGCACGCGCGGGCGACTTCGGTGCATGTGCGGGTCCAGCAGTCGCCCGAGTGGCGCATCGAGGTGGTGGACGACGGCTGCGGCTTCGACAGCGCGGCGCGCCCCGGCGAAAGCCATGTGGGCCTGCGCATCATGCGCGAGCGCGCGCAGCGCATCGGCGCGCAGGTGGCGATCCGCTCGGAGCCCGGCAAGGGCACGCGCGTATCGATCGTCGTGCCGCGCGAGCTGGCCAGTCAGGGAGTGAGTGCATGAACACGCCGGTGCGCCTTCTGGTGGTCGATGATCACAGCCTGTTCCGGCGCGGCCTCGTCGCCCTGCTGTCCCAGCACGACGAAGTCAAAGTCGTGGGCGAGGCGGCCGACGCCGGCGAGGCGCAGCGACGCGCCGCCGAACTGCAGCCGGACCTCATCCTGCTCGACAACCACCTGCCCGGCGTGCGCGGCGTCGACGCCCTGCCGGGGCTGCGCGAGGTGGCGCCGGCCTCGCACGTGCTCATGCTCACCGTGAGCGAGGACAGCGACGACCTCGCCGCGGCGTTGCGCGGCGGCGCGCAAGGCTACGTCCTGAAGAGCATCGACAGCGACGCGCTGCTGTCGGCGATCCGCCGCTGCGTCGCGGGCGAGTCGGTGGTGAGCCCCGAGCTCACAGGCAAGCTGGTACAGGCGCTTCGCACGACGCTGCCCGGCGAAACCCGTGTCGACGAGCCCGCGGGCGATGCGCCGGCCGCGCTGTCGCCGCGCGAGCGCGAGATCGTCACGCAGATCGCGCGCGGCGCCAGCAACAAGGAGATCGCCCGCACGCTGGACATCGCCGAGACGACGGTGAAGATCCACGTGCAGCACATCCTGCGCAAGCTGGGCCTGAGCTCGCGCGTGCAGGTCGCCGTCTACGCGAGCGAGCACAGCCTGCGCTGAGCGGCATCCGCCTTGAACTGGAGCAAGAAAAGCCCGCGAGGCCGCTCCACTAGTCCTTCAGAACGATGCCGCCCGGCGGCGCGGATCGTTCTTGCGCCGCACAGCGGCCCGCCCACCGAAGGATGTTCGCGCGAGGGCTGAACGACCACAGTGGTGGCCATGGAAAAGGAGTGATCCATGGCCATCGCCCTCGACAGTCACAGCAAGGCCTTCGTTCCCGCCGCCACGCGCAGCCGCCAGGCGATCTCGGTGCTCATCGTCAGCACGCTCGCGTTCACGGTCTGCTTCATGGTGTGGATGATGTTCGGCGTGATCGGCATCCCGATCAAGAAGGCGCTCAACCTCAACGCCACCGAATTCGGCCTGCTCACCGCCATGCCGGTGCTCACCGGCTCGCTGATCCGCGTGCCGCTGGGCATCTGGACCGACCGCTTCGGCGGCCGCGTGGTGATGGCGACGCTGATGGCCGTCACCGTGCCGGCCATTTACCTCATGGCCTATGCCACGGCGTACTGGCACTTCCTCATGATCGGCCTCTTCGTCGGCTTGGCCGGCGGCTCCTTCTCGGTGGGCACGCCGTACGTCGCGCGCTGGTTCCCGAAGAAGCAGCAAGGCTTCGCGATGGGCGTGTACGGCGCCGGCAACTCGGGCGCCGCGGTCAACAAGTTCGTGGCGCCGGCGCTGGTCGTCGCCTTCGGCTGGACCATGGTGCCGCAGGTCTACGCGGCGGTGATGCTGGGCGCGCTGATCCTGTTCCTGCTCTTCAGCGCCAGCAACCCTGATCACCTCGTGCCGAGCACCGTGACCTTCCGCGAGGAGCTCAAGGCGCTGAAGGACCCCAAGGTGCTCAAGTACTGCCAGTACTACAGCATCGTGTTCGGCGGCTACGTGGCGCTCAGCCTGTGGATGGTGCAGTACTACGTCGGCGAGTTCGGCCTGGACATCCGCGTGGCCGCGCTCTTGGCCGCGTGCTTCTCGCTGCCCGGCGGCGTGCTGCGCGCCATCGGCGGCTGGCTCTCGGACAAGTACGGCGCGCACCAGGTGACCTGGTGGGTGCTGTGGGTGAGCTGGGTGTGCCTGTTCCTGCTGAGCTATCCGCAGACGGACTTCTCGATCCTCACCGTCAACGGTGTGAAGAGCTTCCACCTCGGCCTCAATGTCTACGCCTTCACCGGCCTGATGTTCGTGCTCGGCATCGCCTGGGCCTTCGGCAAGGCCAGCACCTTCAAGTACATCAGCGACGACTACCCGCACAACATCGGCGTCATCAGCGGCATCGTCGGCCTGGCCGGCGGCCTGGGCGGCTTCGTGCTGCCGATCATGTTCGGCGCGCTGATGGACCTCACCGGCATCCGCTCCTCGGCTTTCATGCTGATGTACGGCGTGGTGTGGGTCTCGCTGATCTGGATGTACTTCACCGAGGTGCGCCGCACCGAGGTGATGGGCTCTTCCGCGCACACCCCTGCGCTCGCTTCGCACGCCTGAGCGTGCGCTCCAAGGACACACCATGACGACCCACATCGCCACTGCACCGAGAGCGCACCGCGGGCGCGTTCTCACCATCTGGACCCCTGAAGACAAGGCCTTCTGGGAGCGCGAGGGCGAAGCCGTCGCGAAGCTCAACCTGTGGATCAGCGTGCCGGCGCTGTTCCTCGCCTTCGCCGT
>DATFAY010000423.1:0-11807 GCA_035254085.1 Piscinibacter sp.
CGATCCAAGCCGCCACTGCCCTGCACTAGCCAAGCCAATTACCAGACATCCTCTCTGTCCAGATCGTATTCAGGCCCTCTTCTTTGGTGACTTTCTTCTGGGCCAACAGAAGAAAGTTACCCGCCCCCCGGGGCGGAACCCGGGCCGCCCCCGGGCCGGAACCCCGGCCCTCCCCCCGGTCCCTACAATCCCGAGCATGAAATTCGTCGACCAGTTGCGCCACACCGAACAACAGAATCAATCAATGTTGTGCGTGGGCCTGGACCCCGAGCCGGCGAAGTTCCCCGGCGCCTGGCGAGGCGACGCGTCTCGCATCTTCGACTTCTGCGCCGCGATCGTCGATGCGACACGCGACCTGGTGATCGCCTTCAAGCCGCAGATCGCGTACTTCGCGGCCCACCGCGCGGAGGAGCAGCTGGAGCGGCTCATCGCTCACATCCACCGCGTCGCGCCCGGCGTGCCGGTGATCCTCGACGCCAAGCGCGGCGACATCGGCAGCACGGCCGAGCAGTACGCGCGCGAGGCCTTCGAGCGCTACCAGGCCGACGCGCTCACGCTCTCGCCATTCATGGGCTTCGACTCGATCGAGCCCTACCTGCGCCATCCCGACAAGGGCCTGATCCTGCTGTGCCGCACCTCCAACGCCGGCGGGGCCGACCTGCAGGCGCAGCCTCTGGCCTCGGGCAGCCTGGTGTACGAGCACATCGCGCGGCTGGCGCAAGGCCCCTGGAACCGCAGCGGCCAGCTCGGCCTCGTGGTGGGCGCCACCTATCCCGAGGAGATCGCGCGGGTGCGCGAGCTGGCGCCGACCTTGCCGCTGCTGATCCCCGGCGTCGGCGCGCAAGGCGGCGACGCCGCGGCCACCGTGCGCGCCGGCTGGCGCGGCGAAGGCGGCCGGACCACCGCACCGATCGTCGTCAACTCGTCGCGCGCCGTCCTCTACGCGAGCAGCGGTGACGACTTCGCCGCGGCCGCGCGCGCCGCGGCGCTGGCCACGCGCGACCAGCTCAACGCCGCGCGAGCCTCGCACTAGGCGCCTGTCGCGTTCGCGCCGCGCCGTGGCGGCGATCGGCGGCGGTGCGTGACTTGCGCCCGCGATTTTCGCCCTTCGACCCGCTGGTTGCGATCGGCGCCGACGTAGTATCGGCACACGGCAGTCACCCCGCTCCTGCCACCGATGCTGGAAGAACCATCGCCCGTGGCCCTCGCGCCGACGCGACATGACGCCACCGAACTGCCGCGCTCGGTGGTGCGGCTCATCGGCCGCTACTACTTCGGGACCGCCTGCGCCGCCGCACTCGTGGGCGCGATCGTCATCGGCCTGCTGCCCGGGCCGCTGTCGCCGCCGGCACGCGCCGGCCTGATCGCCGCGCTCATCGGCTATGCCGCGGTCGTGGCCTGGGCCTTCATGGCCAGCCGCGAACAGCGCCGGCGCATGGACCCCGCCCTGTTCGGCACCGGCGCGGGCGCCATGGCGATCGTGTTCTTTGCCTCACTGGCCTACGGCGACGGCATCCGCAACCCGACGCTGGGCTTCTTCGGCCTCATCGTGTGCATGCTGTGCGGCGTGACGAGCCTGCGCTGGGGCGCCGTGCTCGCCGCACTCGCGACGGCCATCCTGTCGGGGCTCGCCTGGGCCGAGCTGCACGGCTGGATACCCGCGGCGAACGGCGACACCCCGCTCTCTCTGGTCTGGGTGTACCAGTTGCTGGTGGTCGCGTGCGGCGTGGCCGGCGGCGCGTTGCTCACGCTGGTGCTCGATCACTACCTGCGCGCCGCGGCCGAGCGCGAGGAGCGCTTTCGCAACCTGCTCGGCCTGGCGGTGGACTGGTACTGGGAGCAGGACGAGAACCTGCGCTTCACGCACCTCGCCGCCAGCCCGACCACGGCCGCGCCGCGCGATGAACAGCGGCTGGGCCGCACGCCTTGGGAGCTGGCTCATACCGACGTCGTCGAGCAGGCACTCGTCGCGCACCGCGCGGACCTCGAAGCTCACCGCCCGTTCTCGCGCGTCGTCGTGCGGCGCCTCGACGCGTCCGGCCAGGAGCGCTTCCTGAGCATCGCCGGCGAACCGAAGTTCGATGCGGGCGGGCGCTTCCGCGGCTACTGGGGCGTCGGCCGCGACGTGACCGACGAGTTGCGTGCGCAGCAGGCCACCGCGGTGAGCGAAAGCCGCTACAGGCAGCTGTTCCAGCGCTCGCCCTCGCCGCTGCTGCTGCATCGCCATGGGATCGTGTTCGATGCCAACGACGCCGCCGCCCGGCTGTTCGGCTTCGACAGCGTCGAGCAGATGCTCGGTTTCGACCTGCGCGAGGCCTACGTCGACCCGGATTCGCGCCGGCGGGTGCAGCAGCGCATCGACGAGCTGGAGGCGATGGCGCCCGGCGGCGAGTTGCCGCAGGCGGAGTTCCAGATGCTGTCGCGCAAAGGCGAGCGCCTGACGGTGCAGGCCAGTGCCGCGCGCGTCGACACCGACAGCGGGGCGGCGTCGCTGTCGATGTACTTCGACCTCACCGCGCGCGTGAACGCCGAGTCCGCACTGCGCCGCTCGCAGTCGCTGCTGTCGCACCTGATCGACACCAGCCCGGACCTCATCACGCTCACCGAGCTGGCGAGCGGCCGCTACGAGCTGGTCAACCGCAGCTTCGAGCGGGTCACCGGCTGGCGCGCCGACGAGGTGGTGGGCCGCACCGCCGGCGACGTCCGCATCTGGCACAACCGTGCCGACCGCGACGCGCTCGTCGCCGCGCTGCGCGACAAGGGCGTCGCCGACGACATGCCGGCCATCGTCCAGTGCAAGTCGGGCGAACTGGTCTCGCTGCGCTTGTCGGCGGCGCGCTTCGAGATGGACGGGCGCGAGTACCTGGTGCTCAACGGTCGCGACGTCACCGCGACCGAGCGCGCCCGCCTCGAGCACGACGCCATCCTGCAGAACGCCTCGATCGGCATCGCGTTCACGCGCGACCGCTTCTTCCAGCACACCAATCCCAGCTTCGACCGCATGTTCGGCTTCGAACCCGGCCAGCTCGCCGGCCAGCCGACCACCCTCATCTGGCCGCACCAGGACGACTACGACGCGATGCGCAGCAGTGCCGCGCCGGTGCTCTCGCGCGGCGGCTCGTACGAGCTGGAGCGCCAGATGCGGCGCGCCGACGGCAGCCTGTTCTGGTGCCGCATGCGCGGGCAGTCGCTGGACGCGGCCGCGCCGCGCGGCGGCACCATCTGGATCGCAGAAGACGTCAGCGAGCGCCGCCAGGTCGACCAGGCACTGGCAGCGGCACGCGACGCGGCCGAAGCCGCCAGTCGCGCCAAGAGTTCGTTCCTCGCCAACACCAGCCACGAGATCCGCACCCCGCTCAACGGCCTGCTCGGCCTGGCGCGGCTGGCCATGCAAAGCGGGCTGGACGAACCGCGCCGCCAGCAGTACCTGGCGCAGATCTTCGACAGCGCGCACAGCCTGTCGGGGATCATCTCGGACATCCTCGACCTGTCCAAGATCGAGGCGGGCAAGATCACGCTGGAGCACGTGTCCTTCGGCCTGCGCGACACCCTGACCGCCGTGCACGACGCCTACCAGTCGCTGGCCGAGACCAAGGGGCTGGGCCTGCTGCTGGCGATCGACGGCTCGGTGCCCGCGACCGTGACCGGCGACCCGGTGCGCGTGCGCCAGATCCTCAGCAACTTCGTCACCAACGCGCTCAAGTTCACCGAGCGCGGCCGCATACGCATTCACGCCACCACCACCGCGCCCGACCGCGTGCGGCTGTCGGTGACCGACACCGGCCCGGGCATCGACGCGGACACGCAGCAGCGGCTGTTCATGCCGTTCTCACAGGCCGACGACTCCACCACGCGCCGCTATGGCGGCACCGGCCTGGGCCTGTCGATCTGCCGCGAGCTGGCGCACCTGATGGGCGGCGAGGTCGGCGTGACGAGCATGCCGGGCGCGGGCAGCACGTTCTGGGCCGAGCTGCGGCTGCCGCCGGCGCAGCGCCTGGCCTCCGAGCATGGCGAGCTCGACGCGTTCGCCGACCGCCTGCTCGGCGCGCGCGTGCTGATGGTGGAGGACAACGCGGTCAACATGATGATCGCGGTGGCCATGCTGGAGCAGTGGGGCGTCGAGGTCACGCAGGCCGCGGACGGCCGCATGGCGCTCGCGGCAGTCGATCGCGCCGAGCAGGAAGGCCGCCCCTTCGACGTCGTGCTGATGGACGTGCAGATGCCGCACATGAGCGGCCACGAAGCCGCGCGGGCGCTGCGCCTGCGCTACCCCGCGGATCGCCTGCCGATCATCGCGCTCACCGCCGCCGCGCTGGTGTCCGAGCGCGACAAGGCGCTGGCCAGCGGGATGGACGAGTTCCTCACCAAGCCGATCGACGCCCAGCGGCTGAAGGAGACGCTGGCGCAGGCGATCGCGCGGCGCGCGCTCCGATCGCGTTGACTAGGCCAGCGGCAGATCGCGGCGCCGTTCGCCGGTGAGCGCGAACAGCGCGTTGGCCAGCGCCGGCGCGACCGGCGGCGTGCCCGGTTCGCCGACGCCGCCGGGCGCACGCGTGCTGGGCACGAGGTGCGTCTCGATGGTCGGCGCGTCGGCCATCTTGAGCATCGGGTAGGTGGGGAAGTTGCTCTGCTGCACGACGCCGTCTTCGATGTCGATGCGGCCGTGCAGCGCCGCCGTCAGCCCGAACAGGATGGCGCCTTCCATCTGCTGCGCCACGATGCCGGGGTTGACCACGGTGCCCACGTCCGCGGCGCAGACCACCCGATGCACCTTCGGCT
The DNA here is from genome assembly GCA_035254085.1 of Piscinibacter sp. GTDB lineage: Bacteria > Pseudomonadota > Gammaproteobacteria > Burkholderiales > Burkholderiaceae_C > Albitalea. The sequence continues at coordinate 4,780 of DATFAY010000423.1, forward strand.
TGCCGCCGGCGAGCGACACCTCCAGCACCTGCGCGACGATGCTGCCGAAGCTCTCGTGCAGCGCGACGCCGCGGGCGCGCCCCGGCGGCGGGGCCAAGCGCCAGCCGGCCTTGTCGGCGGCGAGCCGGAGCACCGCCGCATGGCGCGGCATGTCCTGCAGCAGCGACAGGCGAAAGGCCACCGGGTCCTGCGCCAGCGCGTGCGCCAGCTCGTCGACGAAGCTTTCGGCGAAGAAGGCGTTGTGCGAGTGCCCCACCGAACGCCAGTAGCCGACCGGCACGCCGCTGCGCGTGGCGACATGGGCGATGCGCTGGTGCGCGATCGCATAGGGCAGGTCGAACAGCCCATCGCTCACCGACTTGTCGGGGCTGTCCACCGGGCCGGCCAGGCGCGGCAGCGTGCGCTCCATCCAGCGCGGCGTGATCGCGTCTCCGGCGCTGGTGATGGCGATGCCGGTGACTTCGCCGCGTGCGTCAATCGCGGCGCGCATCACCGCCACGCCGGCCGGACGGTAGAAGTCGTGGGTGAGGTCCTCCTCTCGCGGCCACAGCAGCTGCACCGGCCGCGGGCTCGTCTCGAGCGCGATGCGCACGGCTTGCCCGACGAAGTCGGCGTCCAGCCGGCGCCCGAATCCGCCGCCGAGGTAGGTGACGTGCACCGTCACCGCCTCCGGCGGCACGCCGGCCGCCTCGGCCGCGATCGCGCGCGCGATGCCCGGCACCTGGGTCGGCGCCCACACCGTCACCCGGCCGTCCTTGACCCGTGCGGTGCAGTTGATCGGCTCCATCGCGGCATGGGCGAGGTAGGGCGCGCGGTAGGTCGCGTCCACCGTGCGCGCCGCCTGCTGCAGCGCCTGTTCGGGCTCGCCGCTGCGGTGGAAGGTGAAGCCGCCGCCGTCGTGCGAGCCGCGGCGCGCGCTGTGCTCGAGCGCCTGCATGATCGCGCGGCTGTCGGGCGCGCCCGCGGGGGGAGCCCGCCATTCGATGTCCAGCGCATCGACGCCCCGTCGTGCATGCCAGCTGGTGCGTCCGACGACCGCCACCGCGGCCGTCGAGCCGCCGTAGGAGCCGAGCCGCACCACGCGCTGCACGCCGGGCAGCTTCATCGCTGCCTCGACGTCGAGGCGGCCGACGGCGCCGCCCAGCACCGGGCAGTGGCGCACGACCGCATAGAGCTGACCCGGCTGGCGGGTGTCGATGCCGAAGCGCGCGGTGCCGAAGATCTTGGACGGCAGGTCGGTGCGCGGCGCCGCGGTGCCGACGAGCTTCCAGTCGGCCGCGTCCTTGATCTTCACGTCGCCTGGCGGCGTGGCCGCGGCCACCTTCGCCAGCTCGCCGTAGTGGGCGCTCGGCCCCGAGGGATGGCTGACCACGCCCTGGTGCACCACCAGCTCGGCGGCCGGCAGCTTCCATTGCAGGGACGCCGCGCCCAGCAGCTGCGCCCGCGCGGTGGCGGCCGCCCAGCGCAGCGGCTCCCAGGCGTCGCTCACGCTGGAGGACCCGCCCGTCATGTTGATGCCCAGCTCGCGCGCAAGCTTGCTCACCAGCCACTGCGCGCCCTTGAGCGTGCGCGTTTGTGCGCCCGGCTCGCGTTCGCGCGGCGGGAACCACAGGGCGCTGTCGACCAGCACGGCGACGTTGCCGTACAGCGCGTCGTGGCCGGCCTCGATCAGCCGCACGCGCCCCAGCGGCACGTCGAGCTCCTCGGCGACCAGCATCGCCAGCGCGGTGTGCACGCCCTGGCCCATCTCGCTGCGGTTCATCGCCAGCAGAACCTGCCCGTCGGCCGCGATCTTGACCCATCCGTTGAGGGCGACCTCGCCTTCGACGAAGGGCAGGGTGTCGACCGTGCCGAGCCGGCTGCGCGGGGGCAGCAGGCCCCAGCCGACGACGAGCGCGCCGGCGCCGCCCAGCCCCGACAGCAGCAGCGCGCGCCTCTTCACAGCGCCCCCGCGCCGCTGCCCGGCGCAGCCGCCGGCTTGCGCCCGGGCACCGCGCGCAGTTCGCGCGCCGCCGTCTTGATGGCATCGCGGATGCGCGGGTAGGTGCCGCAGCGGCAGATGTTGGTGATCGCCGCGTCGATGTCGTCGTCGCTCGGGTTGGCGTTGTGCGCCAGCAGCGCCGCGGCGGCCATCAGCATGCCGCTCTGGCAGTAGCCGCATTGCGGCACCTGGTGCGCGATCCACGCCTTGTGCAGCGCATGCGGATGCTCGGGCGTGCCCAGCGCCTCGATGGTGCGCACCGACCGGCCCGCCGCCGCCGACAGGGGAGTGACGCATGAGCGCACCGCCTGGCCGTCCAGGTGCACCGTGCAGGCGCCGCAGGCCGCGACGCCGCAGCCGAACTTGGTGCCCGTCATGTCGAGCACGTCGCGCAGCGCCCACAGCAGCGGCATCGCGGGATCGATGGCGTCATCGGGCAGCGATCGCAGCTGTCCGTTGATCGAGAGGTCCATGGCAACTTCCTTTGGGCGATCGGGGTGCAGCACATTCTGCGTGAAGCGACAGGCGTGAGCGCCCCGTCGACTGTGGCGCGGGTGAAACGGCTGGTGGCCGAATCGGCCGGTTTGCGCGGGTTTGTACCGAGCGGCGCGTGCTCTTGTCACAAAATCCCTCCACGGCGCACCACGCCGCTGCGGCACGCGCCTTGCGTGGCGGTGCCGCCTTCGTTGCGCTTCCCACAGTCGACACCATTCAACTCTCTCTGGAGTGCTTCATGTCCCGTTCCCTGATCGGCCTGGCGGCCGCCGCGATCGCCGGTCTCGCCATCGCCCCCGGCGCGCAAGCGCAAAACGTCCAGCTGTACGGCCTGCTCGACATGTCGGCCGGGCGCTTCCAGGCCCCGGGCGGCGACAAGGTCTGGCGCGCCGACAACGGCGACATGTCCACCAGCTACATCGGCTTCAAGGGCACCGAGGACCTGGGCGGCGGGCTCAAGGCCAAGTTCAAGATCGAGCACTTCATGCGCCTGGACACCGGTGCGGCCGGCCGCTTCAACGGCGATGCGTTCTGGGCCCGTGACGCCTACGTCGGCCTGTCGGGCGCTTTCGGCACGACCACGCTCGGGCGCAACACCACGCCGCTGTTCGTCTCGACGCTGCTGTTCAACGCCTTCGGCGATTCGTTCGGCTTCTCGCCCAGCATCCGCCAGTTGTTCACTCCGGCGCTGTTGCCGTTCTTCGGCGACACCGGCTGGAACAACTCGATCGCCTACTCCAGCACCGACTACAACGGCCTGAGCTTCAACCTGATCGCCAACCTGGGCGAGGGCGCCCCCGGCGCCACCGGCCGCAACGTGGGCGCCAACGTGCTGTACTTCGCCGGCCCGCTGGCAGCCACCGTGGCGTGGCAGCAGGTGAAGAATGGCGACGGCCTGTCGCCCACCTCGCCCTTCACCGCCGAGCCACCGGGCTTCTCGAACCAGAACACCTTCCAGCTCGGCGTGTCGTACGACCTCGGCGTGGCCAAGCTGTTCGGCCAGTACACCCAGGTCAAGACCAGCGCGACGCTGGACACCAAGACGACGCTGTGGGGCGTGGGCGCGTCGGTGCCGGTGGGCGCAGGCCGCGTGATCGCGCAGTACGGCAGCGCCAAGGCCGAGGCCGGCGGCGACACCACCAACAAGACGCTGAGCGTGGGCTACGACTACAACCTGTCCAAGAACACCGACGCCTACGCCGTCTTCATGAACGACAAGGTGAGGGGCCTCGCGAGCGGCAACTCGCTGGCCGCGGGCGTGCGCCTGCGCTTCTGACCTTGGCAACGGTCGCCGCGGCGACCGTTCAGTCGAGCGTGACCTCGGTGCGCACGGCGCCCGCGCGGTCGGCCCGCGCCGTGAGCGGCAGCCGGGTGCCGCGCGGCGCGCGCACCACCCACTCGGCCACCGCGCGATCGGCCGTGATCTCGCGCGTGGGCAGGAAGGCCTGCAGCGAGTTCTTGGGCGCGTGGCCCTCGAGCTGCGGACCCTCCATGCGCGGCTTGCCGCCCACCAGCGACATCTCGGGGCGCCCCTCGGGCAGGTGGATCTCGAACATCACGCCGCGCACCGTCTTGCGCTCCAGCGCACGCTTGCTCACGTAGGCGGGCAGGTAGCCGCTGTTGGCCACCGCCATGCGCACCCGCCAGGTGTCCGGGCCGAGCGCACGCACCTCTGTGCGCAGCAACTCGAGCCTGGGCAGGCTGAGCGCGACCTGATTCATCCAGGCCGGAAAACGCGCCGCCTCGCGCTCGCGCAGCGCGGGCGGCGGGTTGCGCCAGAAATTCATCTTGTCCCAGCCGCCGATCTCCACCTCACCGAGCTGCGGATGGCGAAACGGCTTCCAGTCGACGTGCGCGGCGCCGCCGCAGCGCTCGTCGCTCCACTTCAGCAGCTTCAGGTCGTCTTCGACCGGGTGGTCGCGAAACCAGTCGATCCACTTGTAGTCGTCGATGCCGGCCTCCTTGTTGGGCGACCAGATCTCCACCACCCAGAACAGCGCACCCAGGTGCTCGTAGACCCAGTCCTGCGTGCCGGTGATGACCTCCTTGGGGTGGTACTTGAAGTCGTGCCAGATGCTGAGCACCGGGTAGCCGGTGAGCCGCGCCGCGATCTCCGACAGGCGCTTGTACGTCCACAAGTCCTCGGGAATCATGTCGTCGTCGCTTTGCGTGCCCATCGGCCGCAGGATCACGCCGCTGTGCGTGTGATAGCTCACCGCCGCGCCGATGTTCGGATGCTTCACGATGAAGTCCATCATCGCGCGCACCTCGGGCTCGCTGCCCGGATACGGGCCGGCGCCGACCTGCTCGAATTCCTGGCGCCAGCCCGGCGGGAAGTTGCGGTTCAGGTCCAGGCCTTCGACGTCCTTGTTGACGTTGACGCTCAGGCCGTCGTAGTTCTTGAGCGTGCCCTCCGGCATGAGCCGGTAGTACTCGCCGCCGAACTCGCCCGGCTGGCGCGGCACCATCAGGCGCGGGTCGGCCTCGCACTTCTTGTAGCCGCCGTGCGGATCGGGGATGCGCATGAAGAGGATGCGCCCGTCGCCGTCGACGTCCTCCATGGTGAGCCCCTCGACCGGGTCTTCCTCGAACGGATAGCGGCGGGTGGACGAACGGATGTGGCGCGGGCGGTCGGCCAGCGCGAGCTCGGCGCCGTCGGGATTGAGGCGCGGACAGATGTAGATCGTGCGCGTGTCCAGCAGCTGCGTCACCTGCGGGTCCTGGCCGTAGCCGGTCACCAGGTGGTGCAGGTAGTACAGGCAGGCCGTGCTGGCCGTCAGCTCGGCGGCGTGGATGTTGCCGTCGGTCCAGAAGGCGGGCTTGTCGGTGTCGGGGCCGGTCGCGTGGTTGGTGAGCGTCACCACCCAGATCTCGCGCCCTTCGTGGCTGCGGCCGATGGACTGCAGCGACACGATGGTCGGATTGGACTCGGCGTAGTCGAACAGCAGCCGCGTGAGCGCGTCGTGCTTGTAGAAGGTGTCGAAGCGTGGCGAGGGCGTGGCAGGCAGCGTCATGGGTGCAGGCGAGGCGGTGGGTGCGCAGCCGGACCTCGTGGGTCGCTCGCGCGAGTCGCCCAGTGTCGCAGCAGCGCGTGCGCCGCGCGACCGCAATAACGATGAGAAGGTCTCAGACCTGCACAGGTGCGCCGGCGGCAAAGACCTTCAGCTCGCCGGGGGCGAAGGCCGCCCATTCCTCGTCGCGCGTGAGCGGCTCCGTCACCACCACGGCGACGCGGTCGGAGGGCGTGGTCAGCTCGGCGAAATTGACGCTGATGTCCTCGTCCTGCAGGCGCGCCTGGCGAAACGGATGCTGGCGCACCAGGTAGCACAGCCGCGTCGAGCAATGCGCCCACAGCGCTTCGCCGTTGCTCAGCATGAAGTTGAAAGTGCCGTGCGCGGCGATGGCCGGCACCAGCTCGCGCAGCGTGGCCGTGAGTTCCGCGATCGGCGGCAGGCCGGCATGCGCCTTGGCCAGCTCCTGCATCAGCCAGCAGAAGGCCAGTTCGCTGTCGGTGCTGCCGACCGGGCGGAACGAGGCGTGCAGGCGCGGTCGGAACTGCTTGAGGTCGCCGTTGTGCGCGAACGCCCAGTAGCGCCCCCACAGCTCGCGCTGGAACGGATGGGTGTTCTCCAGGGCGATGCGCCCCTGCGTGGCCTTGCGGATGTGGGCGATGATGTTGCAGCTGCGGATCGGGTAGTGCCGCACCATCTGCGCCACCGGCGAGGTGCGCGCGCTTTGCGCGTCGACGAACAGCCGCAGCCCGGCGCCCTCGAAGAAGGCGATGCCGAAGCCATCCTTGTGCTCCTCGGCCCGGCTGCAAAAGCCGGTGAAGCTGAACATGATGTCGGTCGGCGTGTTGCCGTTCATGCCGAGCAGTTGACACATACCGCGATTGTCACGCGGTCGACACCGGCGTGCATGACGAGGTCATCCCGGCGAAAGCCGGGATCCACGATGTGCTGCCTGGTTGGACCCCGGCTTTCGCCGGGGTGACGCATCAATGCGCTATTCCATGAACAAGCGCAGGATGCCCTTGACCGACACGAGGTGGCCCGGGTTGCTCGTCTCGTTGAGCACGCCGCTCATGCGACGCAGCAGCCGCTCGCTCTTCCTGGCGCGCCAGATCAGCAGATCGGCCAGCCACGGATGTCGGTTGACCTTGTTGGCGCGGGCGTACAGGTCGAAGCGCGGCTTGAGCGCGAGCAGCGCGGCCTCGTAGCGCGCGCGCGCCCGCGTGTCGTCCAGCCCTTCGCTGCGCTGCGCGGCCACTGCCTCGGCGGCGAGGATGCCGGTTTCCATCGCCTTGCCGATGCCCTCGCCGCTGAACGAGTAGGTGCTGCCCGCCGCCTCGCCGGTGACGATGAGGCCGGGCCGCGAATAGCGGGCGCCCTCGAGCGTGCAGCGCAGCGGGGCGCCCTTGAGCGGGCTCACCCATTCGCCGCCTTCGACCAGCTCGTGCGCCGGCGCGTAGACACGCGTGAAGTCGTCGAACACCTGGCGCAGGTTGCCTTCCTTCTTGGTGAGCTTGCCGTTGCGGTGCTCGTCGTGGCTG
>DATFAY010000424.1:0-3668 GCA_035254085.1 Piscinibacter sp.
TAGAGCTTGCGCGTGGCCCACATGTTGTAGCGCGCGAGAGTGCTGAAGTACGCCTTCATCGCCGTTGCCCTCACATGCGGAAGACGCCGAACCGCGCGTCGGGAATCGGCGCGTTCAAGCTCGCCGAGATCGCCAGCGCCAGCACGCGGCGCGTGTCGGCGGGGTCGATCACGCCATCGTCCCACAGGCGCGCGCTGGCGTAATACGGGTGCGCCTGGTGCTCGAACTGATCGAGGATCGGCTGCTTGAAGGCGGCCTCGTCGTCGCTGCTCCAGTGGCCGCCCTTGGCCTCGATGCCGTCGCGTCGCACGGTGGCCAGCACGCTCGCCGCCTGCTCGCCGCCCATCACGCTGATGCGCGCGTTGGGCCACATCCAGAGGAAGCGCGGCGAGTAGGCGCGGCCGCACATGCCGTAGTTGCCGGCGCCGAAGCTGCCGCCGATGATCACGGTGAACTTCGGCACGTTGGCGGTCGACACCGCCGTCACCATCTTCGCGCCGTGCTTGGCGATGCCTTCGCTCTCGTATTTGCGGCCGACCATGAATCCGGTGATGTTCTGCAGGAACACGAGCGGAATCTTGCGTTGGCAACACAGCTCGATGAAGTGCGCGCCCTTCTGCGCCGACTCGGAAAACAGCACGCCGTTGTTGGCCACGATGCCCACCGGCATGCCTTCGATGTGCGCGAAGCCAGTGACCAGCGTGGTGCCGTAGCGCGCCTTGAACTCGTCGAACTCCGACGCGTCGACGATGCGCGCGATGATCTCGTGCACGTCATACGGCTTGCGCGTGTCGGTGGGGATCACGCCGTGCAGCTCGCTCGCATCGAACAGCGGTGCACGCGGAGCAACGCACTGCAGGGCCATGTCCTTGCGCCAATTCAGGTTCGCGACCGAGGCGCGGGCGATCGCCAGCGCATGGGTGTCGTTCTGCGCCAAGTGGTCGGCCACGCCCGAGAGCCGCGTGTGCACGTCGCCACCGCCCAGGTCTTCGGCGCTCACCACCTCGCCGATGGCCGCCTTCACCAGCGGCGGGCCGGCGAGAAAGATCGTGCCCTGGTTCTTCACGATGATCGACTCGTCGCTCATCGCCGGCATGTAGGCGCCGCCCGCGGTGCACGAGCCCATCACCACGGCGATCTGCGGGATGCCCTGCGCGCTCATCTGCGCCTGGTTGAAGAAGATGCGCCCGAAGTGCTCGCGGTCGGGGAACACCTCGTCCTGGTTGGGCAGGTTGGCGCCGCCCGAGTCGACCAGGTAGATGCAAGGCAGCCGGTTCTGCTCGGCGATCTCCTGGGCGCGCAGGTGCTTCTTCACCGTCATCGGGTAGTAGGTGCCGCCCTTCACGGTGGCGTCGTTGCACACCACCATGCAGTCCACCCCGGCGACGCGGCCGATCCCGGCGATCAGGCCCGCGCCGGGCGCATCGTTGTTGTACATGTCGAGCGCGGCCAGCGGCGCCAACTCGAGAAAGGGTGTGTCCGGATCGAGCAGCATCTCGACCCGGTCGCGCGGCAGCAGCTTGCCGCGCGCCACGTGCTTGGCGCGCGGTCCCTCTCCGCCGCCCTGCGCGACCTTGGCCAGGCGCGCGTTCAGGTCGTCGACCAGCGCGCGCATCGCCGCGGCATTGGCCTTGAAGTCCTCGGTGCGCGGGTTGAGCTTGGACGCGAGCACGGGCATGAAGGAGTCTCCGGAAGCGGTCTTCGTGGATGCGGGCTGCCGCCGGCACAGCATAGCGCTCGTGGCAGCACACCATCATCGGCAGGGCGAGCGCGGCATGTCATCCCGGCGAAAGCCGGGATCCACGGAAGTCACGGCGGCATGCGTGGATCCCGGCTTTCGCCGGGATGACCGGAATTCTGGGGTAGATGCATTCATCGAGTGCGCCAGGGTGGTTGCAAATCGTGCCAGTGCGTCCCACACTGCCGGCATGCATTCCCGTCGTCCGACGTCCGCTTCTCCGCTGCGCGCCGAGCGCGCCGCCGCCACACCGATGGCATTCGTTCGCGCGATCATGCTGGGCTACGAGAAGCACGGCGTCGACCCTGCCGAGGCGCTGCGGCAGGCACAAATCACGCCAGCGCAACTGAGGCGCACCGACGCCCGCATCACCGCCGCGCAGATGGAGACGATCTCCGGCATCGCCATGCGCCAGCTCGACGACGAGGCCCTCGGCTGGTTCTCGCGCCGGCTGCCCTGGGGCAGCTACGGCATGCTGTGCCGCGCCTCGATCACCTCGCCCAACCTGGGCGTGGCGCTGCAACGATGGTGCCGCCACCATCGCCTGCTCACCGAGGACATCGCGCTGCGCCTGGAGCGCCGCGGCGAGGGCGCCGTCTACACGATCGAGGAGAAGCGCCGCTTCGGCGCGATGCGCGAGTTCTGCCTCGTCACCAGCCTGCGCTTCATGCACGGCTTCGCCTGCTGGGCGATCGACTCGCGCATCCCGCTGCGCGCGGCGGCCTTCCCGTTCGCAGCGCCCCCGCACGCCGAGGTCTACCCGCTGCTCTTTCCGGGGCCGATCCGCTTCGACGAAGCGGTCTGCAGCCTGCACTTCGATGCGCAGTACCTCGACATGCCCCTGCGCCGCGACGAGGCCGCCCTGCGCACGATGCTGCAGCGCGCGCTGCCGCTCACGGTGCTGCAGTATCGGCGCGACCGCCTGCTGGTGCAGCGCCTGCGCGAACTGCTGCGCTCGCGCGCCGGCGAACTGCACAACGCCGAGGACATCGCCGCGGCGCTCCACATCTCGACGCGCACCTTGCACCGGCAGCTGCGCGACGAAGGCGCCGCGCTGCAGGCGATCAAGGACGAGGTGCGGCGCGACCGGGCGATCGAGCTGCTGCGGCGCACGGCGCGACCGGTCAAGCAGATCGCGCTGGCGGTGGGCTTCGACAACGAGAAGAGTTTCGCGCGGGCCTTCAGGCAATGGACCGGCACGTCGCCCAGTGCCTTGCGCCAGTCGGCGGCAGCGCCGTACTAGGATGCTGTCCATGCGCGCCACCGGCTTCGCCCTCTTCGACACCGCCCTCGGCCCGTGCGGCGTGGCCTGGGGCGCGCGCGGCATCGTCGCCATGCAGTTGCCCGAAGCGCAGGCCGGTCACCTGCGCACGCGGCTGCGCCAGGCGCATCCGGGCGCCACCGAGACCACGCCGCCGCCCGACGTCCAGCGGGCGATGGAGCGCGTGGCCGCGCTGCTGCGCGGCGAGGCGGTCGACCTGTCGGACGTGCCGCTGGACATGGAGGGCATCCCCGAATTCAACCGGCGCGTCTATGCGCTCACGCAGCGCATCCCGCCCGGCCAGACGCTGACCTACGGCGAGGTGGCCGAGCGCCTGGGCGAACCGGGCAGCGCACGCGCGGTCGGGCAGGCGCTGGGGCGCAATCCCTTCGCGCCGATCGTGCCCTGCCACCGGGTGCTGGCCGCGGGCGGGCGGCCCGGCGGCTTCTCGGCACGCGGCGGCGTCGAGACCAAGCTGCGCTTGCTCGCGATCGAGAACGCCCGCCTGGGCGACGGGCCGGACCTGTTCGACACGACCGGCGCGTAGCCGCCGGCGCACCAGCGGCTGCGCGCCTATTCGAGCGCGACGTCGCCGTCGAACTGCACCTTCAGCTTGAGCGCTGCGATCTCCAGCGTCATCACCGCCGGCAGCGTCTCGTTGCCTTTCAA
>DATFAY010000425.1:0-4493 GCA_035254085.1 Piscinibacter sp.
CATGCGCCACGAGTTGATCGGCCACTACGCGCACCAGCGCGTGCACGGCGGCGTCATCAGCGCCGGGCTGGACGCGATGGGCGGCCTGGCGGTGATGGCGGCCATCGGCGCGCGCCACCTCGACGAGACGCCGGCGCAGCGTCTGCAGCGCTTTTCCAAGCTGGGCACCATCGACCTGCGCATCGACTACCTGCGACCCGGCATCGGCGCGCGTTTCGAACTGCGCGCGCAGGTCATGCGCCTGGGATCGCGGGTCGCCTCCACCCGCATGGAATTCCTGGGCGAGGACGGCCGGCTGCTGTCGACCGGCGCCGGCGCCTACATCGTCTCGTGAGCATGGACGCGAACGCGCCGCTGCTCAGCCCTGCCGTCGCGCAGTTCATCACCTCGGGGCTTTCGATCACCGTGGCCTCGCGCGGCGAGCGGCTGGTGCCCTCCATCGCCAAGGCGGCGGCGTGCCGCATCGCACCCGACCTGCGCGAAGTGACGGTGCTGCTGTTCGCCGAGGCCGGCGAGGCGGTGTGCCGCGACATCGCGAGCAACGGCCTGGTCGCCGTGTGCTTCAGCCGGCCCAGCACCAACCAGACGGTGCAGCTCAAGGGCCGGGATGCGCGCTCGGCGCTGGCCTCCCCGCAGGATGTCGCCCATGCGCGGCGCTATCTGGACCTGCTGGTGGACGACCTGGCCTCGCTGCGCTTCGACCGCGAGATGCTGGACACCTTCTTCTGGGGCGACCCGGCGGACCTGATGGCGATCCGCTTCACGCCCGACGCCGCGTTCGCGCAGACGCCGGGCCCGGGCGCCGGCACGGCGCTCAAGGGCTGACGAGCCGCGCCATGACGATGCCCGCCGACGCCGTCACGCTCGATGCGATCCGCGCCTGCCTGGAGGGCGTGATTCCCGCGACGGTGGCCACCTGCTCCGCCGACGGCGTCCCCAACGCGACCTACGTGTCGCAGATGCAGTACGTCGATCCGCGCCACGTGGCGCTGTCGTTCCAGTTCTTCAACAAGACACGCGAGAACATCCTCGCCAATCCGCAGGCGACCGCGCTGGTGGTCGACCCGCAAAGCGGCGCGGCGTACCGCCTGGCGCTGCTGTACCTGCGCACCGAGACCGCCGGCGCGCTGTTCCAGAGCCTGAAGGCCAAGCTCGCGGGCATCGCCTCGCACACCGGCATGAGCGCGGTGTTCAAGCTGCAGGGCGCGGACGTGTACCGCGTGCTGGCGGTCGAGCGGGTGCCCAACCGCGCGCGCGAGCGGCCGCCGCCCCGGCGCAACCTGCTCAACGCGCTGCGCACCGCCAGCGCGCAACTGGCCGAGTGCACCCAGCTGGAGACCCTCTTCGACCAGACGCTCGCGCTGCTGGGCAGCGAGTTCGACATCGCGCACGCGCTGCTGCTGATGGCCGACGAGTCGCAGCAGCGCCTTTTCACCGTGGGCAGCCGAGGCTACGCGGCCACCGGCGTCGGCTCGGAGATCGCGTTCGGCGACGGCGTGATCGGCGTCGCGGCCCAGTACCGCACGCCGATCCGCATCAGCCACATGACGCTGGAGTACGCCTACGGCGCGCTCTCGCAGTCGCTGCCGCTGGAAGCGCAGATCCCGTTCCCCGGCCTGGCGCTGCCGCACAGCCAGCTCGCGGTGCCGATCCTTGCGGCCGGCCGGCTGCTCGGCGTGCTGTGCGTGGAGAGCCCGCTGGACCTGCGCTTCAGCTACGACGACGAGGATGCGCTGGTCTCGCTGGGGGCGCAGCTCGGCGCGCTCATCCGCGCACTGCAGACCGATGGCGAGGTGGCCATCGCCGCCGACAGCGTCGCCGCGGTTCGCGCCCCCGCCGGCGAGCCCATCGAGGTGCGCCACTACCGCGCCAACGACAGCATCTTCATCGGCGGCGACTACCTCATCAAGGGCGTGCCGGGCGCGATTCTCTGGAAGCTGCTCAGGAGCAGCGTCGAGGGCGGACGCTGCGATTTCACGAACCGCGAGCTGCGCATGGCGCCGGAGCTGCGCCTGCCCGAGGTGAGCGACAACCTGGAGGCGCGCCTGATCCTGCTGCAGCGGCGCCTGGCCGAACGCTGCCCGCACCTGGCGATCGAGAAGACCGGGCGCGGACAGTTCCGGCTGCAGGTGAGCCGCGCGCTGCGGCTCGTCGAAGCCGATCCGGCCTGAGCTCAGAGGCCCAGCGCGACGCTCAGCTTGCGCCAGTCGCGTCCGCCCAGCAGCGGGCGCACGAGGCCCAGCACGCCTTCGAACACCTCGGCCGGCGCCGCCTGGCGCATGCCGCGCAGCATGCCGGCGCGCTCGGCGGGGTTCATGTGCGGCAGCATCCAGCGCAGGGCCAGCTGCATCTCCTGCGGCGCGATGCTGCTGGTGATGCGGTGTTCGAGCGCGCGCAGTTCATCGTCGCTGTGCGTGTCCCACAGCACCGCGTTGTGCGAGGACTCCTCCTGCTCCATGTGCTCGAAGTTGTGCGCGACGAAGCAGCCCAGGGCGTGGTAGAGCGCATGGGCGCCCTCGACGCTGCCGGGCACGCGATCGATCAATGCGCGCAGGGCGTCGATGTCGCGCAGGTGCTCGACGTGCTCGCCGGCGATCGCGGCCGAGGAGCCGGGCCGGCGCGACTCCATCGCGCCGTGCACCACCTCGTTCTCGTGGCGCACGTGCCCGCTGCAGATGTCGAGCAGGGCGCGCAGCTCGTCGCTCACTTCGGCGACCTCGGCGGGATCGTGCGGATCGAGGCGGCCCACGCGCACCAGCGTGTGGGCCATGAAGGCGCGCAGGCCCTTGTGGATGAAAGCGTAGATGTCGTGACGTGCAGTGTTCATGATGGACTCCCGTGGGCTTGGTCGTGGATGGAATGGATGGTGTGCATCCATGGCCGTCACGATACGCAGCACGGCGAGCGCGCGTTCCTAAATCTTGGCTCGGCGAACCTTAAGAATTTGCTAAAGACCGCCCATGGCCCCGCGCGGCGGACAATCGCCCCATGCCCACCCCACCACCGGCCGCCCAGGCGCGCAACCCGCTGCACGGGGTGACCCTCGAACGCATGGTCACCGAGCTGGCCGCGCACTACGGCTGGGCGGGGCTGGGCGAGCGCATCGCGCTGCGCTGCTTCACCAGCGACCCGAGCGTCGCCTCCAGCCTGAAGTTCCTGCGCAAGACGCCGTGGGCGCGCGAGAAGGTCGAGTCGCTCTACCTCTTCATGCTGCGCGAGGCGCGGCGCGCGCGCTGAGCGGGCGGCGCGTACAGCGCCTCGATGCGCCGCACGGTGTCGCGCAGCGCCCGGCGCAGCGCCGCCGGCGCCAGCACCACCGCGTCGATGCCCAGCCGCAGGAACTGGCCGGCGGCGTGCTCGACCGATTCGATCGGCACCCTCACTTCGACCCAGCCCTGCTCGTCGGCAGGGCCGGCGCTGGCTTTCGCCGCGTCCGCGACCGCGACGCTGAAGGCCGAGAGCACCCGCAAGCCGCGCGGCGACACCCGCAGCCGCGCCTCGTCGTGGTACAGGTCGGCCTCGAAGCGGCGTGTCGACTCGCCCCAGAAGGCGGCCAGGTCGAAGCGAGCCGGACGGCTGAAGCGCTCGCCGGTGGGCGCGAGCTCGAGGATGTTGGACAGGCGATAGGTGCGCGGCCCCTTGTCCTGGCCCGACGGGCCCGCCGTGCGCGCCGCCATGTACCAGGTGCCCGCCTTGAGCACCACCCCGAGCGGTTCGAGCGTGCGCTCGGCCGTCGCGTTCCAGCTTTCGTAGCGCACGCGGATGCGCTCTTCGTCCCACACCGCTTGCGCGATCGCGGGCAGGTGATCGGCCGCGGCCGGCGCGCGGAACCAGTCGACCGGGTCGAGATGAAAGCGCGAGCTGACGCGGCGCGCGTCCTCGCGCCAGCCGTCGGGCAGCGCGGCCAGCAGCTTGAGCTGCGCCGAGGCCATCGCCTCGCCCAGGCCCAGCTGGGCCGCCGGCCCGGGCAGGCCGCCGAGGAACATGGCGCGCGCCTCGGACGCGGTGAGGCCGTCGACCCGGGTGCGCCAGCCCGGTTGCAGCTGGAAGCCGCCGGCGCGGCCGCGCTCGGCCCACACGGGCACGCCGGACGCGCTCAACTCGTCGACGTCGCGGTAGATCGTGCGCACCGAGACCTCGAGCTCCTCGGCCAGCGCCTGCGCGCTCAGCCGCCCGCGGCCCTGCAGCAGCATGAGGATCGAAAGCAGGCGGCTGGCGCGCATGCGGCAAGTGTCGCGCAAATTACTGACATGCGTTGTCAGTTGAGCGCCGCGACCATGCGGGCACCCCTTCAGGAGACCCGCATGAACCCTTCATCCTTCCTCGACGTGCCGCCTCAAGTCATCGAATTGCGCCAGTACACGCTGCACCGCGGCCGGCGCGAGACCCTCATCAGCCTTTTCGAGCGCGAGTTCGTCGAGAGCCAGGAAGCCCTCGGCATGCACGTGCTCGGCACCTTCCGCGACCTCGACGCGATGGACCGCTTCGTGTGG
>DATFAY010000426.1:0-4113 GCA_035254085.1 Piscinibacter sp.
AGAACAGCTCCGCCCAACCCAACCAGCCCAAGAAGGAGTCCAAGACCAAGAAGTTACCCACAGCGTGAGCCCGCGTGGCTCGAATACGGGTGGGTCAATATTGGATGGAAACGGTGGGTCAGGATTGCGTGGAACTCAACAAGCAGTGGACCAAACCACATCTGAGGCTCAATGGACGCCAATGGTGCGACAACTAGAAGAGTTGACTTCGGACAAAGTTGCGTTGTATGTAGCGATTGAACGCCAGCTATATCCGTCCGGATGGAGTGGATCCCTGGCAATCATCCTTGAGAAGCGCCGTCCGCTTTTGGACTCACTGGCGGCACACATCGATTCGGAAGTTCGTGCCTGGGCCAGTGCGGCCAAGGTGCGCCTAGACAATCGCATCGCGACCGAGCGGAAGCACGAACAGACAGAGTCTGCATCGTTCGAGTAGCCATCATGGCAGCAGTCGCCAGGTATGCTGATGAATGCTCAAACTGGCGTCACTACCGTATAGGGGTCTTCCAGCGTGAACGCACTCATTCCCTTTTTTCAGCGCTGACTCCCTCCCATCCTCTTCCGGGACGGTACGGCAGCTTGGCGCACGCTGTCAAAGGTGGGCTAGAGAAGCATCCTGCGGCTGTGACCTGAACAAGCCTGCCAACATCTATGTCGGCTCACGGTGCTTGCATCGAATGCCCAGTGTCCGCGAGAGCTGCCACACAGGCGGGCGAAGCGAACGACCGAGATCAGTCTTGACGAGGCGCTTGCCGGGCAAAGGCCTCCGGCTGCCGATGACCGACGGGTGCAATACCAAGCCGGTTCTCATCGGTGCCGGACCGGTTACAAAAAGACGCTCCGAGCGGACAGACTTTATTCCAGCGAGACAGACTTTATTCTTGCGGATCAAGAGCGAAGCCGGCCGGCGCCCTCTACTCCACCGTGACGCTTTTCGCCAAGTTGCGCGGCTTGTCCACGTCCGTCCCCCGCGCACACGCCGTGTGGTACGCCAGCAATTGCAGCGGTACCACGTGCAGGATCGGCGACAGCGCGCCGTAGTGCTCGGGCATGCGGATCACGTGCAAGCCTTCGCTGGACTCGATGCGCGTGTCGGCATCCGCGAAGACGAACAGCTCGCCACCGCGGGCGCGCACTTCCTGCAGGTTGCTCTTGAGCTTCTCGAGCAGTGCGTCGTTGGGCGCGACCGTGACCACCGGCATCTCGGCGGTCACGAGCGCGAGCGGCCCGTGCTTGAGCTCGCCGGCGGGGTAGGCCTCGGCGTGGATGTAGCTGATCTCCTTGAGCTTGAGCGCGCCCTCGAGCGCGATCGGGTAGTGCAGTCCGCGGCCGAGGAAGAGGGCGTTCTCCTTGCGTGCGAACTCCTCGCTCCACGCAATGACCTGCGGCTCCAGCGCGAGCACCGCCTGCACCGCGACGGGCAGGTGGCGCAGCGCCTTCAGGTGCTGCGCCTCGTCCGCGTCGCTCAGGTGGCCGCGCACCTGCGCGAGCGCGAGCGTGAGGAGGAACAGGCCGACCAGCTGCGTGGTGAAGGCCTTGGTCGAGGCGACGCCGATCTCCACGCCCGCGCGCGTGATGTAGGCCAGCTCGCACTCGCGCACCATCGCGCTCGTGGCCACGTTGCACACCGTGAGCGTGTGCGTCATGCCGAGCGCGCGCGCGTGCTTGAGCGCGGCCAGTGTGTCGGCCGTCTCGCCGCTCTGGCTGATCGTCACCACCAGGGTGCGCGGATTCGGCACGCTGTCGCGGTAGCGGTATTCGCTCGCGATCTCCACCGACGTGGGGATCTTGGCGATGCTCTCGAGCCAGTACTTCGCCGTCGAGCCGCTGTAGTAGCTGGTGCCGCAGGCCAGGATCAGCACCGAGTCGATGTCCTTGAAGATGCGGTAGGCACCGTCGCCGAAGAGCTCCGGCGAGACGCCGTTGACGGCGTCCAGCGTGTCGGCGATCGCCTTGGGCTGCTCGAAGATCTCTTTCTGCATGTAGTGGCGATAAGGCCCCAGCTCGGCCGCACCGGAATGCGCCTGCACCGTGCGCACCTCGCGTTGCGCGGGCACGTAGCGGCCCTCGGGCGTACGCGTGGTGATCCACACCTTGCCCAGCTGCAGGTCGACCACGTCGCCTTCCTCGAGGTAGACGATCTGGTCGGTCACGCCCGCCAGCGCCATGGCATCGGAGGCCAGGAAGTGGTCGCCCGCGCGTTCCTTGGTGCCGATGCCCAGCACCAGCGGCGAGCCCTCGCGCGCGCCCACGACGCGGTGCGGCTCGTCCTTGCAGAAGACGGCGATCGCGTAGGCGCCGCGCAACCGCAGGGTCGCCCGCTGCACCGCGTCGAGCAGGTCGCCGTCGTAGAGGTGGTCCACCAGGTGCGCGATGACCTCGGTGTCGGTCTGGCTGTCGAAGGCGTAGCCCTTGGCCTTCAGCTCGGCACGCAGCTCGTCGTGGTTCTCGATGATGCCGTTGTGCACCAGCGCGACGCGGCCGCTGCTGGCGGGTCGGGCACTCGGCCCGTGCGAGAAGTGCGGATGCGCGTTGTGCACGGCCGGTGCGCCGTGCGTCGCCCATCGCGTGTGTGCGATGCCGGTGCCGCCCTGGACATGGTCCTTCTCGACGCCGGCCTCGAGCTCGGCCACGCGCGCGGTGCTGCGAGCCCGGCGCAGCTGACCGTCCTGGTGCACCGCCACGCCGCATGAGTCATAGCCGCGGTACTCGAGGCGCTTCAGGCCCTCGATCAGGATGGGAACGATGTTGCGGGTGCTGACGGCGCCGACGATGCCACACATGACTTGTGCCTCCGAGGTCTGGAATGGGTGCGATCGTAGGCAGGAAGCACTGGCTGAAGTGATCGATGTTTGCAGAGAAGTGGAAGATAATTTCTCTGTCAACATTCAACGAATTCAAGGTTCTCATTGAGCTATCACATGAAAGAACATTTCACGCCGTTGGGCCTCGACCACACCGACCTGCGGCTGCTGGACCTCCTCCAGCGCGACGCCTCGCTGTCGAACCAGGACCTCGCGGCGGCCGCGCACACCTCGCCCGCGACCTGCCTGCGCCGTGTCAAGCGGCTGGTGGACGCCGGCGTGATCGAGCGCCGCGTGGCGATCCTGTCCGCCGATCGCCTCGGGGCCGGCCTGACGGTCATCGCCGAAGTGACCCTCGATCGGCAGGGCGCGGAGCACCTGGCCGCCTTCGAGCAGCGCGCCGTGGCCGACGATGCCGTGCAGCAATGCCATCGCGTATCGCCCGGCCCGGACTTCGTGCTGACGCTGCAGGTGGCCGACATGGCCGCATGGGGCGCGGTGGTCGAGCGCCTGTTCACGCAGGACGCGAACGTGCGCAACGTGAAGAGCTTCTTCAGCGTGCGGCGCGCCAAGTTCGAGACCAGGCTGCCGCTGCCGCTGCCGCGGCCTGCGAGCGCGGCTAGCCTTTGATGATCATCAGCCCCTTCAGATACTCGCCTTCCGGGAACGTGACCGTCATCGGATGATCCGGCGCCGCGCCGACCCGCGCATAGATGATCCCGTCGGCCCCCGCATCGAGGCCGGCGCCCGCCACGATCTTGTGGAACAGCTCGGCGCCGACGCCGCCCGAGCAGGAGAACGTGAACAGCAGTCCGCCCGGCGCCAGCAGCTTGAAGGCGAGCCGGTTGATGTCCTTGTAGGCGCGCGCGGCGCGCTCGGCGTGTGCGGCGGTGGGCGCGAATTTCGGCGGGTCCAGCACGATGGCGTCGTAGCTGCGGCCCTCCTTCAAGTGCTCGCGCAAGGTCTGGTTCACGTCGGCATCGAGCGCCTGGTGCCGGGCCGCATCGAAGCCGTTGAGCGCGACATGCGCCTCGGCGCGAGCGAGTGCCGGCGCCGATGAATCGACGCTCGTCACGTGGGCCGCGCCGCCGGCCAGCGCAGCCACGCTGAAGCCGCCGGTGTAGCAGTAGCAGTTGAGCACGCGCTGGCAGCCGAAGTGGCGCACGCTGTCGGCGAACAGCTTGCGGTTGTCGCGCTGGTCCAGGTAGAAGCCGGTCTTGTGGCCTTCGGCGACGTCGACGGTGAGCTTCCACTCGTGCTCGCGGATCGTCACTTCGGTGGCACCGTCGCCGCGCAGCCAGCCGGTGAC
>DATFAY010000427.1:0-5598 GCA_035254085.1 Piscinibacter sp.
GGACATCCGCAACCAGGGTACCGTGGTGTCGGTGACCGACGGCATCTGCCGCATCCACGGCCTGTCGGACGTGATGGCCGGCGAGATGCTGGAGTTTCCCGCCGGCAAGGACGGCCAGCCGACCTTCGGCCTGGCGCTGAACCTCGAGCGCGACTCCGTCGGCTCGGTGATCCTGGGCGACTACGAGCACATCTCCGAAGGCGACACCGTCAAGTGCACGGGCCGCATCCTCGAAGTGCCGGTGGGTCCCGAGCTGATCGGCCGCGTGGTGAATGCGCTGGGCCAGCCGATCGACGGCAAGGGTCCGATCAACGCCAAGCTGACCGACGTGATCGAGAAGGTCGCCCCCGGCGTGATCGCGCGCCAGTCGGTGAGCCAGCCGGTGCAGACCGGCCTGAAGGCCATCGACTCGATGGTGCCGATCGGCCGCGGCCAGCGGGAGCTGATCATCGGCGACCGCCAGACCGGCAAGAGCGCGGTCGCGGTCGACACGATCATCAACCAGAAGGGTCAGAACATGACCTGCGTGTACGTCGCCATCGGGCAGAAGGCGTCCACGATCAAGAACATCGTGCGCGCGCTGGAGCAGCACGGCGCGATGGAATACACCATCGTCGTCGCCGCCTCGGCCTCCGAGTCGGCCGCGATGCAGTACGTGTCGGCCTATTCGGGCTGCACCATGGGCGAGTACTTCCGCGACCGCGGCCAGGACGCGCTGATCATCTATGACGACCTGTCCAAGCAGGCCGTCGCGTACCGCCAGGTCTCGCTGCTGCTGCGTCGCCCGCCGGGCCGCGAAGCCTTCCCCGGCGACGTGTTCTATCTCCACAGCCGCCTGCTCGAGCGTGCCGCGCGCGTGAACGCCGACTACGTCGAGAAGTTCACCAAGGGCGCGGTGAAAGGCAAGACCGGCTCGCTGACCGCGCTGCCGATCATCGAGACGCAGGCCGGCGACGTGTCCGCGTTCGTGCCGACCAACGTGATCTCGATCACCGACGGCCAGATCTTCCTCGAGACGGCGCTGTTCAACGCCGGCATCCGCCCCGCCATCAACGCCGGCATCTCGGTGTCGCGCGTGGGCGGCGCCGCCCAGACCAACTGGATCAAGGGCCTGTCGGGCGGCATCCGTACCGACCTGGCGCAGTATCGCGAGCTGGCCGCCTTCGCGCAGTTCGCCTCGGACCTGGATGCGGCCACGCGCAAGCAGCTCGATCGCGGCGCGCGCGTGACCGAGCTGCTCAAGCAGCCGCAGTACTCGCCGCTGCCGATCAGCCTGATGGGCGCGTCGATCTTCGCGGTCAACAAGGGTTATCTCGACGACGTGGACGTGAAGAAGGTGCTCGCCTTCGAGCACGGCATGCACCAGCACCTGAAGTCCAGCCATGCCGCCTTGCTCGAGACGATCGAGAAGAACGGCGCGAAGTGGGACAACAAGCCCGCGAAGGACTCCGACAGCGACGAGAAGAAGGCCTTCAAGAAGACCTGCATCGACGCCGAGGCCGAGCTGACCCGCGCCATCGAAGCGTTCAAGAAGTCCTTCGCCTGAGATGAGAACACCCCCTACGGCCTTCGGCCGCCCCCTCGAGGGGGCAACGCCAGCGGACCGGCAAAGCCGGATCCGCGGCGTTCGCTTGATGGCACGCGACAGGAGCCTTTGACATGGCAGTAGGCAAGGAAATACGCGGCAAGATCAAGTCCTTCGAGAACACCAAGAAGATCACGAAGGCGATGGAGCTCGTGTCCGCGTCCAAGATGCGCAAGGCGCAGGACCGGATGCGCCACGCGCGCCCGTACGCCGACAAGATCCGCAACATCACGGCCAACCTGTCGACGGCGAATCCCGAGTACCACTCGCCCTTCATGCGCAAGACCGATGCGCCCAAGGCGGTGGGATTCATCGTGGTCACGACCGACAAGGGCCTGTGCGGCGGCTTGAACACCAACGTGCTGCGCGCCGTCACCAACAAGATGCGCGAAGTGCAGCAGGCCGGCGGCAGCGTGCAGGCGGTGGCGATCGGCAACAAGGGCCTGGGCTTCCTCAACCGCATCGGCGCGGCCGTGGTGTCGCACGTCACGCAGCTGGGCGACGCGCCGCAGCTGGACAAGCTGATCGGCCCGGTGAAGGTGATGCTCGATGCCTTCGTCGAAGGCAAGCTGGACGCCGTCTACCTCTGCTACACGAAGTTCATCAACACGATGAAGCAGGAGCCGATGGTCGAGCAGCTGCTGCCGCTGGCCGGCGAGCGCCTCGCGCAGACCGCCGAGGAGAAGAAGGCCTACGGCTGGGACTACCTCTACGAGCCGGATGCGGCCACGGTCATCGACGAGCTGATGACGCGCTACATCGAGGCGCTGGTGTACCAGGCGGTGGCCGAGAACATGGCGTCCGAGCAGTCGGCGCGCATGGTCGCGATGAAGGCCGCCACCGACAACGCCGGCAACCTGATCGCCGAGATGAAGCTGGTCTACAACAAGACCCGCCAGGCCGCGATCACGAAGGAACTCTCCGAGATCGTCAGCGGCGCGGCCGCGGTCTGATCCCGCACACGAATATTGTTTGAAGGAATCGACATGGCAAGCACTCAAGCCCAGGGCAAGATCGTCCAGTGCATCGGCGCTGTGGTGGACGTGGAATTTCCGCGCGACCGGATGCCGCGCGTGTATGACGCGCTCAAGCTCGAAGGCGGCGCGCTGACGCTCGAGGTGCAGCAGCAGCTGGGCGACGGCGTGGTGCGCACCATCGCGCTGGGCTCGTCCGACGGCCTGCGCCGCGGCCTGATGGTCACCAACACCGGCGCGGCGATCACCGTGCCCGTCGGCAAGGCGACGCTGGGCCGCATCATGGACGTGCTGGGCACGCCCATCGACGAGCGCGGCCCGATCAACACCGACCTCACCGCCCCGATCCACCGCAAGGCGCCGAGCTACGACGAGCTGTCGCCGTCGCAGGAGCTGCTCGAGACGGGCATCAAGGTGATCGACCTGATCTGCCCGTTCGCCAAGGGCGGCAAGGTCGGCCTGTTCGGCGGCGCCGGCGTGGGCAAGACCGTGAACATGATGGAGCTCATCAACAACATCGCCAAGGCGCACTCGGGCCTGTCGGTGTTCGCGGGCGTGGGCGAGCGCACCCGCGAGGGCAACGACTTCTATCACGAGATGATGGAGTCCAACGTCGTCGTGTCCGACAACCTGGGCGAGTCCAAGGTGTCGATGGTGTACGGCCAGATGAACGAGCCGCCGGGCAACCGCCTGCGCGTGGCGCTCACGGGCCTCACCATCGCCGAGTCGTTCCGCGACGAAGGCCGCGACGTGCTGTTCTTCGTCGACAACATCTACCGCTACACCCTGGCCGGCACGGAAGTGTCCGCGCTGCTGGGCCGCATGCCCTCCGCCGTGGGCTACCAGCCGACGCTGGCCGAGGAGATGGGCCGTCTGCAGGAGCGCATCACCTCGACCAAGGTCGGCTCGATCACCTCGATCCAGGCCGTGTACGTGCCGGCGGACGACCTGACCGACCCGTCGCCCGCGACCACGTTCGCCCACCTGGACGCGACCGTGGTGCTCTCGCGCGACATCGCCTCGCTGGGCATCTACCCGGCGGTGGACCCGCTGGACTCGAACAGCCGCCAGGTCGACCCGAACGTGGTGGGCGAGGAGCACTACAACACGACCCGCGCGGTGCAGGGCACGCTGCAGCGCTACAAGGAACTGCGCGACATCATCGCCATCCTGGGCATGGACGAGCTCTCGCCCGAAGACAAGCTGGCCGTGGCGCGCGCGCGCAAGATCCAGCGCTTCCTGTCGCAGCCCTTCCACGTGGCCGAAGTGTTCACCGGCACCGCCGGCAAGTACGTGCCGCTGAAGGAAACCATCCGCGGCTTCAAGATGATCGTCAACGGCGAATGCGACAGCTTGCCCGAGCAGGCCTTCTACATGGTCGGCACGATCGACGAAGCGTTCGAAAAAGCCAAGAAGATCCAGTAAGGAATCACGATGGCCACCATCCACGTCGACGTCGTCTCCGCCGAAGAGCAGATCTTCAGCGGCGAGGCGAAGTTCGTCGCGCTGCCGGGTGAGAACGGCGAGCTCGGCATCCTGCCGCGTCACACGCCGCTCATCACGCGCATCAAGCCGGGCGCGGTGCGCATCGAGCGTGCCGACAACGGCGAGGAGGAGTTCGTGTTCGTGGCCGGCGGCATTCTCGAAGTGCAGCCGGGCACCGTGACCGTGCTCGCCGACACCGCCATCCGCGGCAAGGACCTCGACGAAGCCAAGGCCACCGAGGCCAAGCGGCTGGCCGAAGAAGCCCTGAAGAACGCCAAGAGCGACATCGACATCGCCCGCGCGCAAAGCGAGCTCGCGGTGTATGCCGCGCAGATCGCGGCGCTGCGCCGGCTGATGAAGAAGTAGGCCGCCGGCCTGGGTCAGGCCAGCGCAGGATCACCCGCCCGGCGACGAGCCCGGCGGGTTTTCTTTTTTCGTCCGATGCCTCGTGCTCACTTGCGCTTGGACGGCTGCGCCGGCTTGATGTCGCCGCAGTCGGCGCCCAGCCATTTCGAGACCGCCGTCATCTTCATCGTGCGCGACTGCCCGCCCTCGCTGCTGGTGGTGGTGGACTTCACGGTGTAGTTCTCGGGGCTCGCGAAGACCGCCTCGCCGTCGGTCTCCGAGGCTTGCGGCGCCGGGCAGCTCGAATGGAACTTCCAGGTGTTGCCGCTGCGCGTGGTGTCGGTCTTGCAGCCGCTTTGCTCGCGCCGGCCCTGCCAGTCGTCGCGCGCGAGCTGCTCCTTGCTCAGGCAGATCCTCATGTCGCCGGGCGAGCCCATGCTCACGCCATGCTGCTTCATCATGGCCTCGACCTGCTTGCGCTGCTCGGGCGGCATGCTCTTCATGTGCGCTTCCATCTCGCGCATGCGGGCAGCCATCTCGCCACTGTCCTCTTCCACGTGGATCTGCCACAGGCCGGGTTTGATCGGTGGTTGCTGCGCCCAGGCCGCGCCTGAGGCGCAGGCGACGACGCCGGTGGCGACGAGCAGTCTGGCAATCGTGTGCATCGTGAGAGTCTCCGTGGTGAAGCCGCGTGGATGGAACTGTCGATGATGGCACGGCACGCGGCACCCGCCATCGGCATCGTTGCGCGCCGCCGCGGCATCAGCCGGGACAGTAGAAGTGCATGCTCGATGACTCGGGGCCGGCCTTGCCGCGCGCGTCGCGTGCATGCACGTGCCAGCGGATCAGTCCATACAGCCCGCGCGGCAGCGCGACGCTCGCCGCGCCGGTGGTCAGCGTGGGCGCCGCGGCGGCGGAGCGGGTGGGCGACGATGGCGGCTCCACCGTGACGACGTAGTCGTGCGCGCCGCTCACCGGCCGCCACGACAGCGTGAGCGAGCGGCAGCCGGACAGCGTGGGCGGCTGCTGCGCCGAGGCGCTGCCGGGCGCCAGCCCGGTGGGCGCGGAGAGCCCGCCCGAGCCGCCGTCATGGCTGCTCGCAGCGATGATCGCGACCAGCCCTGCCACCGCGAGCGCCGCGCCAGCGCCCGGGTAACGGCTGGGCGGCGGCAGCAACTGCTCCATGCGCTCGACCCACGCACGCGTGCG
>DATFAY010000428.1:0-9221 GCA_035254085.1 Piscinibacter sp.
CTTTTCCAGCCTCACGTTGAGATAGGCCGTGAGCCCCAGGCCCACGCGTTCGGGCGCGATCAGCGCGACGTAGCCGGCAATGACCTTGGCCTCTTCCAGGCGCTTGACCCGGCGCAAGGTGGCCGAGGCCGAGAGCTTCACTTCGGCGGCCAGCTCGTCGTAGGTCATGCGCCCATCGGACTGCAGCGCCCGAAGGATGCGCCGGTCGATGGCATCGAGCTTCGCTTCGCTTTCCATTCGGCGGATTCTGCAGCTTTCCTGCGTGCAATGCCAGAAGCGCGGCGAGATTTGCAGAAAAACTGCGAGAGACGGCACCTACAGTGCGAGGCGAGCCATTTGATCCAGATCAACCTCCAACCGCCGACAGGAGCGCCGCATGCAGTTCACCCCCTGGGACAACCCGATGGCCACCGACGGCTTCGAGTTCGTCGAGTACGCGGCGCCCGACCCGGTCGCGCTGGGCAGGCTGTTCGAAACCATGGGCTTCAGCCCGATCGCGCGGCATCGCCACAAGAACGTCACGCTGTATCGCCAGGGCGAGATCAACTTCATCATCAACGCCGAGCCCGACTCCTTTGCGCAGCGCTTTGCGCGCCTGCACGGGCCGAGCGTCTGTGCCATGGCCTTCCGCGTGAAGGACGCTGCAAAGGCCTACGACCGCGCGCTCGAATTGGGTGCCTGGGGTTTTGACAACCAGACCGGTCCGATGGAGCTCAACATCCCGGCCATCAAGGGCATCGGCGACAGCCTCATCTACTTCGTCGACCGCTGGCACGGCAAGGACGGCGCCAAGCCGGGCGCGATCGGCAACATCAGCATCTACGACGTCGACTTCGTCCCCATCGACGGCGCCGATCCCAACCCCCGCGGCCACGGCCTCACCTACATCGACCACCTCACGCACAACGTCCATCGCGGGCGCATGAAGGAGTGGGCGGACTTCTACGAGCGGCTGTTCAACTTCCGCGAGATCCGCTACTTCGACATCGAAGGCAAGCTCACCGGGCTCAAGAGCAAGGCCATGACGAGCCCCTGCGGCAAGATCCGCATCCCCATCAACGAGAGCTCGGACGACAAGAGCCAGATCGCCGAGTACCTGGACCTCTATCACGGCGAAGGCATCCAGCACATCGCCCTGGGCACCGACGACATCTATGCGACGGTCGAGGCGATGAAGGGCCGGGGCGTGGCGTTCCAGGACACGATCGCGACCTACTACGACCTGGTCAACAAGCGCCTGCCGAACCATGGCGAGAACCTCGAGGAACTCAGGCGCCTGCGCATCCTGATCGACGGCGCCACGCACCAGGGTGCACCGAACGAACTGCTGCTGCAGATCTTCACGCAGACCGTCATCGGCCCGATCTTCTTCGAGATCATCCAGCGCAAGGGCGACCAGGGTTTCGGCGAGGGCAACTTCCGCGCGCTGTTCGAGAGCATCGAGCTCGACCAGATCCGCCGCGGGGTGCTCGAAGACACGGCGGCCAAGGCCACCGCCTGAGGCGACCATCATGCTGGTGCACGACAAGGGCCTGAACCAAGGTGTGGCGCCCGTCACCTACGGGCAGGGCGACCGCCCGCCGCGCGGCGACTACGCGGCGGCGCGCCCAGACTACACCTGCGAGCAGAACTGGTCGGCCTACACCGAGGCCGAGCACGACCTGTACCGGCGCCTGTACGAGCGACAGGCCGCGCAACTCGATGGCCTGGCCTGCGAGGAGTTCATCGAGGCGGTGCAGCACCTGGGCACGCCGCATCGGATCCCGCGCTTCGATCAACTGTCCGAGGCATTGCATCGCCGCACGCGTTGGCAGGTGGTCGCGGTGCCCGGCCTCATTCCGGAGGAAGCCTTCTTTGCCCTGCTCGCGCAGCGCAAGTTCCCGGTGACCGGCTGGATTCGGCGCCCCGAGGAGTTCGACTACGTGGTCGAGCCCGACGTGTTCCATGACCTCTTCGGCCACGTGCCGCTGCTGTTCAACCCGGTCTTTGCGGACTACATGCAGGCCTACGGCGCCGGCGGCCTGAAGGCCAGCCGGCTCGATGCATGCGAGCTGCTCGCGCGCCTTTACTGGTACACGGTGGAGTTCGGTCTGATCCACACGCCGCAGGGCGTGCGCGCGTACGGCGCGGGCATCCTGTCGTCGGCGGGCGAGCTTCGGCACAGCGTACGCAGCCCGGAACCCAGCCGCGTCGGGTTCGACCTGCAGCGCATCATGCGCACGCGCTACAAGATCGATACCTTCCAGGCCACGTACTTCGTGATCGACTCGTTCCAGCAGTTGTTCGACGCGACGGCCCCCGATTTCACGCCGATCTACAGCGCCGTGCGCGCGCTGCCGACCATCGACGCCGGCACCGTGCTGCCGGGAGAGCGCCGCTACCCCGCCGGCTGAGCGCTCGAGGCGGCGTCGCGCTCGTCGCCTGGACCGGCCTGGCGCACGATTTCCTCGAAGACCACGTCGCTGTGCGCCATGTGCACGTGCGCGACGCCCGGCACGTGCCGGTTGTCCGCGCCCGGCAGGGTGGCCGTGGACGCGGGGAAGACGATGTTGTCGCAGTTTCCGTAGAAGCAGGTGAAGCGCGCGTAGCGCTGCGCCGGCTCACGCCGCTCGAGCTGGCGCTGCCAGGTGCTGGACAGCCGCATCTGCCGCGCATTCGGCGTCAAGCCGTAGCGTCCGAGGAAGGTGCCGCGGTGCGGCGTTCCGATGGTGATGACGCGGTGCACGCGCGCGTCCGCCTGATGGCGATCCATCCAGGCGCGCGTGGCCAGGCCGCCCATGCTGTGCGCGACGATCAGCGGCGCCTCGCCGGTCGCCGACCGGATGCGTTGCACCGCGGCCTCGATGATCTCGGCGTACTCGTCGATGGAGCCGAAGACCGGCTCGAGGTTGACCGCGACGAACGGGACGCCGAGCTGACGCAACCGTCGCAGCCAGGGGTTCCAGAGTGCGCGGTTGCACACGAATCCATGCACGAAGACGACGCCGCGACGCGGGTCGTGAGCGGGAAGGTGATCGGGTTCGGCGTCGGCACGAAACGGCTGGCGCCAACAGAACACGCGAGGCGCCGTCGTCACCTCGCCCCACCACGCGGCGACGAGCTGCGCGATGGACGCGCGGGGCGCGGGATCGTCGCGGTTGACGAACCACAGCATGACGAACTCGGCGGCCAGGAACAGCGCATAGCCGAAGACGATCAGCAGGGCGCCGACGACGGCCCACGCCGGCTCGTGCGATCGCAGGAAGTACGTTGCCCACAGGCCTGCGGCCAGCAGCAGGCCGATCGTCGTGAACCGCTGGAGGCGGGCGAGCATCGCCGGATGCTAGCAGTCGGCGGCCGGTGATCAGGCCAGCACGACCTCGCGGCCACTCAGGCGTTTGGCCAGCTGCGTGGCCAGCTTGTTGATCAGGCCGTAGATCGACAACTGGGGGTTCGCGCCGATGCTCGTCGGGAACAGCGAGCCGTCGTGCACCGACAGGTTCGAGAGCTGCCAGTGCGTGCCGTCGGGCCTGACGACGCCTTGGCGCTCGTCGGCCGCCATGCCGCAGCCGCCCATCACGTGCGCGCTGACGATGCGCGTCAGCAGCGGCTTCATCGGCAGCCCATTGATCACCTCGCGCGCCTGGCTCCAGCTCGTGCAGGCCGACGCGAGCTCATGCACCGGCGTGACGGTGCGCGCGCCGGCGGCGAACTGGATCTCGGCCATCGTGAGGAACGCGCGCCGCGCGCCGTCCATCACGAAGTCGGTCAGCGGGTAGTCGAGGACCGGCGAGCCGTCGGAGCGCAGCTTCACGGTGCCGCCGCGCGACTGCTCGTGAAAGCCGTCGCGCATCAGCGCCAGCAGGCTGTGGGTGTGCGGGAACGCCTTCAGCGCCTCGGTCTGCTGCCGGCCGTGACCCGCAAGCGTCGACGAGAAGATGATTGGATGCAGCGGAGGGGCTTCGAGCTTGTAGCCGATGGGGCCGTCGATCGGCTGAGTCTGCAGGAAGTGATCCGAGTAGATCGTCTGGGGCGCGCCGTTCCAGCCCTCGACGTTCTGGTCGAAGGTGGCCGCGGAGATGACGACCGGGTGCAGGAAGGTCCGGGTGCCCAGGACCGTGTGCGGATCGGGCACGTTCGACCGCTTGAGCAGCGCGGGCGAGTTGATCGCCCCGCCAGCCACCACGTAGTGCCTGGCCACCACCCGCGTGAGCTTGGCCGATGCCGGCGTCCCATCGGGCCGCACCGCGACGCAGTTCAGCGCGACGACCCGTCCGTGGGCCAGCTCCAAATTCTGCGCGCGCGTCTGGGTGAGCAGGCGCGCCCCCAGGTCGAGCGCGGCAGGCAAGGTGGTCACGAGCATCGACTGCTTGGCATTCGTCGGGCAGCCCATGCCGCAGGACCCGAGGTTCCAGCAGCCTTTGACGTTGCGGCGGATGCCCGACGCGGGAATGCCCAGCTTCTGGGCGCCGCGCCGCAGCAGCTCGTTGTTCTCGTTCGGGGCGGTGAGCCAGGGAGCGATGCTGAGCCGGCGCTCCGCCTGCTCGAACCAGGGCGCCATCGCCTCGTCGGTGAGTTCGCGCAGGCCGAAGTGTTCGCGCCAGTAGCGCAGCGTCGACGGCGGGGTGCGGAACGAGCTGGTCCAGTTCACCGTCGTCGAGCCGCCGACACAGCGCCCCTGCAGGATGTTGATCGCCTTGTCGGCGGTCTTGCGAGCGGCGCTCTCCTGGTAGAGCGTCGGGTAGGCGTCACTCTCGCGCTGGCGGAAATCGGTGCTGGACTTGAGCGGCCCTTCCTCGATCAGCACCACGCTCAGGCCGGCGCGGCTGAGCAGCTCGGCGGTGATGCCGGCGCCGGCGCCGGTACCGACGATGGCCACATCGCATTGCATCTCGGGCGGCAGCGCGGCATGCGCGCCGCCGTGCACTTTCCAGCCTCGCGCCAGGCCCTCGCGGATCGGGTCAGGGAGTTGGCTCATGGCAATCGGCTTTGCTCTCAGATGACACGCGGGCCCGGATAGCCCAGGAGCGGCCACGTCTGCGGGTCGGCGAAGTAGGCGGCGTTGGTGAGGTCACGCAGCGCGTGATACGCCTGCTGGCGCAGCGCGAGGCGCGAAGTGCGCATGCTCTGCAATGCGTCCTGGATGTCTTGCACGCTGGCTTGCGGCCAGTCGCTGCGCAAGCCGACGAAGCCGACCCGTCCCGCGGTCGACGACAGCAGCGCGAGCAGTTGCGAAAGTTCGGCCTGCGTGGCGGCCGGGAAGGCAGCCAGGGTGTCGTCCATCCGCTGCAGGTGAGCCGCGATGGCAGCGTCGCTGGCGCCGGCGTCTTGCGGCAGCGCGCCATCGAGCACGGCTCGCGCGACGGCGCTGAATACCGTCGTCGACGCAGGCGTCATGCGGCCGTTCACCAGACCGGGCCGCAGCAGTGCGATGCCACCGCCCGCGACGGCGAGCACCGCGGCGGCTCCGATGCCGAGTTTGAGCAAGGTTCGCCGTTGCATGCGTGCGAGAGCAGTCCAGTTGGGCAAAGTGTTGCATCAATCGTGGCGCGCTCCTTAGGGTTCAGCGACTAACTCGAGCCCAGGTAAACCCGGGTCGGCGCGGTACATTCGCCGGTGCAGTGCAAGCGATGAACGCCGACGCGACCACGATCCTCGAACACCTGCGTGCCGTCACGCTCGAACGCGAGCGGCGCGCCGCATCGCCGGCGCTGACTGCCAAGGTGCACGCCCTGAAGGCCTACCAGCAGCGCCGTTTTTCGCACACCTACGCCGACCTTCTCGCCGCGCCGCGCTACGCAGGCGCCTCGCGCTTCTTTCTCGACGAGTTGTACGGGCCAAAAGACTACAGCGAGCGCGACGCACAGTTTGCGCGCGTGGTGCCCGCGCTGGTGCGCCTGTTTCCCAAGGAGATCGTGCGCACCGTGGGAACGCTGGGCGAACTGCATGCACTGTCGGAGATGCTCGACAGCCTGGCGGCTTCCAAACTGGAGTCGGTCGGCATCGACGCTGCGGCCTATGCGCGGGCGTGGCAGGCGACGGGCCATGCGCAGGATCGCGAGCGGCAGATCGCCCTGACACTGGCGGTCGGCGAAGCCCTGGATCGGCTGACCCGCAATCCGCTGCTTCGTCACACCCTGCACATGATGCGTGGTCCGGCGCGAGCCGCAGGTCTGGGCGAACTGCAACACTTTCTCGAGAGCGGCTTCGACACCTTCAAGGCGATGCACGGCGCGCGCGACTTTCTGTCGACGATCGGATCGCGTGAGCGCGCGCTCGCCGCGGCCTTGTTCGGTGCGAGTTTCGACGCGGCGGGACGCATTGGCGACACTGCGTTAGGACAATTACCGTAGCGACCGCCCGGTGCGGCAGGAACCATTCATGACCATGTCGATGATCGGAGACACCGTGCTGCAGGCCGTCACCAAGCCCTGGTTGAAGAGTTACCCGCCAGGCGTTGCCGCCGAGATCGACCCGGGCCTGTATTCGTCGCTCGTCGAACTGCTCGAGGAGGCGTTCCGGCGCTATGCAGCGCGCGACGCCGCGGCATGCATGGACTCGCGCGTGAGTTTTCGCGACGTCGACCAGATGTCGGCGGCGCTGGGTGCCTGGCTGCAGGCCAAGGGCTTGGCGCGCGGCTCGCGGGTCGCGTTGATGATGCCGAACCTGCCGCAGTACATGGTCGCGATCGCGGCCGTGCTGCGCGCGGGCTACGTGGTGGTCAACGTCAACCCGCTGTACACGCCGCGCGAGCTGGAGCACCAGTTGAAGGATTCGGGCGCCGAAGCGATCGTCGTGCTCGAGAACTTCGCCAAGACCCTGGAAGAGGTCATCGACAAGACGTCGGTGCGCCATGTCGTCCTCGCGTCGATGGGCGACATGCTCGGCTTCTGGAAAGGGGTCCTGGTCAACTTTGCGGTCCGGCACGTGCGCAAGATGGTGCCGCCCTTCGATCTGCCCCTGGATGCCGGGCGCAGCGTGACACGCTGGAACATGGCGATCGCCGAAGGCACGCGCATGACGCTGCGACGCGTGGACGTCGGGCCGGACGACGTCGCGTTCTTGCAGTACACGGGCGGAACGACCGGCGTGTCGAAGGGGGCGACCCTCCTGCACCGCAACGTCGTCGCCAACATCCTGCAAGCCGAAGAGTGGTTCAAGCCGGTGCTGACGAGGCTGGGCGACAAGCAGATCGTGACGGTGTGCGCCCTGCCCCTGTATCACATCTTCGCGCTGACGGCGTGCTATCTGTTCGGTGCGCGGCGCGGCATGCTGAACATCCTGGTGCCCAATCCGCGGGACATCCCCGGCCTGGTCAAGACGCTCAGCCCGCACCGCGTGCACATGTTCCCAGCGGTCAACACCTTGTTCAATGCGCTGGCGAACGACGCGGATTTCGCGCGCCTGGATTTCTCCGAGCTGGTGGTGTCCAACGGCGGAGGGATGGCGGTGCAGAAGGCAACGGCCGAGAAATGGCTGAAGATCACCGGCTGCCCGGTGATCGAGGGCTACGGCCTGTCGGAAACGTCCCCGATCGCCACCATCAACCGGCCGGACGTGACTGCGTTCACCGGAACGATCGGCCTGCCGGTGTCGTCCACCGAACTCAGCATCCGCGACGATGATGGGCGCGAACTCTCGATGGGCGAGCCAGGCGAAATCTGCATCCGCGGGCCGCAGGTGATGGCGGGTTACTGGAATCGGCCCGACGAGACCGCGAAAGTGATGACGGCCGATGGATTCTTCCGTTCCGGCGATGTCGGCGTCATGGACGAGGGCGGCTATTTCCGCATCGTCGACCGCAAGAAGGACATGATTCTCGTCTCGGGTTTCAACGTCTATCCGAACGAGTTGGAGCAGATCGTCAATCTGCACCCGGGAGTCCTCGAGTGCGCAGCAGTCGGCGTCCCCGACGCGAGATCGGGCGAGGCGGTGAAGCTCTTTGTCGTGAAGAGGGACCCTGCGCTTGCCGAAGAGGACCTCGTCGGGTATTGCCGCGAGAACTTCACTGCGTACAAGCGGCCGAAGTACATCGAGTTCCGCGACGAACTGCCGAAGTCGAACGTGGGGAAGATCCTGAGGCGCGAACTGCGCGCGTGATCCGGTGGACGACGAGCTGCGGCGCGGCGGCATCACGGTGCTCGAGAGAGGCTGGCTGTCCTCCAACAACGTTCTCATCCACGGCGACGAGAATCATGGCGCCGAGGTCGTGGACACAGGCTATTGGATCCACGCGGAGCAGACCGTCGCGCTGTTGCGCCATGCGTTGCGCGGCGAGCCGCTGGTGCGCGTGCTCAACACGCACCTGCATTCCGATCATTGCGGCGGTAACAGCGCCGTTCAGGCCAGTTTCGGATGTCCGATCGATGTCCCCGCCGGTGAGGCGCAGGCGGTCGATGCCTGGGACGAGGACGCTCTGACCTACAAAGCGACCGGGCAGCATTGCCCCCGCTTCGGCCGCACCGGATTGCTGACGGCGCCCAGCGAGATTCGGGTTGGACGCTGGCGCTGGCAAGTGCTGTCCTCGCCCGGACATGATCCGCGCTCGGTGGCCTTGTACCAGCCCGAGATGGCATTGCTGTTGTCGGCCGACGCGTTGTGGCAAAACGGTTTTGGCGTCGTATTTCCCGAACTGGAGGGGGAGTCGGCGTTCGAGGATGTGGCGGGCACGCTGGATTCGTTCGCCCGTTTGCCTGTCCGGTGGGTCGTGCCGGGGCACGGCGCGCCATTTTGCGACGCTGCAGCGGCGATTGCGCGGGCGCGGCGGCGGCTGGATTCCTTCGTCGCCGATCCGGCACGCCATGCACTGCACGCCGCCAAGGTGCTGATCAAGTTCAGGCTGCTGGAGACGCAGGCGGAAACATGGGCGAGCCTCAGGCAATGGTTGGCCGGCGCTCGCTATTTCGACGTCGTGAGGCGCAGGTATTTCGAGAAGATGGTTGCCGAGGACTGGCTACAGGAACTCATATGCGACATGGCCTCACGCGGGACGCTCAGTATCCGCGACGGCCTGATATGCAATCTCGACTGAAGTTTCTTGGCGGCCCAAAAGCAAAAAGCCCTCGTCTTGCGACGAGGGCTTCTTTATTAATAGCCTGACAATGTCCTACTTTCACACGGGAATCCGCACTATCATCGGCGCTGAGGCGTTTCACTGTCCTGTTCGGGATGGGAAGGAGTGGGACCACCTCGCTATGGTCATCAGGCTTAACCGGTCACCGACTTGCCATTCGGGCAAGCCA
>DATFAY010000429.1:0-3808 GCA_035254085.1 Piscinibacter sp.
CACCTACGCGAGCGCCGGCAACGCGATGATCCTGTGGGGCATGGGCGTGACCCAGCATGTGCACGGCACCGACAACGCGCGCTGCCTGATCGCGCTCGCGCTCGTCACCGGCCACATCGGGCGGCCGGGCAACGGGCTGCATCCGCTGCGCGGCCAGAACAACGTGCAAGGCGCCAGCGACGCCGGACTCATCCCGATGATGTTCCCCGACTACCAGCGGGTGGACGACGCGGCCGCGCGCTCGCGCTTCGAGGCCGCGTGGGGCGCCGCGCTCGATCCGCGGCCCGGTCTCACGGTCGTGGAGATCATGGACGCGGCCGTCGCAGGGCGCATCAAGGGCATGTACATCATGGGCGAGAACCCGGCGATGTCCGACCCCGACCTGGGCCACGCGCGCGAAGGGCTCGCGCGGCTCGAGCACCTGGTGGTGCAGGACCTCTTCCTCACCGAGACGGCGGCGTTCGCCGACGTGTTCCTGCCCGCCAGCGGCTTTCCCGAGAAGACCGGCACCTTCACCAACACCGACCGCCGGGTGCAGCTCGGCCGCCAGGCGATCGCGCCGCCGGGGCAGGCGCGCCACGACCTGTGGATCGTGCAGCAGATGGCGCGCCAGCTCGGGCTGGCCTGGCCCGAGCAGCGCGTCGACGAGGTGTACGAAGAAATGCGCGCGCTCATGCCTTCGATCGCGGGCGTGGCCTGGCGCCGGCTCGAGGCCGACGAGCCGATCGTTTACCCCTGCGCCGACGAAACCGACATGGGCCAGTCGGTGATGTTCACGCAGCGATTCGCGCTGCCCGGCGAGAAGGCACGCCTGGTGCCGGCCCAGGTGCTGCCCGCCGACGAGCTGCCCGACCCCGACTACCCGATGGTGCTCATGACCGGCCGCCAGCTGGAGCACTGGCACACCGGCTCGATGACGCGGCGCACCGCGGTGCTCGACGCGATCGAGCCCGAAGCGGTGATCGCCGTGCACCCCGACGACCTGCGGCGCATCGGCGCGCGCGCGGGCGACACCGTGCGGCTGCGCACCCGTCGCGGCAGCGTGCACGCGAGCGCGCGGCTGGACGCGAGCCTGCAGCCAGGACAGCTCTTCATGGCCTTTTGCTACACCGAGGCGGCGGCCAACCTGCTCACCAATCCCGCGCTCGATCCGTACGCCAAGATTCCCGAGCTCAAGTTCTGCGCGGCGAGAATCGAGGCCGTTCAAGCACTGGAAGGCCATCCATCGTGATCCTCGAAATCGCCGACATCCGCATCGCGCCCGGCAAGCAAGCCGAATTCGACCTCGCCCTGCGCCTGGGCGTGGACACCGTCATCTCCAAGGCCAAGGGCTTTCGCGGCTACAAGGTCAACCGCGGGGTCGAGTCGCCCGAGCGCTACATCCTGATGATCTATTGGGAAACGCTGGAGAACCACACGGTCGACTTCCGCGGCGGCCCGCTCTTCACCCAATGGCGCGCGATCGTCGGCCCCTACTTCGCGCAGCCGCCGGTGGTCGAGCATTTCGTGCTGGTCGCCAAATCGGCCTGATCCGCGGTCGCCGCGCTCACGGCAGCGGTGGGATGCCCACCAGCTTGTCCGGATTGCGCACGGCGTAGATGGCGACGATGCGCTCGCCATCGGTCACGAAGGCCTGCGCCGATTCGAGTTGCCCGTCGATGTAGCGCAGCAACCCCGGCTCGCCGTTGATCTGCGCCAGGCGGTACACGACCTGATCGCCGTGGCGCAGCGAGGTCGCCCAGTACAGGTTGGCGATGCGGTCCGCGCCGTGCAGCACCTCCTGGAACGACGGCACCTTGCCGCCGCCGTCGCCCACCACTTCGACGTCGTCGGCCAGCAGTGCCTTGATGGACTCGCGATCGCCGCTGCGCGCGGCCTGCATGAACCGCTCCAGCACCCGCCGATGGGTGTCGCGCGACACGTCGAAGCGCGGGCGCGCCTGCTGCACCCGCTCGGCCGCGCGGTGCACCATCTGACGGCACGCCGCCTCGCTCTTGCCCAGCAGCGACGCCACCTCGGCGTAGTCGTGGTCGAACACCTGGCGCAGCAGGAAGGCGGCACGCTCTTCCGGCGACAGCCGCTCCAGCACCCACAGCAGCGCGACGGACAGCTCGCCGACCAGCTCTGCGGCAGCCTCGGGCGTGCGCTCGTCGCGATCGTCGATTTCCACCAGCGGCTGCGGCAGCCACCAGCCCACGTAGGCCTCGCGCTCGGCCTTGGCGGCGCGCAGCCTGTCGATCGCCAGGCGCGTTACGACCGTGACCAGCCACGCCTCGGCCGACTGCAGCGCGGCGCGGTCGGCGCGATGCCAGCGCATCCAGGCGTCCTGCAGCAGGTCCTCGGCATCGGCGCGGGTGCCGAGCATGCGGTAGGCGATGGCGAACAGGCGCGGGCGCAACGCGGCGAACGCGTCGGACCCATCGCGGGAGGCGGCAATGTCCATGGTGGCTGGCGATGAGGGCGTGGCAGGCGTCCCTAAGACGGGCGGCGTGATCATTCTGTGACACGCCTGCGTTTGAACCAGCGCAAACGCAGGCGTTGCGATGTGGACTTTTCGCATTGCCCCTGGTGCGGCGGCGGACGCACAATGCCCCGAGCATCGGCGCGTGACCGCGCTGTCGAATGAATCGATCCGGGCGCCGGCCACGACGTCCTCGGGCGCACAAGGAGATTCCCTCATGACCTCGCCGTCCAAACCCCAGGCCGAGCTGTCGGCTGCCGAACAGGCCCTGCGCGACGCCGCACTCGACTACCACCGCGCACCGGTGCGCGGCAAGATCGCCGTCGTGCCGACCAAGCCGCTGGTCAACCAGCGCGACTTGTCGCTGGCCTATTCGCCGGGTGTGGCCTACGCCTGCCTGGCGATCGAGAAGGACCCGACCCTGGCCTTCGACTTCACCTCGCGCGGCAACCTCGTGGGCGTGGTGACCAACGGCACCGCCGTGCTCGGGCTGGGCGACATCGGCCCGCTGGCGGGCAAGCCGGTGATGGAAGGCAAGGGCTGCCTGTTCCAGAAGTTCGCCGGCATCGACGTGTTCGACATCGAGCTCGCCGAGCACGACCCCGACAAGCTGGTGGAGATCATCGCGGCCCTGGAGCCCACGCTCGGCGGCGTGAACCTCGAGGACATCAAGGCGCCCGAGTGCTTCTACATCGAGCGCAAGCTGCGCGAGCGCATGAACATTCCGGTGTTCCACGACGACCAGCACGGCACCGCCATCATCTCGGCGGCGGCGCTGCTCAACGGGCTGGAACTGGTCGGCAAGAAGATCGGCGAGGTCAAGCTGGCGGTGTCGGGCGCGGGCGCGGCCGCGATCGCCTGCCTGGACCTCATGGTCGAGCTCGGCGTCAAGCGCGAGAACGTGTTCGTCTGCGACTCCAAGGGCGTGATCCACGACCGCCGCGAGGACAAGCTCGACGAATCCAAGAAGCGCTACATGCAAAAAACCTCGGCGCGCACCCTGGCCGACGTGATGGAAGGCGCCGACGTGCTGCTGGGCTGCTCGGCCGCGGGCGCGGTGAACCAGGACATGGTCAAGGGCATGGCGGCCCGGCCGATCATCCTCGCGCTGGCCAACCCGGAGCCCGAGATCCGCCCGGAGCTGGCGAAGGCGGTGCGGCCCGACTGCATCATCGCCACCGGCCGCTCGGACTATCCGAACCAAGTCAACAACGTCCTGTGCTTCCCGTACATCTTCCGCGGCGCGCTCGACTGCGGCGCGACGCGCATCACCGAGGCGATGAAGGTCGCCTGCGTGCGCGAGATCGCCGACCTCGCCAAGGCCGAGATCAGCGCCGAGGTCGCCAG
>DATFAY010000430.1:0-8264 GCA_035254085.1 Piscinibacter sp.
GCCTTCTTTCAAGCTGGCCGCCGGGTCGCCCAGCTGCAGCAGGGTGTTGCCGAGGTGCGTGTGCGCCAGGGCCAGGGTCAGCTTGGCGTCTTCGTCGTTCGGATCGCGGGTGGTGATGGTCTGCAGCACGCGGATCGCTTCGCCCAGGCGCGCAGCCGCCTGTCGGTAGTCCTGCAGCGCGTTCAGCGCCGAGGCGAGGTTCTCCAGCCGGCCCGCGTACTGCCCGGCGATGAACATGTCGTTGGGGTTCTTGTCCAGCCAGGGCTGCAGCAGCTGCATGCTCTTCTCGTACTCGGCTGCGGCGTCGCGGGCGCTTTCCATGCTTTCGCTGCGCTGCATGTGGTACATGCCGCGGGTGTTGTGCACGTTGGACAGCCCCGTCACGGCCCAGCGGCTGGAAGGGTCCTGCGCCATCGCCTCTTCGAGCACTTTCATGGCGGCGTCCGAGGCCTTCAGGTAGCCGCCGAAGTCCTGAAGGTACAGCAGCACGCGCGAGTACTGGTCGTAGACCTTGGACAGCGTCAAGCGGTGGTCCAGGTTGCCCGGGTCGCTGCGCGACACCTCCAGCGCGAGATCGACCGCCTGCTTCAGCAGCGGCTGCGCTTGCTTGGACTTTCCGAGCCAGCCGAGCAACGCGCCCTGCGACTCGTAGGCGCGTGCCAGCTCCGACTGCGCCAGGCGCAGGGCCGGCGCGGCGGGATGCAGCTGGCGCACCAGCGGCTCGAGCAGCGCCGCGCCGTGGCGATAGCTGTCGAGCGCGCCGGCGGGGTCGTTCAGGTTGGAGCGATAGGGCATGCCCTGGATGTCGCCCACCTTGCGGTAGCCGGCCGCCAGCTCCACCAGCAGCGTGGCGTCGTTGCCGGCCTCGGCGCTCAGGTCCTTGAGGTAGGCGAGCGCCTTGTCCACCACCAGCTTGCGCGCCGGGTTGGCGCCGGGCAGGTTGCGGATCGCCACGTCGACGTCGACGATGAAGATGTTGGCCAGCTGGCGCACCGACGCGAAGTGCTTCTCGGCGCGGCGCTGCTGCTGCTCGGCGCGCTGGCGCTGCACGTGCGCCTGGTAGGCCTCGTAGCTCGCCAGTGCGATGCCCGCCAGCAGCGCGAGGTTGGCCACCAGCGCCGCGCCCACCGCGGCCCTGTGGCGCAGCACGAAGCGCCCGGCGCGGTAGCTGAGTGCGCCGCGTCGTGCCTGCACGGGCAGGCCTTCGAGGTGGCGGAAGAGGTCGTCGGCAAGCTGGTCGGCCAAGGCGTAGCGGCGCGAGGGGTCCTTGCGCAGGGCCATCAGCACGACGGCGTCGAGGTCGCCGGCGATCTGCCGGCGCAGCCCGCGCGTGGCGGCAACGCGGCTGGGCGGCGCGGGTTCGGTGTCGCAGATGGCGCGCGTGAGCTCGTAGCTGCTGTGCGTCGTGGGGGCCGGATACGGCCCGGCGTCGGCCAGCAGGCGATAGAGCACCACGCCGAGCGCGAAGATGTCGCTGGCCGGCGTGACCGCCTCGCCGCGCACCTGCTCCGGGCTCGCGTATTCGAGCGTCATCACCTGCTGCATCGTCGCGGTGAGCGCCTGGCCCGGGTCCGGCCCGATGCGCTTGGCGATGCCGAAATCGACCAGCTTCACGTGCCCTTCGCGCGTGACCAGGATGTTGGCGGGCTTGAGGTCGCGGTGCACCACGCCGCGCTGGTGTGCGTAGTGGACCACCTGGCAGACGGTGCGAAACAGGCGCAGCCGCTCGGCCACCGGCAGCTCGCGCGCGCGGCAGTACACGTCCAGCGGCTCGCCGGCCACCAGCTCCATCACGAAGTAGGGCACGCCTTCCTCGGTGAGTCCGCCGTCGAGGATCTTCGCCAGGTTGGGGTGATCCATGCCGGCGAGGATCTGCCGCTCGGCCTTGAAGCGCGCCACCAGCCCCTCGTGGTCGACGCCGTCGCGCATCAGCTTGATCGCGACCTGCTGCTCGTACTGGCCGTCGGCGCGCTCGGCCAGGTACACGCGCCCCATGCCGCCGCCGCCGATCAGCGCCACCAGCCGGTACGGCCCGATGCGCCGGCCGATCCAGCCGCGGGTCGCGTCGTCCTCGATCGCATCGAGCGCCGCCAGCATGGCACGCGCAGGCATGGTGCGCAGCGCGTCGCCGCCTTGCTCGGCCGCCGACACCAGCGAGCGCAGCTCGTCGGCCAGCGCGGGGTCGCCGGTGGCCGCGTCGTCGATGAAGCCGGCCCGCTCGTCGGCTGGCCGCTCCAGCGCATCGGCCAGCAATGCCTTCAACCGCATCCAGCGCGCGGCGTCGGTGGTGGTGTTCATCGCCTGTTCCCGGGGCTGGTTGTATCGCGCGAGACTGTGCATGCGATCGGGCCGTCGCGACAGCGGCCGGTTGTGAATCTTCGCAACAAGGCGGCGCCGCGGGCACCCCGCGAGCCGGTGCCCCGCCCGGTCGACTGCCGGCGGCGATGCTGCGATCATGCCCGCCCATGAAGGCCGATCCGCTGCATCGTTGCCGGGTGAGCGCCACGGCCTGGGCGGGCGTGCACGGCACCTGGATCGACAGCGCACGCCACTACGGCCGCCACTGGCACGACACCTTCGGCTTCGGCCTGATCGAGCACGGCGCGCAGCGCTCGGCCAGCGGGCGCGGCGAGGTCGAGGCGCTGGCGGGCGACGTCATCACCACCAACCCGGGCGAAGTGCACGACGGCCGGCCGATCGGCGGGCCGACGCGGCGCTGGCGCATGCTGTACCTGGAGCCCGCGGTGATGGCGTCGATGGCATCGACGGCATCCGGCGGACCGCTGGAATTCGCTCGCCCCGTGATTCACGACCGCACGCTCCCGGCCGCGCTGCGCGGGCTGTGGAACGCGCTGGATCGATGGGAGACCCGTCCGCAGCCCGCCGAGACGCTCGCCTGCGAGGAGGCGCTGGTGCGCGCCTGCTCGCTGCTCGCGTCGCACTCGACCGCGCGCGCGCCAAGCGAGCCACCGGCCGACCTGCGGGCGGTGCGCGAGCGACTGGCCGACGACCTCCTGCACCCGCCGACGCTGGCCGAACTGGCCACCCTGGCCGGGCTCAGCCGCTACCAGCTGCTGCGGCGTTTCGAGAAGCAGCACGGCCTGCCGCCGCATGCCTGGCTGCTGCAGCGGCGCATCGAGCGGGCGCGGCAGCTGATCGGCGCCGGCGTGACGCTGGCCGAGGCGTCGTCGGCCTCCGGCTTCGCCGACCAGAGCCACATGACCCGCCGCTTCGTGCGCCAGTTCGGCTACACGCCGGGCGCGTGGCAGCGCGCGATGGCGCGCGGCGCGCAATAGCGTTCAAGACGCGGTCGCGCCGGGCGCGCAGATTGCGCGCCATGAACCTCCCCTACGTCCACGGCTACGACGAGCGCGAGAGCACGCGTCTGACCGACCAGGCCGGCACCCTGGTCGACCTGCTTCACGCCGACACCGCGTACCCCGCCGGATGCCGCGTGCTCGAAGCCGGTTGCGGCGTCGGCGCGCAGACGCTGGCGCTGGCGGCGCGCAGCCCGCAGGCGCGCTTCACTTCGATCGACCTGAGCGCCGAGTCGATCGCGCAGGCACGGCGCCGCGCCGACGCGGCCGGCCTGCGCAACGTGGAGTTCCGGCAGGCCGACCTCTTCGCGCTGCCTTTCGAGGCGGCGTCGTTCGACGAGGTCTTCGTGTGCTTCGTGCTGGAGCACCTCGCGCAGCCGGTGCAGGCGCTGCGCGCGCTCGCGGGGCTCGTGCGCCCCGGCGGCGGCATCACGGTCATCGAGGGCGACCACGGCTCGGCCTTCTTCCACCCCGACAACGCCGCCGCGCGCGCGGCCATCGAGTGCCAGGTCGAGCTGCAGCGCCGCGCAGGCGGCAACGCGATGATCGGGCGGCAGCTACGTTCGCTGCTGCTCGACGCGGGACTCGAAGCCGTGCGCGTGTCGCCGCGCATGGTGCACGCCGACGGCAGCCGCCCCGCACTGGCCGACGGGTTCACCCGCCGCACCTTCACCGCCATGATCGAGGGCGTGCGTGGCCCCGCGATCGCGGCGGGGCTGATCGCGCCCGCGGATTTCGATGCCGGCGTGCGTGCATTGGCGCGCAGCGCCGAGGCGGACGGCGTGTTCTGCTATACCTTCTTCAAGGCCTGGGGGCGACGCGCCGCCTGAGCCGCCATCACACTCCATCGACCGGCCCACTTGCACTCGCTCATCGCCCCCACCGACGGCGCCCCGATCGCCGCACTGCTGCTCGGCGCGATCCTGGTCGTCAGCCTGGCGGGTCTCATGGCGGCGCCGACGCTGATCGAGCGCTGCATGCTGCGTCCGTACTGGCTGCTGCCGCGGCGCCAATTCGCCACGGTGCTCACCAGCGCCTTCGTGCACGCCGACCTCGCGCACCTGCTGTTCAACGCCTTCACTTTCTGGGCTTTCGGCTTCGCGCTGGAGCGCGCGATCGGCTCGCCGCGCTTTCTCGCGCTCTATGCAAGCGGGCTGCTGGCGAGCGCGGCGGGCACCTGGTTCAAGCACCGCGGCCAGCCCGAGTACCGCACGCTCGGTGCCTCGGGCGCGATCCTGGCGGTGCTGTTCGCCTCGATCGTGTACTTCCCGACGCAGTCGATCTTCATCCTGCCGATCCCGGTGCCGATCCCCGCGCCGCTGTTCGCGGTGGGCTACCTCGCCTACACGGTGATCGCTGCGCGGCAGGCGCGCGCACGCGTCAACCATGACGCGCACCTGAGCGGCGCGCTGGTGGGCATCGCCTTCGTGGCGCTGACCGATGCGCCGGCGCTGGCGCACGCCTGGCGCCAGGTCACTGGCGGCTGAGGGCGCTCACAGCAGCTGGTGCAGCTGCTGCTCCACGTAGGCGGCCAGCTCCGGCGACAGGCTGCCGCTGGCGCGGGCGCGATTGAAGGCCTCGCGGGCCTCGTCGTTGCGGCCCTGTGCCGCCAGCGACAGGCCCAGCCCCATCCACCACACGCCGTTGCCGGGCGTCACGCGCAACGCAGCGGCGAACAGCTCGGCCGCCTGCGCGTGGCGACCCAGGCGCTGCAGGATCGCGGCATGGAAGGCGGCATCCTCGGGGCGCGGCGAGGCGATGGCGGCGGTTTGCAGGATCTCTGCAGCGCGCTGCAGCTCGCCGCGGCCGGCCAGCAGGCGCGCTTGCAGCATTGCCAGGCCCTCCTCGTGCGGCGCCAGCGCGAGGCCCTCGGCGAGCAGGGCCTTCGCATCGTCGCCGCGCTGCTGCGCGATGAGCAGGCCCGCCAGCGCCTGGCGCGCGGTGGCGAAGCCCGGTTCCTCGCGCAGGGTGTCGGCATAGGCCGCGGCCGCGTCGTCCCAGCGGCCCTGCTGGTGCGCTGCCACGCCGCGCTGGTAGTCCGCCTGGGCACGCTCGTGGGCAGTGCGCAGCGGCGGGTGCTTGTCGATGCGCGGCTCGGCGGGCGATGAGCTGGGCGGCGCGACCGTTGCAGCCACCGCCTTCTCGGCCACGACGTGCGGCGCCGGCGGCGCGGCGACGCGAGCAGGCGCCACACGGGTCGGGCTGGTCGGCGCGGCGATGACCGCCGGACTCGATGCGGCCGACGCAGCGCGAATTGCCGGCACCACGACGACGGCCGTGGGCACGCTCGGCCTGGACGGCGCGGGCGCGACGGCGACCATCGCGGCGTTCGCGGTGCTGGAGCGCGCGCCGACGGACCAGGCGAGGCCGCCGGCGACCGCTGCCGCCAGCGCCGCGGCCGTCCAGCCGACGAGCCGGCCGCGCTTCGGCGGCGCGGGGGGCAGCGACTTCACGGCGGCGGGCATCGCGCCGGTCGCGGCGTGGCGCCGGTCGAGGTCGCGCAGGACTTGGTTGATGAGGCTCATCGCAGCAGCCATCGGGCCCAGCCGAAGCGCGGCGCGGGCGCATCGGCGTTGTCGCGCACGGCCTGGCGCACATGCCGTCGCTCGACGTGCATCGTGCCCTCGCCGTAGACAGCCAGCAGCGCCTTGTGCGCGAGGATGTTGACCAGCCGCGGCGTGCCGCCGCTGGCGCGATGCAGCGCGGCCCCGGCGCCGCGCGAGAACAGCTCGGGCCCGCGGTAGTGCGCGACGCGCAGCCGGTGGTCAAGGTACGCGCGCAGCTCGTCGCGCGAGAGCGTGCCCAGCCGGTAGTGGAAGGAGATGCGCTGGCGCAGCTGGCGCAGGTCCGGCCGCGCCAGCCGCGCATCCAGCTCGGGCTGTCCGAACAGGACCACCTGCATCAGCTTGCGCTTCTCGGTCTCCAGGTTGGACAGCAGGCGCAGCGTCTCCAGGCTGGCGTGTTTCAGCGATTGCGCTTCGTCGATGCACACGACCACGCGGCGATCCTCGGCCGCGCGCGAGAGCAGCGTCTGCTCGATGCGCTTCTGCAGGCTGAACTCGTCGCAGGTGGCGGGCACCGTCTCGCCCAGTTCCTCGGCCAGCGCGAGCAGCAGGGTGCGCGGCGTGTGGCTCGGGTTGGGCAGGTAGCAGCTCAGGCACGAAGTGGGCAGCGTCGCCAGGAAGCGCCGGCACAGCAGGGTCTTGCCGGTGCCGACTTCGCCGGTGATCTTGATGAAGCCTTCGCCGGCGTCGGCGGCCACGAGCAGCGTATTCAGCGCCTCCTGGTGGGCGCGCGTCGAGAACGCGAACGCCGTGTCCGGCGTGAGGCCGAAGGGGCGCTCGGCGAGGCCGAAATGCTGCAGGTACATGGTCAGCGGTAGCCCTGCAGCCGCTCGTTCACGTCGGCCACGTCGGACTGCCAGCCGCGCTCGCCGCGGATGATGGTCGGCTTGAGCAGGATGACCAGCTCGCTCTTGGTCCCGCTGCGCTCCTTCTGGCCGAACAGCGTGCCCACGACCGGCTGCTCCGAGGCGCCCGGCAGGCCCGAGCTCGTCGACGACTGCTGCTGCTTCATCAGGCCGCCGATGGCGACGATGTTGCCGT
The DNA here is from genome assembly GCA_035254085.1 of Piscinibacter sp. Lineage (GTDB taxonomy): Bacteria > Pseudomonadota > Gammaproteobacteria > Burkholderiales > Burkholderiaceae_C > Albitalea. Next base: position 6,923 of record DATFAY010000430.1, read on the forward strand.
CGGTCACGCGCACCACGCTGTCGCTTTCGTTGACCGTGCTGGCCGCCAGCGGCAGCTGGAAGTTGCCCAGCGAGCCGAGGTTGACGTTCTTCTGCTTCTCGGCCACCACGCTCACGCTCGGGTGCAGGTGCAGGATGATCGAGTCGTTCTCGTCGATCTGCGGCGTCACGTCCAGCGCGATGCCCGAGAAGAACGGTTGCACGCCGATCGACGGCGAGTTGGTGGTGCCACCCGTGCCCTGCGTGGTGTTGGTCGTGATGCTCGTGACGAAGAACTCGTCGGTGCCCACCTTCAGCACGGCCTTCTGGTTGTTGATGGTGGCGATGCGCGGGCTCGACAGCACCTGCACGTTGCCCTGCGTCTGCAGGAACTGCAGCAGGCCGGCGAAGTTGTGCGCCTGGAAGGCGAGGCCGAAGATGCTGCCGTTGTTGGCGATGTCGGTCACGATGTTCGTGCCCGCCGTGGCGGCCAGCGACGGATTGCCGCTCGTGTTGATGCCCGCCCCCGAGGTGCCGATGGGGCCGGTCGGCGCCAGCGTGGTGCCCGGCGACAGCTGGCCGCCCGACAGGCGCCCGTTGGTGCCGCGAAACACCGACCAGTTCACCCCGCTCGCGTACGAGTCCGACAGCTGCACCTCGATGATCTTGGCTTCGATCATCACCTGGCGTTCGATGATCAGCTGCGTCATGCGCAGGTAGTTCTCGGCGTTGCGGATGTCCACCGGGAAGCCGCGCACCGCGATCACGCCGGACAGCGGATTGACGATCACCTTGCGGTTGGCGTCGCTGCCGACGATGGCCGCGAGCGTGTCGCGCAGCTCGCCCCAGAAGTCGACCTCGGTCTCCGTGGCGATGCGGCTGCTTTGCACGCTCGTGCCCTGCGCCTGCCCGGCCGGCGTGGCGGGGGCGCTGGTGGCCACACCCGTGATCGAGCTCGGCGTGGCGGCGATCGAGCCCGAGGTCACGCGCATGTCGGTCGTGCCCTTGCGCGTGCCGGCGAGGTAGTTGACCTGGAAGATGCGCGTCTGCAGCGTGTTGGGCTGGATGAAGATGCGCGTGCCCTGCATGCGGTACTCGTAGCCGTACAGGTCGCGCAGTGCGTCCAGGGCTTCGCGTACCGTCACGTTCTTCAGGTTGATCGCGATCGTGCCGGCCAGCTCGGGCGGCACCAGCATGCTGTACCTGGTGCCCGAGACGATCTGCAGGAACACCTGCTGCGCCGGGGCATTCGAGACCGCGAGGTCGAAGCGCGGCTCGGGCGCGGGCGGCGGCTTGGGCGCCTCGGTCTGCAGCGGCGGCAGCAGCGCGCGGTCCACCGCGTCGGGGCGCGGCACGGGCTGCGG
>DATFAY010000431.1:0-2935 GCA_035254085.1 Piscinibacter sp.
CGGCAGCAGCAGGCTCTGCTCGCGCAGGCGTTTGGCCTGCTCGTCGCGCGGCAGCATCATCGGCAGCTCTTCCTTGAACACGGACAGGCAGGCGGGCTCGAGCACCACGATCGGCGTGCCGGCGCGCAAGTCGTCGCCGAGCGCCTCCACGATGTCCTGCAGGTGCCGGCGCGCGTCGTCCAGGAAGCCGAACTCGTAGAGCGCGCGACCGCAGCAAAGCCCGGCCGGCGGCAGCCGCACGCGCCAGCCGGCATGGCGCAGCACCTGCACCGCGGCGTGCCCGACCTCGGGGTGAAAGTGATTGTTGAAGGTGTCGGGCCACAGCAGCACGTCGCGGGCGCCGCCGGCCGCGCCATCGTCGCGAAACCCTGCGCGAAAGGTGCTTCGCGCGAAGGCGGGAATGCGCCGCTGCGGGGCGATGCCGACGAGCCGCTTGCCCAGCGCCGCCAGCGCCGGTGTCTGGGTGGCGAAGTTGGCCAGCCCCGGTGCATGGCTGGCCCAGCGCGACCAGCGATCGATGTGCCCGAACGCATGCGCTGCAAGAGGCCTGGCGTGGTGCTGGTGGTAGTGCGACAGGAACTCCGCCTTGTAGCTCGCCATGTCCACCTTGACCGGGCATTCGTGCTTGCAGGCCTTGCACGACAGGCACAGGTCCAGGGCCTCCTTGACCGCCGTTTCCTGCCACCCCTTCGTCAGCACGCAGCCCTCGCGTCCGCCGTTGAGCATCTCGAACAAGAGATGCGCGCGGCCGCGGGTGGAGTGCATCTCCTCGCCGGTGGCCATGTAGCTGGGGCACATGGTGCCGCGTTGCTTGCGGCACTCGCCGACGCCCACGCAGCGCAGCATGGTGCGCGCGAAGTCGCCTTGGTCGGCGGCGAAGTGCATCACCGTCTCCACCGGCTCGGGGCGATAGGCGGCGCCCAGGCGCAGGTTCTCGGTGGCCGCGTAGGCGTGCACGATCTTCCCCGGGTTCATCCGCCCCTGCGGGTCCCAGATCGCCTTGAACTCCTCGAAGACGCGCACCAGCGCGTCGCCGAACATGATCGGCAGCAGCTCGGCCTTGGACTGGCCGTCGCCATGCTCGCCCGAGACCGAGCCGCCCAGGCTCACCGCCAGCTGCGCCGCGTCGTGGATGAAGCGCCGGTACTTCTCGATGCCGGCCGCGGTCTCGAGATCGAAGTCGATGCGGGTGTGCACGCAGCCCTGGCCGAAGTGGCCGTAGAGATCGCAGCCGTAGTCGTAGCGTTCGAACAGCGCGCGCAGCTTGCGCAGGTACTCGCCCAGGCGCTCGGGCGGCACCGACGAGTCCTCCCAGCCTTCCCAGGTGATCGGCTCGTTGGGCACGTGCGCAGTCGCACCCAGCCCCGACTCGCGCACGCGCCAGATGTGCTGCTCGACCTCGGGGTCGTCGATGAGCTTCATCGACGGCGGCTCCTCGGCGTCGCGCAGGCGCTGCATCAATCGATTCGCCCTGGCGTCGGCGTCGGCCTTGTCCTCGCCGCCGAACTCGACCAGCAGCCAGCCCGCGCCTTCGGGCATCAGCTCGATGTCCTTCGGATGCAGGTGCGTGCGCTTCATGTCCGAGATGAGGCGGTCGTCCAGGCCTTCGAGGGCGATCGGCCCGGCCTGCATGACCTCGGGCACGTGGTCGCCGGCTTCATACACGCTGGGATAGCCCAGCACGAGCAAGGAACGCACCTTGGGATTCGGCAGCAGGCGCAGCGTCGCCTCGAGCACCACGACGCAGGTGCCCTCGCTGCCCACCAGCGCCTTCGCGAGGTCGAAGCCGTTCTCCGGCAGGAGGGCCGGCAGGTTGTAGCCCGACACGCGCCGCGGGATCGGCGGGTAGCGGGCGCGGATCGCATCGGCATGCCGCTCGGCCAGCGCCTTCAGCCGCATCGCGATCTCGGCGCCGCGGCCGCCCTCGCGCAGCAGGCGCGCGAACGCCTCGTCGTCGGTGGCGCCCACGCGCAAGCGCAGGCCGTCGTGGGTCAGCACGTCGAGCTCGATGACGTTGTGCACCGTCTCGCCACCCATCACCGAGTGCGGGCCGCACGAGTTGTTGCCGATCATCCCGCCCAGGGTGTTGTGCGAGTGCGTGGCCGGGTCGGGCGCGAAGACCAGGCCGTGCGCGCGCGCCTGCGCCTGCAGCTCGTCGAGCACGACGCCGGGCTGCACCCGCGCCGTTCGCGACGCCGGATCGATCTCCAGCACGCGGTTCATGTACTTTGAGAAATCGAGCACCACCGCCACGTTGCAGCATTGCCCGCACAGGCTGGTGCCGCCGCCGCGCGGCAGCACCGGCGCGCCGAACTCGTGGCACACGGCGACGGCGGCGATCACGTCGTCCGCCGAGCGCGGAATCACCACGCCGATGGGCACCTGGCGGTAGTTGGACGCGTCGGCGGCATAGAGCGCGCGGCTGCCGTCGTCGAAGCGCACCTCGCCGCGCACGCGGCGGCGCAACTCGGCCTGCAGGCGCACCACGTCGAGCGTCGCTGCCGCGGCGCCGGGCGGCGTCACAGCGCGTACTCCTCGGCGTCGCGCGCCTTGAAGACGAGGCCGAGCCCCGGCCGCTCCAGTGCCGGGCGCAACAGTCCTTGCACCGGCTGCGGCGCGCCCTCGAACAAGAGCCGCTCGATGCGCTGGTGGTCGTGGAACCATTCGAGGTGCACCGCGGGCTGCGCGCAGCAGCAGGCAGCCACGTGCAAGGCCGGCGCGCAGTGGCTGGACAGCGGCAGCCCGAAGGCCTCGCACAGCGCCGCCGCGCGCATGAAGCCAGTGAGCCCGCCGCAGCGGGTGGCGTCGGCCTGCAGCACGTCGACCGCGCCGGCCTCGAGCAGGCCGCGAAAGTGCAGCAGGTCGTAGCCGTATTCACCCGCGCTCAGGTCCATGCCGGCGGGCATGCGGTCGCGCAGCAGGCGCAGGCCGGCCA
>DATFAY010000432.1:0-6526 GCA_035254085.1 Piscinibacter sp.
CCGCGTGAGCGGACAGCTCTGGCTGGGTTCGATGCCGGGGCGCTTCGAGAGCTGGGCCGCGTTCATGGCCGAGGCGCGGCAGCGCCGGCTGGGGCTGGTCGTGTGCCTCGCGCCCGCCGACGAGGTCGCCTCGCTCGCCCCAGCCTACTGGCAGGCGATCGTCGAAGGCTCGCTGGACTTTCGCTTCCTTCACTTGCCGATGCAGAACTACGGGCTGCCGCGCGAGCTGGCGGCCTTTCGCGACGGGATCGCCCAGACGGCGGCCAGCCTGCGCGCCGGCGATTCGGTCCTGCTGCATTGCGCTGCCGGCATCGGCCGCACCGGCACCGCCGCCGCCTGCTTGCTGAAGGCGCTCGGCCTGCCCACCGAGGAGGCGATGCAGCGGGTGCTCGACGCCGGCTCCAACCCGCAGAACGCCCTGCAATCCGGGCTGGTGAACGGCTTTTGAAACTGGCCCTGCTGTTCGTCGACGAGAGCATCGTCGCGGTCGACAAGCCGGCGGGCATGCTGTCGGTGCCCGGCCGCGGCGCCGACAAGCTCGACTGCGTATGGACGCGGGTGCGTGAGCAGTTCGCCGACGCGCTGATCGTGCATCGGCTGGACATGGCGACGTCCGGGATCATCGTGCTTGGACGCGGCCTGGCGGCGCAACGGGCGCTGAGCATGGCCTTCGCGCGGCGCGAGGTGCACAAGCGCTATCTGGCCCTCGTGCCTGGGCGGCTGGAGCCACCGGCCGGCGACATCGACCTGCCGCTGGTCGCCGACTGGCCGAACCGGCCCAAGCAGATGGTCGACATGCAGCGCGGCAAGCCGTCGCTCACCCGCTATCGCCGCCTCGCCTTCGACGCGGCAAGCGACACCTCGCGCGTCGAGCTGGAGCCGGTCACCGGCCGCTCGCACCAGTTGCGGGTGCACCTGCTGGCAAAGGGTCACCCGATCGTCGGCGACACGCTGTACGGCTCGACGCGCCCGGCGCCGCGCCTGATGCTTCATGCCTGCCGGCTCACGCTGCCGCATCCGCGCGACGGCTCGCTGATCGAGCTGCGCAGCGAGCCGCCGTTCTGACGCCGGCGCTCAAGGGTAGTCCTGCAGCACCCGATAGGCTGAGCTCGGCATCGATTCGATCAGGGCATAACCGCCCACCGCCCAGCGAATCGACGGCGGCTCGGCAGGCGCACGCGCGCCGCCGGCGCGCCGCGCCAGCGTCACGTGAGGCACGAGCTTGTCCCGCGCCGTCGGCTGATCGAGCTGCATGAGGGCGATGCGCAGGCGCAAGTGCAGTGACTTCAGTTCATGCGGCACCTGCACAGGCCGCAGCACCGCCACCTCGTTGGGCCAGACTTCGGCTTGGTCGAGCTGCAGGCTGAACGGCTCGAACGGCACGGCCAGCCCTTGCACCAGACCCGCCACGCGCTCGCGCGGCACGGCGCCGAGGAAGTGCAGCGTCGCATGCAGCTTGGGCCACGGCACGCGCCGCGCGCCGGACGGCCAGGTCCAGCGCGCGGCGCAGGCGAGCACCGCGTCGCGCACCTCGGCGTCGGGCCACAGGCCCACGAACAGGCGCGCGACACTCGGATCGGCGATCGGCGAATTCATGCTCGCGCGAGCATACGGCGTCGGCGCGCCGCCGCAGCCGTGCGTACACTTTCCAGCCCATGCGCGCCGCCGTCGAATTGCCCAAGGCCTACCGCCTGCTCAACCATGGGCCGACGGTGCTCGTCAGCGCCTCGCACGCCGGGCGCGACAACATCATGGCCGCCGCCTGGGCGATGGCGCTCGACTTCGCGCCGCCCAAGGTCGCCGTGGTGCTCGACAAGAGCACCTTGACCCGCGAGCTGGTCGAAGCCTCGGGCCAGTTCGCGCTCAACCTGCCTTGCCGCGCGCAGGCCGCGCTCACGCTCGCGGTGGGCGGCCAGTCGGGCCGCGAACTCCCGCACGACGAGGACAAGTTCCGCTCCTTCGGCCTGCCGCGATTTCGCGGCGAAGCGCTGGGCCTGCCGCTGCTGGAAGGCGCGGTCGCCTGGCTCGAATGCCGGCTGCTGCGCGAGCCGCACAACCAGGCGCGCTACGACCTGTACATCGGCGAGGTGATCGGGGCCTGGGCCGACACGCGCGTGTTCGCCGGCGGCCACTGGATCGAGGATCCGTCCATCGACCCGAACCTGCGCACGATCCATTACATCGCGGGCGGCCACTTCTTTGCCACCGGCGAGGCCTTCGAGGCGCAGCCCGCGCCGCGTGTCAGGGGAGCATCGCCATGAACCCATTTCGCCTGCTTGCCGCCGTGGTCCCCGCGCTGATGCTCGTGCTGGGCGCCTGCAGCACGCCGCCCGCCGCGCCGATCACGGACCGGACCAGCGCCGAACAGCAGGTGGCCGACACCGAACGCGCCTTCGCCCGCACCATGGCCGAGCGCGACCACGCCGCGTTCACGCGATTCCTCTCGGACGAGGCGGTCTTCTTCTCGGGCACCACGCCGCTGCGCGGCAAGGGCGCGGTCGCGGCGCACTGGAAGCGCTTCTACGAGCAGCCCGCGGCGCCCTTCTCGTGGACGCCGGACCACGTCGAGGCACTGGACTCGGGCACGCTCGCGCTGAGCACCGGGCCGGTGCTCGACCCCGCGGGCCGCTGCATCGGCCGCTTCACGTCGATCTGGCGGCAGGAGGCGCCCGGCGTGTGGCGCATCGTGTTCGACCAGGGCGGGCCCTGCCGCAACTGAATCGCGGCGCACTCATTCGCCGCGCTTGAGCTTCATCCACGCCCGCGTCGCCTTGCCGCGCGCGCGCCACACCGAATGAAGCTGCTGTCGCTCCAGCACGCTCATGGTGTCGCGCCGCGCCTCGCGCATGAGCTTGTGGTAGTTGCGCAGGCGATCTCCGCCCACGCCTTCGCGCACGGCACAGCCCGGCTCCTCCAGATGCCGGCAGTCGCGAAAGCGGCACTGCAGCGCGAGCCGGCCGATGTCGTCGAAGAGCCACGCCAGCGTCGCCTCGTCCACATCGGGCCGCAATGCCCGCAGCCCCGGCGTGTCGATCACGCACGCGCCGCCCGGCAGGCGGTGCAGCGAACGCGAGGTCGTCGTGTGTTTGCCGCGGCTGTCGTGCACGCGCACCGCGCCGGTGTCCTGCAGCGCGATGCCGGCCAGGGTGTTGGTCAGCGTGCTCTTGCCTGCGCCGGATGAGCCGAGCAGCACCACCGTCTGCCCTGCCATCAGGTAGGGCGCCAACGCCTGCGCCGCGCTGGGGTGCGTGCCGTTGACGGGCACGACATCGAGCGCGGCCGTGAAGCGATGGCGCAGCTCGTGCAGCCGCGGCGCCAGCAGTTCGTCGGTGGGTGCGGCCACGTCGACCTTGGTCAGCACCAGCACCGGCCGCACGCCGCTGCCTTGCACCAGCGCCAGGTAGCGTTCGAGCCGCCGCAGGTTGTAGTCGTCGTCCAGGCCCATCACGATGAGCGCAGTGTCGACGTTGCTCACCACCGGATGGCGGCTGCCGTCGGCGTCGCGCCGCACGATGTGCGTGAGCGGCGGCACCTGCAGGTGCACCCACCAGTCGCCGTGCGCATCGGCCTGGGCAAGCACCCAGTCGCCGACCGCCAGCGCGGTGTCCTCGTCTTGCAGGCCGCGGGTCACGCGCGGCAGGGCCTGCGCCGATCGTTCTTGTTGCCCGTCGTGCAAGCGCAGGCTCTCGCGGTGCACTTCGGTGATGCGCATCAGGGTGCACGGCCCGATGTCGGGCGCCTCGTGCAGCGCCAGGTGCTGCGCCATCGCGGGCGTGAGGCCCATGCAGCGCAGGCGTTCGTGGTCGATCTCGATCATGGTGTGTATGAAGAAAAACAGGTGGTGTGCCGCGCACGCGCGCGGCCGCGACCGCACGTGCGCGAACGCACGCGGGAACACGAAGGGGATGAACGTGGGAACGCCGGCCGCGCGTTGGCGCGGGCTCGTCAGCGAGAGGCGGGATTCAGCGCGATGACCGAACGGTCACGGCGCGAGGGAGCGCGGGAAGGAGCAGAAAGAAAAGAGGCTCGCGAACCCTGCCGTCAGGCGGCCGACGAAGGAGCAATGGGCTGCTGGGACATGACACATCTCCTTGGATCGGGTTGACGGGAAGCGGCAAGGGCTGCCGCGCGAGAGGGCGAAGTGTGCACCTCGCGCGCGGCATCGTCAATGCATCGCATACTGCGCGCGCAACGGGGCCGCAGCGCGGCCCGCCAACGACGGAGGCTTCATGAACGAGTCGCTCTACGTGATCAGCGGGGCATCGCGCGGCATGGGCGCCGCCATCGCCGAGCATCTGCTGCAACCAGGCCACCTGGTGCTCGGCCTGTCGCGCAAGACCAACGCCGAGCTCGGCACGCTGGCCGCGCAGCGCGGCGCGCAGTTGTTGCAGTGGCCGCGCGACCTCGCCGACCCGCTGCCGGTGGCCGAGGAACTGCGCCGCTGGCTGGCGGGCTTCGAGGCGTCGCGCTTCGACGAGGCCGTGCTCGTGAACAACGCGGCGGCCATCACGCCGCCCGGCCCGGTGGACGAATGCAGCTTCGCCGAGCTGTCAGCGGCATTGCGCGTCGGGCTGGAAGCGGTGCTGCTGCTCACCGCCGCCTTCGTCGGCGGCACGCGCGGCTGGCGCGCCACCCACGACGGCCGCACCAAGGTGCTCAACATCTCGTCGGGGCTGGGGCGGCGCGCGATGGCGGGCTGCGCGCCCTATTGCGCCGTCAAGGCGGGCATGGACCATTTCAGCCGTTCGATGGCGCTGGACGAGGCTCACCGCGGCGACGGGGCGCGCATCGTCTCGCTGGCGCCCGGCGTGATCGACACCGACATGCAGGTGCAGCTGCGCTCGGCCGACGCCGCGGGCTTCCCCGACCGGGGCAGCTTCCTGCAGCTGCAGCGCTCGGGCCAGCTCAGCTCCCCGCAGGATGCCGCGGCGCGCGTGCTGGCCTACCTGCGGCGGCCCGACTTCGGCGCGACGGCGGTGGCCGACGTGCGCGACGCGTGAGACGCCGCCGATGCCATCAGCGCATCGCCAGCAGCTGCGTGGCGGGCTGGACCGGCGGCCGCGCCTCGCGTTGCGCCTGGCGGGTGTCGTTGCTGTCGAGGCGACGGCCGGTGATCACCACGCGCGGCAGCTGAACCACCGGCGCCGGCGCGACCCGCTGGCCGACCACTTCGACACGGGGCATCACCACCATCGGCGGTGTCGGCTGCGCGTGCACCGGCATCGCGATCACGATGGCGGCCAGGGCCGCGACGATCATCACGGCGTGGGTGAGGCGGGTCAGGGCGTTGCTCTTCATGTCGTGCTCCTTGCGGGTGTCCGGCCATCGGTGGGTCGATGCGCTGGTCGATGGAGCCAGTATCGGCAGCGACTCGCGCCGGCGCGAGCGGCCTGCGACGAACTGCGCGCCGCCGGGCATCAACTGCAGCGGCGGGCGACGAAACCCGCGCCGCGAAGCACGGCACAATCGCGCGGCCCGCATCAGACCTGCGAAAGACCGCGCCCATGAAGACCTTTGCCTGCCTGGTTCTTGCTGCCTTGCTGGCGGCCTGCAGCACGCCTTCGGACCGAGACGCCGCAGCGGCCCGCGCGAGCGCCGCCGCGGCCTCGGCCCCGCCCGCCATTCTTCAGCCCAACCCTGATCTGGTCGTCCAGGGCATCCCGCCGGTGCCGATGAGCCTGGTCGACCAGGTCGCCAAGTACACCGACTTTCGCGGCCACGGCTTCGTCGACTGGCACCCGACGCGCCGCGAGATGCTGGTCACGCATCGCAAGGCCGGCGGCAACACCCTGCAGCTGTTTCGCGTCAGCTCGCCGCTGGCCGAGCCCGAGCAGCTGACCGACTTCCCCGATCCGGTGACCGCCGCCAGCTACGAGCCCCACGATGGAAAGTACATCGTGTTCGAGCGCAGCACCGGCGGCAACGAGGCGGCACAGATCTATCGACTGGACCTCGACACCCGGCAGGTCGCGCTGCTGAGCGAGCCGAGCCAGCGTCACGAGCTGCAAGGCTGGCTGCACCGCAGCAGCCGGCTGCTGATCGGATCGGTGCCGCTGGACCGCACCGCTCAAGGCGGCAAGCGCGCCAGCGTGACGCAGACGCTCACCTTGCTCGACCCGGCGCAGCCCACGCACCGGCAGCGCCTGGCCGAACTGCCGGGCACGGGCTGGGGCGTGGGCGGCGTCTCGTGGGACGACAAGCGCATCGCGCTCAGCCGCTTCATCTCGGCCAACGAGTCGCAGGTGTGGCTGCTCGACATCGCCAGCGGCCGCCTCAACCAGGTCCTGCCCGCGCCGCACAGCAAGGAGCGCGGCGTGTTCCTGGCCGGCGGCTTCAAGCGCGACAACTCGGGGCTCTTCGTGCTCAGCGACCGGGCGGGCGAGTTCCGAGAGCTCATGTTCTATCGCTTCGCGACGCGACGCCTGGTCTCGATCACCCACCACATCCCGTGGGACGTCGACGGGGGCAGCGTCACCCAGGACGGCAAGCTGATCGCACTGCGCGCCAACGTCGACGGCAGGCAGGA
>DATFAY010000433.1:0-13795 GCA_035254085.1 Piscinibacter sp.
GTTCTTCGGCCTCATCACCGGCTTCATGGAGGCGGGCGAGACGCCCGAGCAGGGCATCGCGCGCGAGGTGGCCGAAGAGACCTCGCTGCAGGTCGACGCGCTCGCGCTCGTCGGCGTCTACGATTTCCAGCGCATGAACCAGGTCATCATTGCCTACCATGCGCTGGCGCGCGGCGAGGTGCAGCTGTCGCCCGAACTGGCCGAGTACCGGCTGTACGAGCCTCACGCCGTGCGCTGCTGGCCGGCGGGCACCGGCTACGCGCTGGCCGACTGGCTGCGCTCGCGCGGACACACGCCACAATTCATCGATCTGCCGCCGCGGCCGGCGACATGACGAGGACCACTGCGATGCAAGCGAACAAGGAAATCGACACCCGCGGCCTCAACTGCCCGCTGCCCATCCTGAAGGCGAAGAAGGCGCTCGCCGACATGGCCAGCGGCGAGGTGCTGAAGGTGATCGCCACCGACCCGGGCTCGATGCGCGACTTCCAGGCCTTTGCCCGCCAGACCGGCAACGAGTTGCTGGAGCAGAGCTCCTCGAACGACGAGTTCGTGCACTTCTTGCGGCGCCGGTGACTGGCGTGGATCCCGGCTTTCGCCGGGATGACGGCACATTTGTCATGGCGGCCCGCATTCGGTCATCCCGGCGAAAGCCGGGATCCGCCTTTCAGATCTCGAGGCCCTTGAGGTACTCGCGAAATCCCGGGCCCAGCTGCGGGTGCTGCAGCGCCAGTTCGACGTTGGCCTGCAGGAAGCCTTCCTTGCTGCCGCAGTCGTAGCGCTTGCCCTGGTAGCGGTAGGCAAACACCTTCTCCCGGCGCAGCAGCCCGGCGATGCCGTCGGTGAGCTGGATCTCGCCGCCGACCCCGCGCGGCTGGTTCGCGATCTCGTGGAACACGCCGGGCGTGAGGATGTAGCGGCCGGCCACGCCCAGGCGCGAGGGCGCACCCTCGGGCGCCGGTTTCTCGACGATGCGGCTCACGTCCACCAGCGCGTCGTTGACCTGCGTGCCGGCCACGATGCCGTAGCGGCGGGTGTGCTCGGGCGGCACCTCCTGCACGGCGAGGATCGATGCCCGCCATTCGCGGAACTGCTCCACCATCTGCTTCATGACGGGCGGGTCGCCCACCATCAGGTCGTCGGCGAGCAGCACCGCAAACGGGTTGTTGCCGATCAGGCGCTGTGCGCACAGCACGGCGTGGCCCAGCCCCAGCGCCTGCGCCTGGCGCACGTAGATGCATTCCATGTCGTCGGGCTTGACGCTGCGCACGACCTCCAGTAACTCTTGCTTACCCGCCTGTTCGAGGGCTACCTCGAGTTCGAAAGTCATGTCAAAGTGATCTTCGATCGGACGCTTGTGGCGGCCGGTGACGAAGATCATTTCGCGCACGCCGGCGGCATAGGCCTCCTCGACCGCGTACTGGATCAGCGGCTTGTCGACCACCGGCAGCATCTCCTTCGGCTGAGCCTTCGTGGCAGGGAGGAAGCGGGTGCCTAGACCGGCCACTGGAAAGATCGCTTTGTTGACCAACATTTCCTTACAATCTCCGGATCAGGGGATGGTGTGCCGGGCGATTCTGGCATGAGCCTCCCCGGTCATTGCCGGACAAGCGCCATCCCAACCGCATGGATCTCCTGATCGTCGAACCGCTGGAAGACGAGGTCACGCAGTGGCTCGCGGCGCGGCACTCGGTGCGCTATGCGCCGGAGCTCGCCAACGACCCGCGTGCCTTCCGGCAGGCGCTGTACAACGTGCGCGCGCTGGTCATCCCGCCCTCGGTCGCGCTGGACGTGCAGGTGCTGCACTACGCGCCGGTGCTGCGCGTCGTGGGCCGGGTCAGCGCGGGTGCCGAGAACATCGACCTCGATGCCTGCGCACGCGCCGGCGTGGAGGTGGTGCGCAGCGCCACCGCGACCGCGCAGGCGGAGGCCGAGTTCATGATCGGCGCGCTGCTGTCGCTGCTGCGGCGCGTGCCGGTGGTCGGCTCCGACGGCATGCTGGTCGGGCGAGAACTCGGCGCCTGCACCGTCGGCCTGGTGGGCATGGCGCCCGCGGCGCGCTCGATGGCGCAGCTGCTCGCGGCCTTCGGCTCCAAGGTCGTCGGCTACGACCCGTCGCTGCACGCCAGCGATTCGGTGTGGGAGCGCTGGAAGGTGAGGCCGCTGGGCCTGCGCGAGCTGCTCGAGGCCTCGGACGCGGTGTGCGTGCAGCTGCACTACTTCACCCGCTATCACGGCCTGCTGGGCGAACGCTTCCTGCCCTTTTGCAAGCCCGATCAGGTGATCGTGAGCATCGCCCACTCGGGGCTCTTCGACGAGCACGCGCTGGCCCACGCGCTCACCAGCGGCCGCGTGGCCGCCGCCTGGCTGGACAGCCTGGAGCCCGGCGCGCTCGACGAGGGCCGCCCGCTGGCCGGCATGAACTCGCTGCAGATCACGCCGCGCGTGGCCAGCACGACGCGCGAGTCGCGCCTGCGCAGCGCCTGGGCGGTGGTCAAGCGCATCGACGAGCTGCTCGGCCTCACGCCGGCGGCGCAGGGCGAGTTCAGGTCGACGACCCCAGACGCTTCAGCTGATCTCGAAGCCGAGAGCATGTCGCCGTGAACTCGGCGATCCGCTGCTTCTCCTGATCGACCACGGCCGCGGGCGCGCGCGCCACGAAGCTTTCGTTCGACAGCTTGGCGCCGGCCTTGGCGATCTCGGCTTCGAGGCGCTTGATCTCCTTGTCCAGCCGCGCGCTTTCGGCCGCGACGTCGATCTCCACGAAGAGCGCCAGGTGCGCATCGCCGACCACCGCCACGGGTGACTGCCGCGTCGCCTGCGCGAACGCCGCCTCGTCGTCGAACGCCTTCACCTCCGAGAGCTTGGCCAGCGCCTTGAGCAGCGGCGCGGCCGGCTCGATGAAGGCCTGGTCGCCGATCACGTTGAGCGGCACCCGCTGCGCCGGCGACAGGCTCATCTCGCCGCGCAAGCTGCGCGCGGCGCCGACGACGGCCTTGAGCTTGCCGACCCAGGCGTCGGCCTGCGCATCGATCTTCTCGGGCTGCGCCTTGGGATAGGCCGCCGCGACGATGCCGCTGGCCGCGTGCCGGCCGGCCACCGGCGCCACGCGTTCCCAGAGCTCGGCGGTGATGAAGGGCATGATCGGGTGCATCAGGCGCAGCGTCGTCTCGAGCACGCGGATCAGGGTGTGCCGCGTGGCCCGCTGCTGCGATTCGTCGCCGACCTGGATCTGCACCTTGGCGATCTCCAGGTACCAGTCGCAGTACTCGTCCCACACGAACTGGTAGATCGCGCCGGCGACGTTGTCGAGCCGGTACTCGGCAAAGCCTTTCTCCACCGCGGCTTCGACCCGCTGCAGCTCGCTGCTCACCCAGCGGTCGGCGGCGGAGAAGCTCATGTAGCCGTGGAACGGCCCGCCCGGCGCGCAGTCGGCCTTGGTGTGCGGCTTCAGCCCGCAGTCCTGGCCCTCGCAGTTCATCAGCACGAAGCGGGTCGCGTTCCAGAGCTTGTTGCAGAAGTTGCGGTAGCCCTCGCAGCGCTTGGTGTCGAAGTTGATGTCGCGCCCGAGGCTGGCGTAGCTCGCCATCGTGAAGCGCAATGCATCGGCGCCGAAGGCCGGGATGCCCTCGGGGAACTCCTTCTCGACGCGCTTGGCCACCTTGGGCGCCAGCTCGGGCTTGCGCAGGCCGGTGGTCGACTTGCGCACCAGCTCCGGCAGCGGCACGCCCTGGATCAGGTCGACCGGGTCGAGCACGTTGCCCTCGCTCTTGCTCATCTTCTGGCCATGCGAGTCGCGCACCAGCCCGTGGATGTAGACGTCGCGGAAGGGCACGCGGCCGGTGAAGTGCACCGTCATCATGATCATCCGGGCGACCCAGAAGAAGATGATGTCGAAGCCCGTCACGAGCACCGTGGAGGGCAGGAAGAGCTCGAGTTCCTTGGTCTCGTTCGGCCAGCCGAGCGTGGAGAAGGGCACGAGGGCCGACGAATACCAGGTGTCGAGCACGTCCTCGTCGCGCGTGAGCTCGCCCGCGTAGCCCGCGGCTCTTGCCTTCGCACGCGCCTCGTCCTCGCTGCGCGCCACGAACAGCTCGCCGCCGGTGCCATACCAGGCCGGGATCTGGTGGCCCCACCAGAGCTGGCGCGAGATGCACCAGTCCTGGATGTTCTTCATCCACTGGTTGTAGGTGTTGACCCACTGCTCGGGCACGAAGCGCACGCGGCCGTCCTGCACCACCTCGATGGCCTTCTCGGCGATCGAGCGGCCGTCGCGGCCGGGCTTGCTCATGGCGACGAACCACTGGTCGGTGAGCATGGGCTCCACCACCTGGCCGGTGCGCGCGCAGCGCGGCACCATCAGCTTGTGCTTCTTCACCTCGACGAGGAAGCCCTCGGCCTCGAGGTCGGCCACGACCTTCTTGCGGGCGACGAAGCGGTCCAGCCCCTGGTAGGCCGCCGGTGCGTTCTCGTTGATGCGAGCGTCCGGCGTCAGCACGCCGATGGTCGGGAGGCCGTGCCGCTGGCCCACCGCGTAGTCGTTGACGTCGTGCGCCGGCGTGACCTTGACCACGCCGGTGCCGAACGCGCGGTCCACGTAGTCGTCGGCGATGACGGGGATGGTGCGATCGCACAGCGGCAGGCGCACCTGGCGGCCGATCAGCGCGCGGTAGCGATCGTCCTCGGGGTGCACCATCACCGCGGTGTCGCCCAGCATCGTCTCGGGCCGCGTCGTCGCCACGACCACCTCGCCGCTGCCATCGGCCAGCGGATAGCGGATGTGCCAGAGCGAGCCGTCTTCCTCCTCGCTCTCCACCTCGAGGTCGGACACCGCGGACTTGAGCACCGGGTCCCAGTTGACCATGCGCTTGCCGCGATAGATGAGGCCCTCTTCGTAGAGCTTGACGAAGGTGTCGGTGACGACGGTCGAGAGCTTCTCGTCCATCGTGAAGTACTCGTGCTTCCAGCTCACGCTGTCGCCCAGGCGGCGCATCTGCTGCGTGATGGTGGAGCCGCTTTCCTGCTTCCAGTCCCAGATGCGGGCGACGAAGTTCTTGCGGCCCAGGTCGTGGCGCGACTGCCCCTTCTCCTGCAGCTGGCGCTCCACCACGATCTGGGTCGCGATGCCGGCGTGGTCGGTGCCCGGCAGCCACAGCGTGTTGAAGCCGCGCATGCGGTGGTAGCGCGTGAGCGAGTCCATGATCGTCTGGTTGAACGCATGGCCCATGTGCAGCGTGCCCGTGACGTTGGGCGGCGGCAACTGGATCGCGAACGACGGCTTGTTCTCGTCCAGCGTGGGCTCGTAGACGCCGCTCTTCTCCCACAGCGGCGCCCAATGGGCCTCGATCGCGGCAGGTTCGAAAGACTTGGCTGTTTCGCTCATGGAAAAGGTGGCTGCCCGCGCAAGAAAGTCACGCGAGACGAGGGCTGCAACGGGAAGGCTTCGATTGTAGGGGTCGCCCTCGCGCCGCTCACATCAGCAGGTGCTCGCCGGCGTTGTCGCCCCCGAGGATGACGTAGTTGACCTTGCGGATGTCCGCCAGGCGGGTGCCGCCCGAGTAGGAGATCGAGCTTTGCACGTCCTCGCGCATCTCGCGCAGGGTGTCGGCCAGCCGGCCCTTGATCGGCTCCAGGATGCGCTTGCCCTCGACGTGCTTGTACTCGCCCTTGTTGAAGTCGCTGGCGCTGCCGAAGTACTCCTTGAAGAGCTTGCCGTCGACCTCGACCGTGCGGCCGGGCGACTCTTCATGGCCCGCGAACAGCGAGCCGATCATCACCATGCAGGCGCCGAAGCGCACGCTCTTGGCGATGTCGCCGTGGTCGCGGATGCCGCCGTCGGCGATGATCGGCTTGGTCGCCACGCGCGCGCACCACTTGAGCGCTGACAGCTGCCAGCCGCCGGTGCCGAAGCCGGTCTTCAGCCGCGTGATGCAGACCTTGCCGGGGCCGATGCCGACCTTGGTGGCGTCGGCGCCCCAGTTCTCGAGGTCGATCACCGCTTCGGGCGTGCCCACGTTGCCGGCGATCACGAAGGACTCGGGCAGCTTGTGCTTGATGTGGTCGATCATCTTGCGCACCGTCTCGGCGTGGCCGTGGGCGATGTCGATGGTGATGTAGTCGGCGCCCACGCCCTCGGCCGCCAGGCGGTCGATGACGGCGTAGTCCTCCGCCTTCACGCCCGAGCTGATCGAGACGTACAGACCCTTGTCGCGCATGCGCCTGGCATAGGCGACGTTGTCCAGGTCGAAGCGGTGCATCACGTAGAAGTAGCCGTTGGCGGCCAGCCACTCGGTGATCGGCTCGTCCACCACCGTCTTCATGTTGGCGGGCACCACCGGCAGCTTGAAGCTGCGGCCGCCGAACTCCTGGCTCGGATCGCATTGGCTGCGACTGTCGACGCGGCACTTGCGCGGCAGCAGGAGGATGTTGTCGTAGTCGAAGATTTCCATGCTGAGCTTCGCTCCTTTGGGGCGCCCAGACGTTGAAGCAGTGGCTGGGCAAAGGCTGCGAGCGCTTGACTTGGATCGTCCGGTCGCGTGCGCCACGAGGCCACCGGCGCGGGTGGTGTGGGCACAAAAAACCGGGCGCCAAAATTTGGGCCCGGTGGCGAATTCTACGCGGGCGGGTTCTCCCTGGCCTCGACTCCTAGAATGCAGCGATGAGTCTGCCTTTCGACGAGGCCCCGGCGTCTGCGCCCGGCGGCCTGCTCGCCAACCTCAATCCCGAGCAGCTGGCGGCGGTGACCCTGCCTGCGCAGCCGGCGCTGATCCTCGCCGGCGCCGGCTCGGGCAAGACACGCGTGCTCACCACGCGCATCGCCTGGCTGATCCAGACCGGCCAGGTCTCCCCGGGCGGCGTGATGGCGGTCACCTTCACCAACAAGGCAGCCAAGGAGATGCTCGCGCGGCTGTCGGCGATGCTGCCGATGCCCGTGCGCGGCATGTGGATCGGCACCTTCCACGGCTTGTGCAACCGCTTCCTGCGTGCGCACTGGAAACTGAGCGGCCTGCCGCAGGGATTCCAGATCATCGACTCGGCCGACCAGCTCTCGGCGGTCAAGCGCGTCATCAAGGCGATGAACCTGGACGAAGAGCGCTTCGTGCCCAAGCAGGTGACCTGGTTCATCGCGGGCGCCAAGGAAGACGGCCTGCGTCCCAAGGACGTCGAGGTCCGCGACGAGCAGACGCGCACCATGGTGCGCGTCTACGAGGCCTACGAGGCGCAGTGCCAGCGCGAGGGCGTGGTCGACTTCGCCGAGTTGCTGCTGCGCACCTACGAGCTCATGCGCGACAACGCCGCCCTGCGCGAGCACTACCAGCATCGCTTTCGCCACCTGCTGGTCGACGAGTTCCAGGACACCAACCGCCTGCAGTACGCCTGGCTCAAGATATTCGCGGGTCCGCACACCGCGGTGTTCGCCGTGGGCGACGACGACCAGAGCATCTACGCCTTTCGCGGCGCGCAGGTCGGCAACATGGCGCAGTTCGAGCGCGAGTTCAAGGTCGGCCACGTCATCAAGCTGGAGCGCAACTACCGCTCCTTCGGCAACATCCTCGACGCTGCCAACGAGCTCATCTCGCGCAACGCCAAGCGCCTGGGCAAGAACCTGCGCACCGAGGCCGGCCCCGGCGAGCCGGTGCGCGTGTTCGAGGCGACCAGCGACTTCGCCGAGGCGCAGTGGATCGTCGAGGAGGCGCAGCAGCTGCACCGCGACGGCCTGCGGCGCAGCGACATCGCGCTCCTGTACCGCAGCAATGCGCAAAGCCGCGTGATCGAGAGTGCGCTCTTCAACGCCGGCATCCCGTACAAGGTCTACGGCGGTCTGCGCTTCTTCGAGCGTGCCGAGGTGAAGCACGCGCTGGCGTACCTGCGCCTGATCGAGAACCCGAACGACGACACCAGCTTCCTGCGGGTCGTCAACTTCCCGGTGCGCGGCATCGGCGCGCGCACCATCGAGCAGCTGCAGGACGCCGCGCGGGTGAGCGGACGCAGCCTGTGCCAGAGCGTGGGCGCGGTCACCGGCAAGGGCGGGGCGAACCTGCAGGCGTTCGTGCACATGGTCGACGGCATGCGCGACGCCACCAAGGGCCTCACGCTGCGCGAGATCATCGAGCACATGCTGCACGCGTCCGGGCTGGTCGATTTCTACAAGACCGACAAGGAAGGCAAGGACCGGCTCGAGAACCTCGAGGAACTGGTCAACGCCGCGGAGGCCTTCGTGACGCAGGAAGGATTCGGCAAGGACGCGGTCGCGCTGCCGGTGGACGAGACAGCGGGCACCTTCGCAGCCGGCGCCGGCGCGGTGGCGGCGGCGTCGGAGCAGGTACCCGATGCGGAAACCGGAGAGATCATGTCGCCGCTGGCCGCGTTCCTGACGCATGCGTCGCTCGAAGCCGGCGACAACCAGGCGCAAGCGGGCCAGGACGCGCTGCAGCTCATGACGGTGCATTCGGCCAAGGGCCTGGAGTTCGACGCGGTCTTCATCACCGGGCTCGAGGAGGGCCTTTTCCCGCACGAGAACAGCGTGTCCGACATCGACGGGATGGAAGAGGAGCGCCGCCTGATGTACGTGGCGATCACCCGCGCGCGCAAGCGCCTGTACCTGAGCTTCAGCCAGACGCGCATGCTGCACGGGCAGACGCGCTACAACATCAAGAGCCGCTTCTTCGACGAGCTGCCCGAGGCGGCGCTGAAGTGGATCACGCCGCGCAACCAGGGCTTCGGCTCCGGCTTTGCGCGCGAGTACCAGTCGGCCTGGTCGCGCGGCAGCGGGATGGGCTCGATGGTGGGCGCGGGGCGTGTCGAGACCAAGCCGGCGCCCTTCGCCCCCAAGGCCCCTAGCCACGGCCTGCGCGCCGGCCAGAGCGTGTTCCATACCAAGTTCGGCGAAGGCGTGATCGTCACGCTCGAAGGCGTGGGCGACGACGCGCGCGCGCAGGTCAACTTCGGCCGCCACGGCATGAAGTGGCTGGCGCTGAGCGTGGCCAAGCTGACGCCGGTCGAGTGATCCGCTAGAGCAGGCCGGCCCGCTTGACCGCCCGGTAGCGGTTGACGAGCTCGGCGGCCAGCTGCGCCGGCTCGGCATCGATCAGCAGGCCGTCGTGCGCCGCCAGGCGCTGGAAGGCGTCGCGGCGCGATTGCTCGAACAGGCGCGCGCCGGCCACTTCGACCGCCTGCTCGTCGGTGCGCAGCGGCTGCTCGGCCAGCTCGCGCAGCACGCGCTCGCGCAGGCTGGCCAGCATCACCAGATGGCGCGAGCGCAAGAGCTTCAACGCAGGCGCCAGTTCGCGCGCGTCCTCGTCGCGGAAGTTCGTGAGCACGACGATCAGCGCGCGCTTGTGCTGCACCTTCATCAGGTCGCGCGCGGCGAGCAGGTAGTCCGAATGGGTCGCCTGCGGCTGGATGTCGTACAGGCGGGCCATCAGGGCGTTCAGCGTGGCGGCTCCCTTGCGCGGCGCGAAGCGGCGGGCGTCGGCCGCCGGGGTGCCGAAGGTCATCGCACCGACCTCGTCGCCGTCCTTGAGCGCGACGTAGGCCAGCAGCATCAGCGCGTTGAGCGCTTCGTCGAAGTGGCTGCCGTGGCGTGCCGCGGGCCCTTCGTCGGCGCGCATGCGGCGTCCGCAGTCGAGCAGGAACATCACGCACTGGTCGCGTTCGTCCTGGAACTGGCGAACGATGGGCCGGCGGTGCTTGAGCGTGGCCTTCCAGTCGATGTGGCGGATGGCGTCGCCGGCCTGGTAGTCGGCCAGTTGCTTGAAGTCGGTGCCGGCGCCGCGCTGCGCCACGCTCTTGATGCCGATGTCGGCCAGGCGCCGGTCGCCCGCGAGCCAGGCGTAGCGCGAGACCGCCGCGAAGTTCGGATAGACGTGCAGCCACTCTTCCTCGCCGACACGGCGGATCCACTCGAAGCTGCCGTGCAGGGTGCGCACGCGCAGCTCGGCGCGCCCGAAGCGCACCCGCCCGCGCTGGCGCGGCACGATGCCGTAGTGCACCTCGGTGCGCGCCTGCGCGGGCACCAGCACCGACAGCGGCAGGCCTTCGAAGTCGAGCGTCGGGTCGACGTGGTCGAAGACCTCCACCCGCCAATCGTTGGGACCTTCGTTGACCAGCGCGCAGGCGAGCGTGCGCGGCACGCCGAGCGCGAGTGCCGACGGCAGGCGGCGGCGCCACTGCAGCGGCGTGTGGCGCCATGCCACCGCGCTGCGCCCGAGGTCGACGAGCACCCAGGCGAGGCCGGCGAGGAGCGCAGCGGCGGCCGAGCGGCCGACGGTGCGCACGTCCACCTGCAGCGCGAGCGCCAGCACCGCAGCCGCGGCCAGGACCGCGAGCGACCACAGCGTCGCGCGGCTGGGGATGAGGGCAAGGCGCACGAGCGGCCCTTCGGCGTCAGAGCCGCGGCGCCTCGACGCTGTCGAGCATCGCCAAGAGCAGCTCGTCGGTCTTGCGCCCTTCGAGCTGCGCATCCGGCGCGAGCAGCACCCGATGCCGCAGCACCGGCAAGGCATGGCGCTTGATGTCGTCGGGCGTGACGAAGTCGCGCGCGTCGAGCAGGGCGCTGGCACGCGCCGCGCGAACGAGCGCGATCGCGCCGCGCGAGCCGGCACCGTTGGCGAGCCCCGGCCAGCCGCGGGTGGCGCGCGTGATGCGCACCGCGTAGTCGACGACGCGGTCATCCACCCGCACGAAGGACGCCATGCGCTGCAGCGTCATCACGTTGCGCTCGTCCAGGCGGGCGGTGACGCCGGCCAGCGGCAGCTGGTCGCCGCTTTGCGCCACGGTCGTTCGCACGACGATCGCCGCCTCGTCGGCGAGGCTCGGGTAGCCGACCTCGACCTTGAACAGGAAGCGGTCGAGCTGGGCTTCGGGCAGCGGGTAGGTGCCCTCGGTCTCGAGCGGGTTCTGCGTCGCGAGCACCATGAACGGCCTGGACAGGGGCAGGGTCTGGCCTTCCAGCGTGACCTGGTACTCCTGCATCACCTCGAGCAGCGCGCTCTGCGTCTTGGCCGGCGCGCGATTGATCTCGTCGGCCAGCAGCAGGTTGGTGAACACCGGGCCGCGGATCACGCGCAGCGCGCCGAGGTCCGCGCCCTGGCCGGCGTTGGTGTCGAGCACCGCGTGGCCGGTGATGTCCGAGGGCATGAGGTCGGGCGTGAACTGCACCCGCGCGACCTGCAGGCTCAGCGCCTTGGCGAGCGCGCGCGCCAGCAGCGTCTTGCCCAGGCCCGGCACGCCCTCGATCAGCACGTGCCCCGAGGCGACCAGCGCCACCAGCGTCTGGTCGACCACCTCGCGCTGGCCGACCACGGCCTTGCCCACTTCTTCGCGCAGGGCACGGAGCACGTCGGCGGCACGGCTGACGTCGGCGGGGTTGAGTTGCATGGCGGTGTTCTCTTTCTGTCAGGGATTGAGCGCGAGGCGGCGCACGGCCGTCTCGAGCAGCGCGAGCGTAGCAAGCAGATCGCGGCGTGCGCGCTGCAAGGTCGGATCCATGGCGCGGGCGAGATCGGCCGCGTCGAGGGCGGTGGCGCGGGCGATCGCCTCGGCGCGCGCCCGGCGATCCAGCCGGTCGTGATCGCGGATGCGCTGCCGCGCCGTGGCCTCCAGCGCCCGCAGCTGCGCGCGATGCAGGGTGGCGCCGTCGCGCTGGAAGATGAAGCTCGCGGTGCCGCGGATCTGTTCGGCGACCGAGCGGCGCGCCAGCGGCAGCGGCGCGGTGCTCGGGCCGAAGCGCACGCCCGCGCGCCACAGCACGAGCGCCACCAGCAGCGCGAAGAGCAGCACCGCGGGTGCGCCGCTGCGCCAGATCACCGCCAACAGGGGCGGTCGCGTCTCGGTGTCGACGAACCAGAGCTCGTCGCCGGGGTGCAACTGCACGGCTGCAATGAAGGCGAGCGCGTCGTCGCCCTGGAACACGCTGCGGTTGTCGATCAGTTCGCCCAGCCGCACGGTGACGCTGCCGCGGCCCACCCCCACGCGCAGCAGCTCCGGCCCGGCCGGCCCGCCGAGCGACCACTGCGCTGTCCCGTGCGTGATGAGGATCATGTTGCCGAGGGTGTCGCACAGTCGCAGCCGCCGGCGCTCGCCGAAGTACGGCGCCACGCCCTCGGGCTCGAAGGCGTCGCGGCAGGCCGGGACCTGCGCCCGCCGGCCTCGCGGGGCCGATGCCGCACCCGATGCGGCGCCGGGCGCGGGTGGCGCCTTCATGGTCGCGATCGGCACCCACTGCGGGTGCTTCCACAGCGGCATCATCAGGTGGCCGCCGCCTTCCACCCACTGCCGCAGGGCGCGCTCGCGCTCGGGGAAGAGGTCCCAGTGCCAGGAGCCGAGCACCAGCGTCGCGTTCGGCGGCGGCAGGCGGTCGAGGTTCTGCGGCGAGACCACCTTGGCGCCCAGCCGCTGCGCGATCTGCTTGATGGCGTAGTGCCGGTCGCTGGCCGCCTCGCCGCGTGCCGGCACGTCGATGCGCTCGTCGACCCATTCGGTGCCGCGCACGAACCACACGGCGGCTGCGGCCAGCACCAGCACGGCCAGCGTGTTGAGCAGGGTCTCGCGCCTCATGCGCCGGCCTCGCCCGCCACGGCGGCTGCGGGCAGCTGCCGATCGAATTCGTCGCACAGCGCGAACACCTCGGCATCACCCGGCGAGCGCGCCCCGTACACCGACAGCAGCCAGGCTTGCACCAGCCGGCGGAAGAATCGCCCGCCGTCCTCGGGCAGCGTGCGCTCGGCCAACTGCACGCATTCGCCCTCGGTGCTGGCCGCCCGGATCGGCACCGCGTGGCCGTGCACCAGCCGTGACAGCCCGCCGCGGTACAGCAGCGACAGGCAGGCGCGCTGCTCGCCGCGCCGCCACAGCGCCCGTGCCGCGGCCGCGATGTCGTCGGGCAGGCTCTCGGGCCGGATGTCGAGGTCGCGCACATGGCTGGGCAAGTCGATCGCGCGGCCGCGGACCGTGTCGGCGCGCACCAGGATCCAGCGGCGCAGCAACACGGCGAGCACGGCCAGCGCGATCGCGCCCAGCAGCCACATCAGCCAGCGCGCAGATTCGGACAACCAGCGCACCAGTTCCACCAGCCAGGGCGCCGACTCGTCCTTCGGCTTCGGGCGCTCTTCATCGTCCTGCGTCTTCCAGTGCAGCTTGCGCTCGGTGCGGCTCGTGCCCAGGAGCGGGTCCGTGCGCACCGCGGCGACGGCCGCCTGCGCCTGTTCGGGCGTGACGGGCGCGCGCGCGCCGGTCGGCGCGGCCCGCACCGGCCCGGCAGCCAGCGCGACGCACAGCGCGAGGGACGTGAGGCGCGACGCGCTACGCGGCGAAAGCACGGCGAAACTCCTGCTCGATGTCCCAGGCCTCGAGCTCGACGCGACGGTTCAGGTACATCGCGAACCCGGCCGCCACATAGAACGGCTCGACCACCAGCACCGCGGCGGCGTACACCGCCGCCATCGCGACCGATGCAGCCAGCCCGTCCTCCCCTCGCAGCAGGTCGATGGCGCCGGCGGGATGGCCATTCGGCTCGAACCACATCGCCAGGGCGAATGCCGCGACGACGAAGATGATCTCCAGGTGCGCGAAGGCCAGGTGCATGGACGTGGCCGCCCCGCGCTTGCCGCGCAGCAGCTGCTTGCGGCGCTTGCGCAGCGCGCTGCCGTGCTGCCCCTCGAGCTGGTAGGCCGGTTGCGTGAACGAGCGCCAAGGCGACAGGCGGCGCAGCGTGAGCGTGGCCGGCAGCTGGTGCCACCACACGCTGCGCTGCGCGCGCCAGAGGTCGCGCGCGCCGGTGTCCTCGCCGAACACC
>DATFAY010000434.1:0-9366 GCA_035254085.1 Piscinibacter sp.
GCTGCGACCCTGGCAACGTGCCAGCTCGGACCACGATGCGTCGGCACGCGAGATCAACGCACGCATCTACCGCGACCAGCTGGCCGAGATCGACCGCGACCTGGCTGCCGGCACGCTGGCGCCCGCAGACCATGCGCAGGCGCGCGCCGAGCTGCAACGCCGCCTGCTCGACGACAGCGCCGCCGCGGCCGCCGGCTCGCCGGCCCTGTCCGCGGCCCCGCGCCATACCGCGCTGGTGCTCGCGATCGTGCTGCCGCTGGCCGCCACCGGCCTGTACGCGTGGCTGGGCACGCCCGCCGCCTTGCTGCCCCAAGCGGCCACGCAGGCGCAGGACGACGGCAGCGGCAACCATGGCGTGACGCAGGCGCAGATCGACCAGATGGTGGGCGCGCTGGCCGCCCGCCTCGAGAAGAACCCCAACGATCCCAAGGGCTGGTCCATGCTCGCGCGCTCCTACCGCGTGATGGGCAAGCTGCCTGAGGCCGAGGCCGCCTTCGCCCGCGTGGGCGAGGACTTCCTCAACAAGGATCCCATCCTGCTGGCCGAATACGCCGACACCCTGGCCGCGCGCGCCAACGGCAACCTCGAAGGCCGGCCGATGCAGCTCGTGAACACCGCGCTCAAGATCGACCCCGAGAACCAGATGGCGCTGTCGCTGGCCGCGACCGCCGCCTACAACCGCAAGGACTTCACCGAGGCCGCACGCCATTGGCAGCACCTGCTCAAGCAGTTCCCGCCCGAGTCCGAGGAAGCGAAGTGGCTGACCAAGACGCTGGCCGAGATCGGCGCGCCGGTGACGCCCACGGCAGCGGCCGGCAACGCCCCCGCCACCACCGCGGCCGCGGGCGACGGCGCTGCTGCACCGGGCGCCGGCATCGGGCCTTCCATCAGCGGCAGCGTCACGCTGGCTCCCGAGCTCCAGGCCAAGGTGCAGCCCACCGACACGGTGTTCGTGTTCGCGCGCGCGGCCACCGGCGGGCGCATGCCGCTGGCGGTGCAGCGCGCGCAGGTGTCGGACATGCCGCTCAAGTTCAAGCTCGACGACTCGATGGCGCTGGCGCCGCAGTTCAAGCTGTCCGGCGCGAGCGAGGTGCGCATCGAGGCCGTCGTCTCGCGCAGCGGCAACGCCAACCCGAGCTCGGGCGACCTGATCGGCACCAGCGAGGTGGTCAAGCCCGGCAACAGCACGCAGGTGGCGCTGCGCATCGATCGCGTGCGGCCCTGATCGCGCGCCGCGCCGGACCGCCCGTCGATCTCTCAGCGCTTGGTGCGCTTGCGCCAGTAGTCGAACTCGTCCTCGTGGATCTCGACGTCGACCTCGCTCACCCGCATCATCAACCGCTCCTGCACGTCGGCGACCGCCTGGTTGTACACGCTCGGGCCGATCTCCTCGAGAAAGAAGCCGAGCAGCCCGGCGGCCTGGATGTTGCCGATGCGCTCATCGCGCTCTTCCATGAAATAGCGCTCGATGGACTGGACCGCCCGCGCGCGGACCTCCTTGCTCAGTTCGATCGGCATGATGGCGGCGTCGCCCCGTGAGGCGTTGGTGGATGGCCCGCGAGGATAGCGCGCTGCACCGGGCACGCCGTTCGCTTGCGCTGCCGGACATGCCGCGCCGCACCCTGCTCTTCCTGGCACTGGGCTTGCTGCCGCTGGCCGGGCAGGCACGCCCGCCGCAACCCGACCTCGCCGACGTCGCACAAGCCATCGTCGAGCAGACCAACGACCTGCGCCGCTCGCAGGGCCTGGCGCCCACCGCCGCGAATCGCCAACTGGGCGAGGCCGCGCGCTACTTCGCCGAGTACATGGCGCGCACCGACCAGTACGGCCACGAGGCGGACGGCAGCCGCCCCGAGCAGCGCGCGCTCGCGAAGGGCTACACCTACTGCCTGGTGTCGGAAAACATTGCCTACCAGTTCAGCACGGCCGGCTTCGCCGGTGCCGACCTGGCACGGCGTTTCGTCGACGGCTGGAAACAGTCGCCGCCGCACCGGCACAACATGCTCGAGGCCGACGCGGTCGAGACCGGCGTCGCGGTCGCGCACAGCACCCGATCGGGTCACTACTACGCGGTCCAGATGTTCGGGCGGCCGGCCGCCCTGCGAGTCGCGTTCCGCATCGCCAACCGCTCGCCCGCGCGACTGCACTACGAGCTGGGGGGCCAGACCTTCGACCTGCCCCCGCGGGTCACCCGCACCCACGAGCAATGCCGCGCCGACCTGCTGCGCCTGCGGCTGCCCGGCGAACGCCAGCCGGTGACCATCGAGCCCACGCAGGGCGGGCGATACGTCGTCGAGCGCAGCGCCTCGCGTTTCGAGGTCGTGCAAGGGCGCGACCAGCCGTCGGCCAAGACCGCCTCCCCGGACGACGAGCGCCGCCGCTGAACCGGCGGTATGCGGCTTGCCCGGGCACGGCATGACTTCTTCCGTGCTCGACGGGGCCGGCGCCGAGACCGCCTCCCTGACCCCTGCGCTGCCGCGCTTCGCGCAGATCGAGCCCATCGGCCGCTGCAACCTGGCGTGCAAGATGTGCACGGTCAACGAGCGCGGCGACGAGGTGGCCGAGATGCCGCTGGCGCGCTTCGAGCAGCTGCTCGACCAGATGCCCGGGCTGCAGGAGCTGCACCTGCAGGGGCTGGGCGAGCCCATGCTGCACCCCGACTTCTTCGACATGGTGGCGCTGGCCGCGCGCCGCGGCATCCGCGTCTCCGCCAACACCAACCTCACGCTGCTCACGCCGGAGCGCGCGCGCCGTTGCGTGTCCAGCGGCCTGGCGTCCCTGTCGGTGTCGCTCGACGGTGCCAGCGCCGAGGTCTACCAGGAGATCCGCCGCAAGGCGTCGTTCGCCAAGGTGCTGCGCAACCTGGGCCGGTTGGTCGACGCCCGCGACGAGGCCGGCAGCGCGCTGCAGGTGCGCGGCGTGATGGTGCTGATGCGCAGCAACCTCGAGGAGCTCCCGGCGCTGGTGCGCCTGCTGCACGCGCACCGGGTGCCGCAGCTGCTGGTGCAGCGGCTGTCCAACGACTTGCGGCAACCCGAGCTGCCGGCGCGCTACATCCCGATCCGCAACGCGGTCGACGAGGCCGAGCTGGGGCCGGCCGACCTGCCGCGTGCGCACGAGGTGTTCACCCAGGCGCGCCGCCTCGCGCGCGAGCTCGGCATGCAGCTGCACCTGCCGCGCCTGCAGCCGCGCGACGGCGGTTCACTGCCGGCGCCGGACGATGCGCCGCGCTGCCGCTGGCCCTGGGAGCAGCTGTACGTCACGGCCGCGGGCGAACTGCTGCCGTGCTGCATGGTGGCCACCGCCGACCGCGCCAGCTTCGGCAAGGTATTCGACGGCGATCCCGGCGACGGACTGCTGCGGCGCTGGCACGGCGCGCCCGCGCGTGAGTTCCGCGAGGCCCTGGCGGGCAGCGAGCCGCCGGCGGTGTGCCGCGGCTGCGCGCTCTATCACGGCACCTTCTGAAACGCTCGCGCTACAGGTCGTCGGCGCGCATGAAGACCTGCCGCGCCGACCGCGTCTCGGGCAGCACGTAGACCACCCCGCGGTGACGCCCGAGCAGCGGCTGCACCACGTTCTCGAAGAAGGCGACCGGCACGACGACGCAGCCGGCCGACACGCGGTTGTCGTCGGGCGCGCCCGAGGCCATGCGCTGCGCGCGGGCGCGGTAGGCGGCGTCGGGGCGCAGGCGATGGATCGCGAGGCCGGCGTCGTAGTCGAACCAGACCACCTCCTCGCCGCTGAGGTTGACCCCCGGCTCGGTGAGGAAGCGACCCGCCGGCGTGGTGCGCTCGGCCACCGGGATGCGCGCCGGCGCCAGCGCGCCGACCCCCGGCGCCGACTCGTCGCCGCGCGCCATGCCCAGCAGCACGGTCGAGGCGGCCACGAGCCGGCCGCGCGGTGCGTACAGGAACAGCGCCGCCTGGCGCTTGTCGACGATGGCGAAGGGCAGGCCCTGGTTGTCGCGCGTGGCCAGCACCCAGCGGGCCACTTCGGCGGCATCCGGGGACACCGCCGGCGCGGCCACATCGACCGCGTCGACCGGCGCGGCGGCCTGCGCGGCGCCCGCGACGCACAGGCTGGCCAGCGCGATGGCGGCGAGCGCCCTGCGCGAACTCCACATTGAAAAACTCCCGACTGCTGGCTGGCGCTCGCGAAGGCTCGATGCCTTCTTCTCGCCGGCGTCGATGCTAGCGGCGACAGGCCGGCCGGCGCGGGCGGTTACCGCGCAAAACGCACGCTATCGGCGTTCGAGAGGGACTTCGGCCGCGGCCCTAGACGGCGAAGTCCTCGAGCCGCTTGCCGGCGCTCAGTGCCTCGCGCAGCCAGCGCGGGCGCGGGCCGCGACCGACCCAGGTGTTGCCGGCCTCGTCGCGGTACTTGGCCGCGGCAGACAGCTTCGCCTTGCCGCCCTTGCCGCTCTTGCGCCCACGCTTGGCGGTGCCGGCGGACGCCGCCGGCCGGCCGCGCCTGCGTTCGAGCCCGAGGTCGGCCGCCGTGAGGCCGTAGATCGCGATCGCTTCCTTGATCCGCGCGACCACACCCTCCACCTCCTTGCGCTTGAGCTTGTCGGCCTCGCGCGTGAGGGTGTCGATCTGCTTCATCAGTTGTGCGTAGGTCTTGGTCATTCGGGAGTTCCGTCGATTTGGCGCCCGGCGCGCCCTCCCAGGCCGGCTCTTGCGACCGGCTCGCGTGTCGCGCCGAAGCGCAGGCACCGCCCCATGCGCGGGGCGTGCGGCGTCGGTATCACGATTGGGCCTTCTCACAGCAAGGCGAGCGTGCGCGCGTCGCGCTCGCCGCCGAAGAACTTGTCCAGCACGCGTGCGAACACCGGCTCATCGGGCGCGGCCTGCTCGAACAAGGTCATGCACGAGCGCAGCTTCAGGTCGTCGGGGGAGCCGAAGACCTGCAGCGCGGAGCGCCCGTCGATCGCCAGCACCAGGCGGGCGCACTCCGCCAGGCGTGCGCCGAGCAGCGGATGGCGCCAATAGGCGCTCGCCTCCTCGCGCGTGGCGAGGCCGAAGTGCTGGGCCGTCGCGCTGCGTCCCAGGCTCTTGAGCTGCGGGAAGATGAACCACATCCAGTGGCTGGCCTTGCGCCCCGCGCGCAGCTCGGTCGTCACCTGGGCGTAGACGCCCTCCTGCGCATCGATGAAGCGTTGCAGATCGTGCGGGTCGTCGTCCATCGTGCGTGCTCCTTGGCGGGCAGCCTGCCCGTCGAGCCGATTCTTCACCCGCGGCGCGCGGCGTCCAAGCCCCGGGAGCACAAGCCCTTGGCAGGCGCGCGCCGGCGTACTACTGTCGGCCTGCCACCAGCAGGAGAAGCGACGATGAGCCAAGACAGCGAATTGAGCGGCCCCGATCTCAGCCTTGGTGTCGATGCATCGACGCTCGCCGACGGCACGATGCTGCTCGGCCATGCGCACGGCGAGGCGGTGCTGCTGGTGCGGCGCGGCGACGAGGCGTTTGCGGTGGGCGCCACCTGCACGCACTACGGCGGGCCGCTGGCCGAGGGACTGCTGGAAGGCGAGCAGCTGCGCTGCCCGTGGCATCACGCCTGCTTCGACCTGCGCAGCGGCGAGGCCACCTGCGCACCGGCGCTCAACCCGCTGCCGCGCTGGCGCGTCGAGCGTCGCGGCGACCGCTGGCAAGTGGCCGAGCGCATCGAGGCCACGCCGCCACCGCGCCGCGCCGCGAACGCCGCACCCGAGTCGATCGTCATCATCGGCGGCGGCGCAGCCGGCAACGCGGCGGCCGAGATGCTGCGCCGCCAGGGCCACGCCGGGCGCATCACCATGCTCAGCGACGACGACACCGTGCCCTACGATCGCCCGAACCTGTCGAAGAACTATCTGGCCGGCAATGCGCCGGAAGACTGGATCCCGCTTCGCACGCCCGAGTTCTACCGCGACCAGGAAATCGAACTGGTGCTCAACATGCCGGTCGAGGCGATCGACATCCGCACGCGCGAGCTGCGCTTCGCCGACGCCAGCCGCATCGGCTACGACGCCCTGCTGATCGCCACCGGTGCCGAGCCGGCACGGCTGGACGTGCCGGGCGCGGACCTGCCGCACGTGCATCTGCTGCGCAGCCTGTCGGATTGCCGCGCGCTGATCTCCTCGCTCCCCGGCGCCCGGCGGGTGGTCGTGGTGGGCGCCGGCTTCATCGGCATGGAGGTCGCCGCCTCGCTGCGCGCGCGCGACCTCGAGGTCCACGTCGTCGCGCCCGGCGCCGTGCCCATGGAGCGTGCGCTCGGCGCCGAGCTGGGCACTTTCTTGCGCCGGCTGCACGAGGAGCGGGGCGTCGTCTTCCACCTGCCCGACGGCGTGGCGGCCATCGATACCAGGGGCGTGCGGCTGACGAGCGGCAAGCGCCTGGACGCAGACCTCGTTGTCGTGGGCATCGGCGTGCGGCCTCGCACCGCACTGGCCGAGACCGCGGGCCTCGCGGTCGACCACGGCATCGTGGTGGACGGCTGTCTGCAGGCGAGCGCACCCGGCGTCTATGCCGCGGGCGACGTGGCGCGCTGGCCCGACGCGGCCAGCGGCGAGCGCATCCGCGTCGAGCACTGGGTCGTGGCCGAACGCCAGGGCCAGACCGTGGCGCGCAACATGCTGGGGGCGTGCGAGCGCTTCACTGCCGTGCCGTTCTTCTGGACCGAGCAGCACGGCGTGACGCTCGCCTACGTCGGCCACGCCGAGCGCTGGGACCGCGTCACCATCGACGGCCGCATCGAGGCCGGCGACTGCACGATCACCTACTGGCTGGGCGGGCGCCGGCTGGCCGTGGCCACGCTCGGGCGCGACATGGCGAGCCTGCGCGCCGAACTCGAGCTGGAGCGCGCCGCGGTCGCTGCGGCGGCCTGATCGGCGCCGCTCAGCCGATCGCGCGCAGCGTCGATGTGGCGCCCTGCGACGGCGAACCGTAGGGCGGCAGCAGGATGCTTCGATCGACTTGGCCGATGTCGGTGCGGCCGCAAAAGGCCATCGAGAGATCGAGCTCGTTGCGGATCAGCTCCAGGCATTTGGTGACGCCCGCCTCGCCCAGCGCCCCCAGCCCATAGAGGAAGGCGCGGCCGATGAGCGTGCCCTTGGCGCCCAGCGCGACCGCCTTCAGCACGTCCTGCCCGCTGCGGATGCCGCCGTCCATCCAGACCTCGATCTTGGAGCCGACCGCCTCGGCGATCTCGGGCAGCGCCGTGATCGCGCTGGGCGCACCGTCGAGTTGGCGCCCGCCATGGTTGGAGACGATCAGCGCATCGGCGCCGCTCGCGGCAGCGATGCGGGCGTCCTCGGCGTCGAGGATGCCCTTGAGGATCAGCTTGCCGCCCCAGCGCTTCTTGATCCATTCCACGTCGCCCCAGTTGAGCGAGGGATCGAACTGCTGCGCGGTCCAGGCGCCCAGCGAGCTCATGTCCTTCACGCCCTTGACGTGGCCGACGATGTTGCCGAACTGGCGGCGCGGCGTGCCCAGCATGCCCAGGCACCAGCGCGGCTTGGTGCACAGGTTGACGAGGTTGGCCAGCGTGGGCTTGGGCGGCGCGGACAGGCCGTTCTTGATGTCCTTGTGCCGCTGGCCGAGGATCTGCAGGTCCAGGGTGAGCATCAGCGCACTGCAGCGCGCCGCCTTGGCGCGATCGATCAGGCGCTCGATGAACTCGCGGTCGCGCATCACGTACAGCTGGAACCAGAACGGCGCCTTGGTGTGCTCGGCGATGTCCTCGATCGAGCAGATGCTCATCGTCGACAGCGTGAACGGCACGCCGAACTTCTCGGCGGCGCGCGCCGCGAGGATCTCGCCATCGGCGTGCTGCATGCCGGTGAGGCCGGTGGGCGCGATCGCCACCGGCATCGCCACCGGCTCGCCGATCATGGTGGTGCGCGTGCTGCGCTGCGCGATGTCGATGGCCACGCGCTGGCGCAGCTTGATCGGCTGGAAGTCCGCCTCGTTCGCACGGTAGGTGCTCTCGGTCCAGGAACCGGTGTCGGCGTAGTCGTAGAACATGCGCGGCACGCGCCGCTGCGCCAGCACGCGCAGGTCTTCGATGCAGGTGATCGGTGTCATGGCTGTCTCCTTGTTCGTGGGGCCGGCTGCGCACGGCGCGCCGGCGGACGGCGCCACTGTAGGCACGACGCCGCGCCGGCAAGTGAATATTCCGTGGACCCGGCGTGAAGCGTTTTCAATGCGCGGCCACCGGCAGCGACTGGCGCAGCCACTCGACGAAGGCCGCGCATTCCCAGCGGTCCAGCGTGCCCGGCTTCCAGCACACGAAGTAGTGGTGCGGCGAGGCCACGCTGCGCGGCGACAGGCGCACCAGCCGCCCGGTGTCCAGCCACGCGGCACCGAGTTGCAGGCGCATCAGCGCGACGCCGAAGCCGGCCACCGCGGCGTCGAGCACCAGGCCGATGTCGTTGAACTGCGCGCCGCCGCTGGGCTCGTCCAGCGTGATGCCGTTGGCGGCGAACCAGGTGCGCCACGGCTCCAGCGGGCAGCGGATGAGCCGAGCGCGCGACACCGCGGCCAGCGTATCGAAGCCGTCGAAGGGGCCCGCCTCGTGCAGGTACTCGGGGCTGCACACCGGGCAGACCACGTCCGACTGCAGTTGCATCGACTCGCGATCGGGCCACGGCCCGGTGCCGAAACGCAACTCGATGTCGGCCTCCTCGGCGGTCACGTTGAGCATCGGGATCGCCACCTGCAGGATGAGGTCGATCTCCGGGTAGGCGTGCCGAAACAGCGCCAGGCGCGGCAGCAGCAGCTGGCGCGAGAAGGTGGGCGTCACGGCCACCCGCAGGCGCGTCGTGCCCGGCGCGCCGCGGCGACCCGGAATCTGCTGCAAGGCGTTGAGCGCCTCGCGCACCCGCGCGAGGTAGGCCGCGCCGTCGCTGCTGAGGGTGAAGTCGCCGCGCGCGAACAGCTTGAACCCCAGCTGCGTTTCGAGCTGGCGGATGCGATGGCTCACTGCGCTGGGGGTCACGTGCAGCTCCTCGCCGGCCAGCGTGACGCTGCGCAGGCGCGCCAGCGTCTCGAAGGCCAGCAGGCCCTGGATGGGCGGAATGCGAGGAGCGGACATGGGCGAAGGAGCCAGTATAGGTTTGGGCCGGCGGTGGCAAGAAGACTTGATCCACATCAAAACCACGCGGCAGGCCGATCCCTACAGTCCACCCGGCACATCCACATGGGCGGCGCCCGCACGCGCCGTGTCCGCATTGAATTTCCCCGCTCCGCCCTTTCCCGACACCATCGCACCGGCCCTGCGCACCCTGCTCGAGCGCAGCGGGCTGAAGCCCTTGCTGCTGCGCGGCCGTGAGCTGCTGCCGATCGTGCAAGGCGGCATGGGCATCGGCGTGTCCGCGCACCGGCTGGC
>DATFAY010000435.1:0-5163 GCA_035254085.1 Piscinibacter sp.
CGCGGCAAGGTGGTGATGCGCGCCAAGTGCCACTTCGAGGACATCGACCGCGGCCAGCGCCAGGCGATCATCGTCGACGAGATTCCCTACCAGGTGAACAAGAAGAACCTGCTCGAGCGCATGGCCGAGCTGGTTCACGAGAAGAAGCTCGAGGGCATCAGCCACATCCAGGACGAGTCCGACAAGTCCGGCATGCGTGTGGTGATCGAGCTCAAGCGCGGCGAAGTGCCCGAGGTGGTGCTGAACAACCTGTACAAGCAGACGCAGCTGCAGGACACGTTCGGCATCAACATGGTGGCGCTGATCGACAACCAGCCCAAGCTGTGCAACCTCAAGGACCTGATCGAGATCTTCCTCGAGCACCGCCGCGAGGTCGTCACCCGCCGCACGGTGTTCGAGCTGCGCAAGGCGCGCGAGCGCGGCCACGTGCTCGAGGGCCTGGCCGTCGCGCTGGCCAACATCGACGAGTTCATCGAGACGATCAAGACCTCGCCCACGCCGCCCGTCGCCAAGACGGCGCTCATGAGCAAGAGCTGGGATTCGTCGATGGTGCGCGAGATGCTCTCGCGCGCCGAGGGCGAGACCCCGGGCGGGCGCGATGCCTACCGTCCGGAGGGCTTGCCGCGCGAGTTCGGCTTGCAGGCCGATGGCCTGTACCGCCTCTCCGACGCGCAGGCCAGCGAGATCCTGCAGATGCGGCTGCAGCGCCTCACCGGCCTGGAGCAGGACAAGATCATCGGCGAGTACAAGGAGGTGATGGCCGAGATCGCCGACCTGCTGAACATCCTCGCCACGCCGGCTCGCGTGACCTCCATCATCTCGGACGAACTCACCGCCATCAAGCAGGAGTTCGGCCTGACCAAGCTGGGCGCACGCCGCAGCGTGATCGAGCACAACGCCCAGGACCTCGGCACCGAAGACCTCATCACCCCCACCGACATGGTGGTGACGCTCTCGCACACCGGCTACATCAAGAGCCAGCCGCTCGCCGAGTACCGCGCGCAGCGCCGCGGCGGGCGCGGCAAGCAGGCGACGCAGACCAAGGAAGACGACTGGATCGACCAGCTCTTCATCGCCAACACCCACGACTACATCCTGTGCTTCACCAACAAGGGCCGCGTGTACTGGCTCAAGGTGTGGGAGGTGCCGCAGGGCTCGCGCAATTCGCGCGGCAAGCCGATCGTCAACATGTTCCCGCTGCAGCAAGGCGAGAAGGTCAACGTGGTGCTGCCGCTCACCAATGGCTTTCGCAGCTTCCCGCCCGATCACTACGTGTTCATGGCCACCGCGCAAGGCACGGTCAAGAAGACGGCGCTGGACGAATTCAGCAACCCGCGCAAGGCCGGCATCATTGCGGTCGACCTCGATGAAGGCGACTTCCTCATCGGCGCGGCGCTCACCGACGGCAAGCACGACGTCATGCTGTTCTCCGACGGCGGCAAGGCGGTGCGCTTCGACGAAGACGAAGTGCGGCCGCTGGGCCGCACCGCGCGCGGCGTGCGCGGCATGACGCTGGACGACGGGCAGAGCGTGATCGCCATGCTGGTGGCCGAGGACGAGTCGCAAAGCGTACTCGCCGCCACCGAGAACGGCTATGGCAAGCGCACGTCCATCGTCGAGTACACACGCCACGGCCGCGGCGGCAAGGGCATGATCGCCATCGTGCAAAGCGAGCGCAACGGCAAGGTCGTGGCCGCCACCCTCGTGCGCAGCGACGACGAGATCATGCTCATCACCGACAAGGGCGTGCTCGTGCGCACCCGCGTCTCCGAGATCCGCGAACTCGGTCGCGCGACGCAGGGGGTGACGCTGATCGCCCTCGACGACGGCGCCAAGCTGAGCGGCCTGCAACGCATCGTCGAGAACGACGCCGGCGACGCCAGCGGCAACGGCGACGAGCCGACCCCCGAGGAGAACACCTGATGAAACGATGGATGGTCCTGGCGCTGCTGTCGTGCGCCGCAGTCGCGCACGCGCAGACGTCGCAAGCCAAGAAGGACCTCGTCGCCAAGCTGCTGCAGCTGCAGCAGCCCGGCATCGAGAACATCGCCCGCCAGATCGTCGAGCGTCCGGCCGCGCAGCTGATGCAGCAGGCCGGCACGGTGCTGCAGACGCAGGTGCCGGCGGACAAGCGGCAGGCAACGGCCAAGACCATCGAGGCCGATGTCAAGAAGTACATCGACGAGGCGACCCCGCTGATGCGCGATCGGGCGATCAAGCTGGCGCCCTCGACGATCGGCGTGGTGATGGAAGAGAAGTTCACCGAGGACGAGCTCAAGCAGCTGATCGCCTGGTCGGAGTCGCCGGTCATCAAGAAGTACCAGCAGCTCGGCGGCGAGCTGCAGACCGCGCTCGGACAGAAGCTCGTCGCCGAGGCGCCCGGCGTGCTCGATCCCAGGCTGCAGGCACTGCAGCAGAAGATGGGCGACGCCTTGCGCAGCGCGGCGGGCAAGCCGGCCCCCCAGGCCGCCAAGCCCCCAGCCAAGCCGGCCAGCAAGTAGGCCTGGCCCGTCCGCGATGAATTCGTCCGAGCTGCGCGCGGCGAGCCGCGCGCAGCCGGGCGCGTGCGAAAATTCGGCACACGCCATGGCTGAAACCGCTCCCAACACCAACCCCGCGCTGCTGGCGCTGCGAACCCGCATCGACGCGGTCGACCGCGAACTGCTGACGCTGTTGAATCGGCGCGCGGCGCTCGCGCAAGAAGTGGGCGAGGTCAAGAAGAAGGAAGGCTCGGTGGCCTTCCGCCCGGAACGCGAAGCGCAGGTGATCGACAGCCTGAAGAGCGTCAATCCGGGGCCGCTTCAGTCCGAAAGCGTCGCGCCGATCTGGCGCGAAATCATGTCGGCCTGCCGTGCGCTCGAAACCCCCACCCGGGTCGCCTACCTCGGTCCGGCCGGCACCTTCAGCGAGGAGGCGGCGATCGGCTTCTTCGGGTCTTCGATCGTCAAGGTGCGATGCGCCAGCATCGACGAGGTGTTTCGCACCACCAGCGCAGGCGCGGCCGACTTCGGCGTGGTGCCGGTGGAAAATTCCACCGAGGGCGTGGTCGCGCGCTCGCTGGATCTGTTCCTGACCGAGCCGCTGTTCATCATCGGCGAGACAAGCCTGGCAGTCCGGCAGAACCTGCTTCGGCGCGAGAACTCGCTCGACGGCATCCAGGCCGTGTGCGCGCATCCGCAGGCGCTGGCCCAGTGCCACGGCTGGCTGAGCTACCACCTGCCCAACGTCGAACGGCGGCCGGTGGCCAGCAATGCCGAGGGCGCGAGGCTCGCGAGCCTTGACGCCTCCGTGGCGGCCCTGGCCAGCGAGCGCGCCGCCAGCGAATTCGGCCTGCATGTCATCGCGCCGGCGATCCAGGACGATCCGCACAATCGCACGCGCTTCGCCATCCTGACCCACCCCGATCGCCATCCGCAGCCGCAGGCCTCGGGCCACGACTGCACCAGCCTGGTGGTGTCGGTCACCAACCGGCCCGGTGCCGTGCACGACATGCTGGTGCCGCTCAAGCAGCACGGCGTGTCGATGTCGCGCTTCGAGTCGCGGCCCGCTCGCTCGGGACAGTGGGAGTACTACTTCTACATCGACGTGCAAGGCCATCCCGACCAGCCCCATGTGGCGGCGGCACTGAAGGAACTGCGCGGCGTGTGCGCCTTCTTCAAGGTGCTGGGCACCTATCCCATCGACGTGCATTAGCGAGACCGGCCCAGCGATGTTCAACCAGCTCGGCGTCATCGGGTGCGGCCTCATGGGAGGCTCGTTCGCGCTCGCGCTCAAGCGCGCGGGCCTGGTCAAGCGGGTGATCGGCTACAGCAAGTCGCCCTCCACCACCGAGCGGGCGAAGAAGCTCGGCGTGATCGACATGGCGGCCGAGTCGGCCCTGCTGGCGGTTTCGGGCTCGGACATCGTGCTCATCGCCGTGCCGGTGTCGGCCACCGAAGCGACCTTCAAGGCCATCCGCCATCTCGTCGAGCCTGGCGTGCTGTTCATGGACGTGGGCTCGACCAAGCGCGACGTCGTCGATGCGGCGCGCCGCGTGCTCAAGGAGCGGGTCGCGAGCTTCGTGCCCGCGCACCCGATCGCCGGCAAGGAGGTGTCCGGCATCGGCCACGCGGATGCCGCGCTCTACGCCAACCGCCAGGTGATCCTCACGCCGATCACGCAGACCGATCCCGAGCTGGTGCAAAAGGCAACCGACGTCTGGGCCGCCATCGGCTCGCAGGTGCTGCGCATGACGCCCGAGAACCACGATGCTGCCTTCGCGGCCGTGAGCCACCTGCCCCACATGCTGGCCTTTGCCTACTTCAACTCGGTGGCGCGCCAGCCGGCGGGACGCGACTTCCTCTCGCTCGCGGGGCCCGGCTTTCGCGACTTCACGCGCATCGCCGCCAGCGACCCAGCGGTCTGGCGCGACATCCTCATGTCCAACCGCGAAGAGCTGCTCAAGCAGTCGATGCGCTTTCGCCATACGCTGGACGCGATGGAGCACGTCATCAAGACCGGCAACATCGAAGCGCTCGAAGACCTGATCCGCGGCGCTTCCGACGCCCGCTCGGGCTGGCAGATGAACGCCAGCAAGCCCACGACCAACCGCTGAATGGCCCACCCCGCGGCGCCTGCGGCGCTCGCGTCCCATCCTGCCTTTCGCATGTACACCACGCCGTTCCTCGACCTGCCTCCCCTGCTCGGCGCCAGCGGCTCAGTGCGGCTGCCGGGCTCCAAGAGCATCTCCAACCGCGTGCTCCTGCTGGCCGGCCTGGCTGCCGGCACGACGGTGGTGCGCGACCTGCTCGACTCGGACGACACGCGCGTCATGCTGGCCGCGCTGCGCGAACTGGGCTGCGGGATCGAGACACATGGCGACACGCTCTCGATCACCGGTCTCGGCGGCCGCCTCGCCCAGCGCGAAGCCAGGCTCTTCCTCGGCAATGCGGGCACGGCCATGCGGCCGCTGTGCGCGGCGCTGGCGGTGCTGGCCGCCACCCAAGGCGGGCGCTTCGAGCTGTCGGGCGTGCCGCGCATGCACGAGCGTCCGATCGGCGACCTCGTGGACGCGCTGCGCCAGTTGGGCTGCAGCATCGA
Organism: Piscinibacter sp.; assembly: GCA_035254085.1. Taxonomy (GTDB): domain Bacteria; phylum Pseudomonadota; class Gammaproteobacteria; order Burkholderiales; family Burkholderiaceae_C; genus Albitalea. Next base: position 5,080 of record DATFAY010000435.1, read on the forward strand.
CTATCTCGGCAACGAGGGCTACCCGCCGCTGCGGCTGAACGCTGGCGTCGGGACGCTGCGCACCGAGGCGCCGATCCGCGTGCG
>DATFAY010000436.1:0-3710 GCA_035254085.1 Piscinibacter sp.
GGGCAGCTGGCGTGCGGCCAGGGCGATGACGATCGCGTTGTCGCCGGCCAGCACCAGGTCGATGAGCACGATCGCAAGAAGGGCCGACAGCCAGGCGGAGGTGAAGGGTTCCATGAACTTTCCTTGTTGAGCGTTGCACGACGGAGCATGCAAGTCGCAAGGCGGGTGGAACCGAGGAACGGGCGGCCCTTCGATCCAGCCGCTTCGCGGCTTGCATCGAAGGTCTTGCTCTGCGACTTGACGTCGCCGGGCAGACCGGAAGCGATCGCTTCGTACTGACGGCCTGCCCCGGCACGTGCGCCGGATCAGGCGATCGGCGTGCGGGTCGAGCTACTCCCCTTCAAGACGGGTATTGGAACACAGGCGCGAACGCCATGCGGCCGAGGGGTCTGCGCCGTGCGGCGCTCAGGCCACGCTCTCGGCGCGCCGGCGCATGAACAGACCCACCGCCACCACCGCGACGGCGCCGGCCGCTCCCGCAAGGTAGGCCGCCGGCTCGGGCACGGCGCCGCCGCGCCATTGCTCGACGGCCGGGTCGCTGAGCAGCATGTCGCCCGCGAGATAGCCGAGGATGCCGCCGCCCAGCGTGATGATGATCGGCAGTCGCTGCATCAGTCGCAGCAGCAGCGTGCTGCCGAAGACGATCAGCGGGATGCTGATGCCCAGCCCGAGGACCAGCAGCGTGATGCTGCCCTTGGCCGCCGCCGCGACGGCGATCACGTTGTCCAGGCTCATCACCAGGTCGGCGATCAGGATGGTGCGCACGGCCGCCAGCATGCCCTTGTGCTCGGGCGCCTTGCCATGCTCGATCTCTTCTTCCTCCTCGAGCAGCAGCTGCACGCCGATATAGAACAACAGCAGCGCTCCGGCAATCTTGAGATAGGGCAGCTGCAGCAGCCTGACCGCGACGAGGGTGAGGAACACGCGCAGCACGATGGCCGCGGCGCTGCCCCAGAAGATCGCCTTCTTCTGCTGCGGCGCGGGCAGCGAGCGGGCGGCCAATGCGATGACGACGGCGTTGTCGCCCGACAGCACCACATTGGTCAGGATGATGGAGCCGAGAGCGGCCCAGAAGGACGCGGTGGTGAAATCCATGGCGTGTCTCGAAAACCGGCCCGCAAACAAGAAGGAGGGCCGAAGCCCTCCTGGTGTCGCTTCGCGGCCAGTGTAGGCCGCGCCGTCCGGCGGGTTACAGCAGGCCTTTCAGCAGCTTGCCCATCTCGGAGGGATTGCGCGTGACCGTGAAGCCGCACTCTTCCATGATCGCGAGCTTCGCGTCGGCGGTGTCCGCGCCGCCCGAGATCAGCGCGCCGGCGTGCCCCATGCGCTTGCCTGCGGGCGCGGTGACGCCGGCGATGAAGCCGACGACCGGCTTCTTCATGTGGGCCTTGCACCAGCGCGCGGCGTCGGCCTCGTCGGGGCCGCCGATCTCGCCGATCATGATCACCGCGTCGGTGTCGGGATCGTCGTTGAACATCTTCATGATGTCGATGTGCTTCAGGCCGTTGATCGGGTCGCCGCCGATGCCCACGGCGCTCGACTGGCCCAGCCCGATCTCGGTCAGCTGCGCCACCGCTTCATAGGTGAGCGTGCCCGAGCGCGACACCACTCCGATGCGGCCCTTCTTGTGGATATGCCCCGGCATGATGCCGATCTTGATCTCGTCGGGCGTGATGAGGCCGGGGCAGTTCGGGCCGAGCAGCAGCGTCTTCTTGCCGCCCTTGGCCTCCTTCTCCTTCATCTTGTTGCGCACGACGAGCATGTCCTTGATCGGAATGCCTTCGGTGATGCAGATGGCGAGGTCGAGATCGGCCTCGACCGCCTCCCAGATCGCCGCGGCGGCGCCCGCAGGCGGCACGTAGATGACGCTCACGGTGGCGCCGGTGGTCTTGGCCGCGTCCTTCACGCTGGCGAAGATGGGGATGCCTTCGAAGTCTTCGCCGGCCTTCTTCGGGTTCACGCCGGCCACGAAGCAGTTCTTGCCGTTGGCGTAGTCGCGGCACATGCGGGTGTGGAACTGGCCCGTCTTGCCGGTGATGCCTTGCGTGATGACCTTGGTGTCTTTGTTGATGAGGATGGACATGATCGGTTCTCTCGTTGCAGGGCGGGGCGTTACTTCAGCGTAGCCATCACTTTTTGGGCGGCCTCGGCCATGGTGTCGGCGCTGATGATCGGCAGGCCCGACTCGGCCAGCATCTTCTTGCCGAGGTCTTCGTTGGTGCCCTTCATGCGCACCACCAGCGGCACCTTGAGGTTGACCGCCTTGCACGCGGCGATCACGCCCTCGGCGATGGTGTCGCAACGCATGATCCCGCCGAAGATGTTGACCAGGATCGCCTTGACCTTCGGGCTGGCCAGCATGATCTTGAAGGCCTCGGTGACCTTCTCTGCGGTCGCGCCGCCGCCCACGTCGAGGAAGTTCGCCGGCTCGCCGCCGAACAGCTTGATGGTGTCCATGGTCGCCATCGCGAGGCCCGCGCCGTTGACCAGGCAGCCGATGTTGCCGTCGAGCTGGATGTAGGCGAGGTCGAACTTGCTGGCCTCGATCTCGGCCGGGTCTTCTTCGTCGAGGTCGCGGTAGGCGACGATCTCCGGATGGCGGAACAGCGCGTTCGAGTCGAAGTTGAACTTCGCGTCCAGCGCCCGGATGTTGCCGTTGCCTTCGAGGATCAGCGGGTTGATCTCGGCCAGCGAGGCATCCGTGTCCATGTAGCAGGCATACAGCTTCTTGAAGACGTCGACGGCCTGGGCCTGCGAGGCCGGCGGCACGCCGATGCCCTTGGCGAGCTCGAGCCCTTGCGCGTCGGTCATGCCGGTGAGGGGGTCGACGAAGACCTTGATGATCTTCTCGGGCGTGTTGTGCGCCACTTCCTCGATGTCCATGCCGCCTTCGCTCGAGGCCATCAGGGCGACCTTCTGCGTCGCGCGGTCGGTGACGGCGGCGACGTAGTACTCCTTCTTGATGTCGGCGCCTTCCTCGATCAGCAGGCGGCGCACCTTCTGGCCTTCGGGGCCGGTTTGGTGCGTCTTCAACTGCATGCCGAGGATCTCGCCGGCGAGTTTCTTCACGTCGTCCAGCGAGCGCGCGAGCTTCACGCCGCCGCCCTTGCCGCGTCCGCCGGCATGGATCTGCGCCTTCACGACCCAGACCGGGCCGCCCAGCTTCTGCGCCGCCTCGGTGGCCTCGTGCACGCTGAATGCGGGATAGCCGCGCGGCACCGGCACGCCGAACTGGCGCAGGATTTCCTTGCCTTGATACTCATGGATCTTCATAGCGGACTCTCTGGCGAGTTTTGGAAACGAAAAGGGGCTACAGCTCAGGCGGCGCCGCGCCGCCATGGGGCAGCCGGGTGCGCATCGAAGCAGCAGGAGCGAAGCGATGGGAAGACCGGGCGGGCGGCATCGACGGGCGCCGCATCGGGCGAACGCCGAGGCGAACCCGGCTCCGCGCCGAGGCGAAGCCGACGTGCACCGGCGCAGCGTGAGCGCGACACCGAGCCGCCTTCACTGCACCACCGCGGGTCCGCTTCACTTCGACGGCTCATTGGCGCAGCAGTGGGCAAGGCCATGGGTGAGTCGCGGAGCGTGCCGAATCGAGGATTGCTTGCCGGCAGCAGGCCCCAACCCGCGCCCGAGCGGGCGCAGCACCTCCACCGACAGCCGCGCAATGTAGCATGCTGCTCTGCACCAAAGCTGACAGCGAGCCAACA
>DATFAY010000437.1:0-2525 GCA_035254085.1 Piscinibacter sp.
GTGGCGATCGAGTTCTCGATCTTGCGCGCCACCTCGGTCTCGAGCTGCGCCGGCGAGGCGCCCGGCAGCGAGGCGGTGACGATGACCGTGGGCAGGTCGATGTCGGGGAAGTTCTGGATCTTCATGGCCCGAAAGCTCATCAGGCCCACCAGCGTGAGCATGATGAACAGCAGGACCGCCGGGATCGGGTTGCGGATCGACCAGGACGAGACGTTGATCATGGCGGTCTCACTTGGTGGCGGCCGTGCTGCCCAGCCCGGCCGCGCCGGCGCTGGCGGTGCTGATGCTCTTGGGCGGCGCGGCGGCGTCGACCACGCGCACGGTGTCGCCGTCGGCCAGGAAGCCGCCGCCCGAGGCGACGACGCGGGTGGACGGATCGAGCCCGGCGGTGATCTCGACGCGCTCGCCGACGCGGCGGCCCACGTTCACCTTGGTCTGCGTCACCTTGCCGTCGGGCCCCACGCGCATCACGTAGCTGAAGCCCTCGCGCAGCAGCACCGCGCCCTGCGGCAAGGTGAGTGCGCTGCCGCTGCCGATGGCGAAGTCGCCGCGCGCGAACATGCCGGCCTTGGCATCGCCCGCGTGCGGCGCGAGATCGACGTAGACGATGCCGTTGCGGGTCTTGTCGTCCACCGTGGGCGCGATGATGCGCACCTTGCCCGGGATCTGGCTGCCGCCGGGCGTGTTCACCGTCACCGCCATGCCGGGCTTGACCCGCGCGAGGTCGCTCGCGGGCACCTCGGCGCGCCATTCGAGCCGGCCCTGGCGGATCAGCCGGAACATCTCCATGCCGGCGGGCATGACCGCGCCCACCGTCGCGCTGCGCGACGAGATCACGCCGTTGTCGGGCGCCAGCACGCGGGTCTGCGCCAGGCGCAGCTGGGCCACCTTGGCGGCGGCGCGCTGCGCATCGAGCTTGGCGCGGGCGGTGCGCTCGGCGGTCAGGTACTGGTTGATCTGCTGCGCGCTGAGCGCGCCGGTGGTCGCGAGCTCGCGGGCGCGCTGTGCGTTGGCCGAGGCGTCGGCCAGCATCGCCTCGGCCTCGGCGACGGCGGCGCGCATCTGGCTGAGGTCGGCCTGGATGGTGTCGGGCACGAAGGTGGCCAGCACCTGTCCGCGCTTGACGACGTCGCCCACGCCCACGCGGACCTCGGCCAGCCGCAGCCCGTTGGCCTCGGTGCCGATCACGGCTTCCTGCCAGGCGGCGATGTTGCCGTTGGCGCTCAACGTGACCGGCAGCGTGGCAGTCGTCGGCACGGTGGTGGTGACCGTGAGCGCCGGCTTGGCCGCGGGCGCGGAGGCCGGCTTCTTGTCGTCGGCGGCCTGCACCGCGTGGACGGCAAGCGCGAGCAGCGTGGCCGCGACAATGCCGGCGGCAGCGAGTACGAGAGGTTGGCGTGAGCGGGTCATGGCGTGGCGCTTCTGGGGTGTTCGTTCACTTCGAGGCCGCGTCGAGCGCGGCGGCGGTGTGGGTCTCGCCGGCGGCGGTCCAGCCGCCGCCGAGCGCGCGGTACAGCGTGATCCAGGCGGCGGCGCTTTCGCGCTCCAGCTCGATCAGCTGGCTGTGCGCCTGGGCCGCGCTGCGGCGCGCGTCCTCCAGCTCGAACAGGCTGGCCAGGCCGCCGCGAAAGCGTGCCTCGGTGGCCTTGTACGAGGCATCGAAGCCTTCGGCCGCGATGCGCGCGTCGTCGCGCCGCGAGTCGGCGCTTTGCAGCTGCACCAGCGCCTCCTCGACCTCGCGCACCGCGCCGCGCAGCTTGGCGCGGTAGGTGACCAGGGCCTCGTCGTAGCGCGCGCGGGCGGCCTCGACGTTGGCGGCGCGGCGGCCGCCGTCGAACAGCGGCACCGAGACGGCCAGCGGGCCGATCGCCCACAGGCTGCCGTTGGTGGAGAAGCTGCCGGACTCGAAGCGCCCGGCCGTCAGCGAGCCGGCGAGCGTGATGCGGGGCAGCCGCTGCGCGCTCGCTTGCGAGACGTCGGCGCTGGCGGCGACCAGCTCGCGCGCCGCGATGTAGAGGTCGGGTCGCTGGTTGAGCACCTCCCCGGGCACCGCGTTGACCACGATCTGCGCCGGCTGCGGCAGTCGAGCGCCGGCCGCGGCGAGCTGCGGCCGCAGGGTGGGCTCGTCGATGGCGGTCAACGCGACCAGCGCCTTCACGGCGAGGTCGCATTGCGCGCGCTGCGCCGCCAGCAGGGCGCGGCCCTGCGCGGCGCTGGCGCGCGCCAAGGATTCGTTGGCGGGCGCCTGGAAGCCGGCGCGCGCGGTGAGCCGGGTCAGGCGCGCCGTTTCCTCGCGCGAGGCGGTGTCGGTCTGCGTCTGCACCAGCTGCGCCTCGCAGGCACGCAACGCGAGGTAGTTGCTTGCCACGTCGGCCGCCACCGAAACCCGCGCCTCGTGCCAGCCGGCCTGCGCGCCTTCGAGGCGGGCCTGCGCGGCGCGGCGGCCGGCCCGCGCACCGCCGAAGAGATCGATCTCCCAGCCGGCCTGCACGCCGGCGCCGGCGCTCGTGCCCGTGGGGGTGACG
>DATFAY010000438.1:0-10727 GCA_035254085.1 Piscinibacter sp.
GCACGACGCCTTCCGCCTGTTCGAGCAGCCGCCCAAGCTCTACAGCTGGTGGGACTACCGCATGCTCGCGTTCCGCCGCAACCAGGGCCTGCGCATCGATCACATCCTGGTGAGCGACGCGCTGAAGCCGCAGGTCAAGGCGTGCTTCATCGACAAGCTGCCGCGCAAGAACGAGCGCCCCAGCGACCACGCCCCCGTCATCGCCGAACTAGCCTAACAAGGCCAGCGCAGCAAAGCCCCCATCAAGCCACACCCAAGGATCCGGCTTCGCCGGTCCGATGGGTGGCGCCCCTCGGGGGCAGGAGCGAAGCGACTGGGGGGCCGTCAATCCTCCAGGCCCAGTTCCTGGATCTTCCGCGTGATCGTGTTGCGGCCGATGCCGAGCTTCTGCGCGGCTTCGATGCGGCGGCCGCGCGTCACCTCGAGCGCGGTATGGATCAGCTGCGCCTCGAACTTGCGGGTGAGCGTGTCCCACACCTGCGGCGCTCCGGCCTGCAGCAGGCTGCGCGATTCACGCTCCAGGTCCAAGAGCCACGCTGCCGGGGGCTGCGCTGCCGGGACCAGGTCCGTCGGAGGGGTTGCCGCGATGACGGCGGGCGCGAGCGGCGCGGCCGAAGCAGCGGCCAGCCGACTCGCGTCGGTGGGCGCCGGCGTCACCGCCGCTTCCTGCGGTGCATCGCCCTGCAGCTCCGGCGGCAGGTCCTTGGCCTCGATCACCTGTGCCGGCGCCATCACGGTCAGCCAGTGGCAGATGTTTTCGAGCTGGCGCACGTTGCCCGGGAAGTCGAAGCGCATCAGGCGCGCGAGCGCCGGCTCGGTGATGCGCTTGGCCTCGACGCCGAGCTCCTTCGCGCTTTTCTGCAGGAAGAAGCGCGCCAGCGCGGGAACGTCCTCGCGCCGTTCGCGCAGCGCGGGCAGGCGAAGCCGGATGACGTTGAGCCGGTGGAACAGGTCTTCGCGGAACACGCCCAGTTTCACGCGCTCCTCAAGGTTCTGGTGCGTGGCCGCGATCACCCGCACGTTGCTGCGCAGCGGGTTGTGCCCGCCTACGCGATAGAACTGCCCGTCGCTGAGCACGCGCAGCAGGCGAGTCTGCAGGTCGAACGGCATGTCGCCGATCTCGTCGAGGAACAGGGTGCCGCCGTCGGCCTGCTCGAAGCGGCCGCGCCGCGTCGTCTGCGCGCCCGTGAAGGCACCGCGCTCGTGGCCGAACAGCTCGCTTTCGAGCAGGTCCTTGGGGATGGCCGCGGTGTTGATCGCGACGAAGGGGCCGCTCGCGCGCGGGCTGTGCTTGTGCAGCGCCCGCGCGACCAGTTCCTTGCCCGAGCCCGATTCGCCGGTGATGAGCACGGTGACGATGCTCTGGCTGAGCCGCCCGATGGCGCGAAAGACGTCCTGCATCGCCGGCGCCTGGCCCAGCATCTCGGGCATGTCGGCCGAGCCGCTGTCGCGCACTTCCTCGCGCATGCTCTCGTCGACGGCGCGGCGGATGAGTTCGACCGCCTTGGTGACGTCGAAAGGCTTGGGCAGGTATTCGAAGGCCCCGCCCTGGAACGCGCTGACGGCACTGTCGAGATCGGAGTACGCCGTCATGATGATGACCGGCAGCCCGGGATGGCGCTCCTTCACCTTGGTCAGCAACTCGATGCCCGAGCCGCCCGGCATGCGGATGTCCGACACCAGCACCTGAGGCGCATCGCCGTCGAGGGCGTGCAGGACGTCGCGGGGGTTGGTGAAGCTTCGCACCGCGAAGTCCTCGCGCGCCAGTGCCTTCTCCAGCACGAAGCGGATGGACTGGTCGTCGTCAGCAATCCAGATGGGTTTCATTCCCTGCCCTTGAAACGAAACCGCGAGGTTTCTTTCACTGCCTCAACCGTCGGGTTTCGATGCCGCCTGAACCCGGTTCCGTGCAGCAGTCCCGAGGGCCTACGGCAGCGGAATCACGATCTTGAAGATTGTCTTGCCCGCCACGCTTTCGCATTCGATCATGCCCTGGTGTTGCTGCACGAAGGTCTGCGCCAGCGTGAGCCCCAGACCCGATCCGCCTTCGCGCCCCGACACCAGCGGATAGAAGATGCGATCGCGGATCGACTCGGGGACTCCCGGGCCGTTGTCCTCGATATGCAAGTCCAGTGCCAGACGATAGCGCTGCTTGCCCAGGGTCACCTGCCGGGCGATGCGGGTGCGCAGCGTGATGCACGCATCGCCTGCCGCGATGCGCTCGGCCAGCGCCTGCGCCGCGTTGTGGGCGATGTTGAGCACGGCCTGGATGAGCTGCTCGCGGTCGCCGCGAAAGTCCGGGATCGAGATGTCGTAGTCGCGCTGCACCGCGAGTCCGCGCGGGAACTCCGCCAGGATGAGCGAGCGCACCCGCTCGCAGACCTCGTGGATGTTGACGTCGCTCACCACGTGCGGCTTGCGGTGCGGCGCCAGCAGGCGATCGACCAGTGCCTGCAGGCGGTCGGCCTCCTGGATGATGACCCGCGTGTATTCGGTGAGCGAGCGCGACTCGACTTCCATCTCGAGCAGCTGGGCCGCGCCGCGGATGCCGCCCAGCGGATTCTTGATCTCGTGGGCGAGGTTGCGGATCAGCTCCTTGTTGGCCTGCGCCTGGTCGAGCGCGCGCTCTTCGCGGTCCTGGCGCGTCTGCTGTTCGATCTCGACCAGCTCCACCACCGCGGCGTCGAGCGGGCCGCTCGCGCGGTCCATCTGGTTGATGATGACGTGCACCGGCAGCACCTCGCCGTGCGTCGAGGCGGGGCGGCGCAGCTGCGCGTCGAGGCGGCTGGTGGCGTAGTCGTTGCGGACGACCGCGGCCACGGTGTCGCGCAGCGCCTGCGGATCGACGAACCAGTCGAACAGCGAGCCGCGCAGCACGCTGCGGCGCGAAAGCCCCAGCACATGCTCGAAGGCGGCGTTGGCGAACAGGCAGCGCCCATCGGTGCGGACGATGGCGACCATGGTCGCCAGCTGATCGAAGGCGATGTAGGCCGACGTCGAGGGATTCGCCGCTGTCTCGCGCGGCGCATCCGGGGTCTCGGACGCCGGCGTGCGGTTCACTGCGGGAGCTTGGCCAGCTCGCGCCGGATGGCCGCGATGTCGGCCTCCTTGCGCGCGATGGCGGCCTTCATGTCGGCCACGCGATCGACGTACTTCTGGTAGTTGCGCTCGTCGCCTTGCCGCTCCGGCTCGCCGTTGTTGAATTCCTTTTGCATCTGCGCGAGACGTTCTTCCTCGCGCTTCAATTCGCCTTCGAGGATGCGCCTTGCGTCGTTGTCGCGCGCACGTTGCTCGTCCGGCGCGACGCGCTGGTCCGACGACCGGCTGGACGCTCCCGAGGCGCCGGCGGCCGCGGGCCGCGGCTTGAACCCCTGCACCACCGTGATCGGCGCGCCCTCGAGCGTGCGGCAGCCCTTGTCGCGGGCTTCCTTCGCGGTCAGGGAATCGGTGTAGAGCACCGGATTGCCGGGACAGCGATACACCTCGCGCGCCGGCTGCTGCGCAGACGCCGCCGGTGTCAGCATCGACGAGGTGGCGAAGGCCGCGAGGGCCAGGGCAATGGCGGGTTTCATGCAGACGACTCCTCTCGCGCAACAACGCGAGCACTTGCATTCACGATGACTCGCACCATTGTCGCGCAGGAGTGAAACGGCCGGGCACAAGAAAAAAGGGACGGCGCGTGCCGTCCCTCGCTCGATTCGTGAAGCCGATCACGAGCTGTAGTACATGTCGAACTCGACCGGGTGGGTCGTCATGCGGAAGCGGGTCACTTCCTGCATCTTCAGTTCGATGTAGGCGTCGAGGTACGCGTCGGTGAACACGCCGCCCTTGGTGAGGAAGGCACGGTCGTTGTCGAGGTACTCGAGGGCCTGGTCCAGGCTGTGGCAGACGGTCGGGATCTTCGCGTCCTCTTCCGGCGGCAGGTGGTACAGGTCCTTGGTCGCGGCTTCGCCGGGGTGGATCTTGTTCTCGACGCCGTCGAGGCCGGCCATCAGCATCGCCGAGAAGCCCAGGTACGGGTTGCACAGGGGATCCGGGAAGCGCGCCTCGATGCGGCGGCCCTTCGGGTTCGGCACGTAGGGGATGCGGATCGAGGCCGAGCGGTTGCGCGAGCTGTAGGCGAGCTTCACCGGGGCTTCGAAGCCAGGCACCAGGCGCTTGTACGAGTTGGTGCCCGGGTTGGTGATCGCGTTGAGCGCGCGCGCGTGCTTGATGATGCCGCCGATGTAGTACAGCGCGAACTCGCTCAGCCCCGCGTAGCCGTCACCGGCGAACAGGTTCTTGCCGTCCTTCCAGACCGACTGGTGAACGTGCATGCCGGAGCCGTTGTCGCCGACGATGGGCTTGGGCATGAAGGTCGCCGTCTTGCCGTAGGCGTGCGCCACGTTGGAGATGACGTACTTCTGCAGCTGCAGCCAGTCGGCGCGCTGCACCAGCGTGCTGAACTTGGTGCCCAGCTCCATCTGGCCGGCGTTGGCGACCTCGTGGTGGTGCACTTCGACGGGCACGCCCATCGACTCGAGGATCAGGCACATCTCCGAGCGCATGTCCTGGAAGGAGTCGACCGGCGGCACGGGGAAGTAGCCGCCCTTGACGGTGGGGCGATAGCCGGAGTTGCCGTGCTCGTATTCCTTGCCCGAGTTCCACGCACCCTCTTCCGACTCGATCTTCGAGAACGAGCCGTGCATGTCCACGCTCCAGCGCACGCTGTCAAAGACGAAGAATTCGGGCTCCGGGCCGAAGAAGGCCTGGTCGCCGATGCCCGAGGACTTGAGGTAGGCCTCGGCGCGCTTGGCCAGCGAGCGCGGGTCGCGCTCATAGGGCTTGCCGTCGCCCGGCTCGATCACGTCGCAGGTGAGGATCAGCGTCGGCTCTTCGAAGAACGGGTCGATGTTGGCGGTGTTCGGGTCCGGCATCAGCAGCATGTCGGAGGCCTCGATGCCCTTCCAGCCGGCGATCGACGAGCCGTCGAAAGCGTGGCCGCCGCTGAACTTGTCTTCATCGAAGTGCGACAGGGGCACGGTCACGTGTTGCTCTTTGCCGCGGGTGTCGGTGAAGCGGAAGTCGACGAACTTGACTTCGTTTTCCGACACCAACTTCATCACGTCGGCGACGGTCTTGGCTGCCATCAAAATCTCCTAGCGGGACGCTCTTTGGTGTTGGGGTGGGTGGGACGACATCGACAAGGCACGTCCGGGCGGTGCCTCAAAAATGCGCACGGGAATGTAGCAGAAACCATGCCGAGAACCCTGACTCGGCGCAGTGTGGTGCCACGGGTGGTGCGGCTGGCGCCGAGGGACTCAGGCGAGCGGCCGCCACCCCATCTTAGAACCCAAAACGGGGCGTTCCAAGGCACTGAACTTGTGCATCGTCAAGCACGTTATCGCACCAATTCGGGGCCCAGCGTCACGGGGTAGTCGGCCAAGCCGGCGAGCAGGGCGGGATAGGCTTCGTCCAGCAGCGACGGCGCGCCCTTGACGCCGAGCTCGATGTGACGCCCCCACTGCGGGTGGTCGACGCTCGGCAGGCTGAACACCTTCACGCCGGGGAAGCGCGTTTCCAGCGACTCCATGAGCGGAGTCAAGGTCGCCTCCATGGAGCCCCGCACGATGACCGAGCGCTCCTGCCATGCGCCCTGGCGATGCAGGTGCTTGTAGCGGGTGTCGAGCAGCCATTCGATCATCGGATGCGCCATCACCGGAAAGCCGGGGACGAAGTGCACCTCGGCGACCGAGAAGCCGGGGATCTTGTTGAACGGGTTCGGGATGATCTGTGCGCCCTCGGGGAAGACGCCCATCTCGAGCCGGCGCCGGGTGTCGGGATGGTCCTCGTCCAGCGGCGTGCCCTGCTCGCGCGCCATCTGGCGCACCCGCTCCATGATCAGGTCGCGCGCCTGCGCGTGCAGCACCAGCGGGCGGCCGAGCGCCTCGGCCGCGCAGCGCCGGGTGTGGTCGTCGGGGGTGGCGCCGATGCCGCCGCAGCAGAACACCGCGTCGCCGCCGGCGAAGGCGTCGCGCAGATCGGCGGTGAGGCGGGCGGGCTCGTCGCCGACGTAGCGCGCCCATGAGAGCGCCAGGCCGCGCGCCGACAGGAGCTCGATCAGCCTGGGCATGTGCTTGTCGGCACGTTTGCCCGAGAGGACTTCATCGCCGACGACGATCACACCGAAGTTCATGGGCACACCTCGACAGCTCAAAGGGGCGGCACGGCCGGCGGCCCGCCCGGTGGCGCTTCCCCGACGAGCGGCAGCGGCTCGACGGCCGGTTCAGCCAGCGGCGCGTGCTCGGCGCGCATCGCCTGCAGCGCCGCCAGCGCGAAATGCGTGAACCAAAGGGCCGAGAACGCGAAGACCAGCATGTAGATCCAGATGGCCAGCGGCACCAGCACCGGCGCCAGCACCACCGCCATCGCGCCGGACACCCACACCAGCGACGGCGCGGCGCCGAGGTAGCCGGTCACCACGCCGATGGCGAACAGCGGCGCGCGATGGCGGCGAATCAGCTCGCGCCGCTCCTCGCGCGTGGCGTGATCGGCCAGCACGTCGTAGCACATCATGCGGTAGGTGAGCCAACCCCAGATGAGCGGCGGCACCACCAGCACCAGCGGCGGGATGAACCACAGCGGAATCGACAGCGCCAGCGCCAGCAACGCGACCAGCGTCGCCCACAGCGCGCCGAACGCGCTGCCGAGCATCGAGCCGCCGTGCCGGTGCTCCAGCGCCGGAAAGCGCCGCGTGGCCACGAGCTTGACGATGGCCGGCGTCATGAGGCCCGCCACGATCAGCAGCGACAGCACCACGATCACGGGCGTCGAGACGAACACCACGACCAGGGGCCCGATCGCCGCCTTGAGCCCGCCCAGGCCCACGCCCTCCAGCCAATGGATGAGCGTGCTCATCATCTGCCAGGAAGCGATCGTCGCATTCACCGCGTCGATCGCTGGCTCCCAAAAGAAGTAGCCCAGCAGCAGCGCCAGGGTCGCCATGAGCAGCAGCGGCGCAAGCGACAGCATGATCACCCGCGGATGCAGGCAATAGGCGACCGCGCGCCAGAATGAGTCAAACAGCCGGCTCATGTCAGCCTCTCGCCGGGAATGTCGGCGGCTGGACGCATTCGCCGCTCACTCGTCGTTGTCGCCGCCGAGCACCGCGCCCAGCAGCCCGCCGGCGCCAAAGCCGCCCAGCAGCGAGCCTTCCTCGCGGCGGCCGCCGCCCGTTTGCGGCGCGGCCGCGAACACACGCGAGGCCAGGCGCGAGAACGGCAGGCTCTGCAGCCAGACGGTGCCGGGGCCGGTGACCTTGGCGAAGAAGAGGCCCTCGCCGCCGAAGAGCGCGGTCTTGACCTTGCCCACGTACTGGATCTCGAAGTTCACGCTCGGCGTGAGGGCCACGATGCAGCCGGTGTCGATGAGCAGGGTCTGGCCGGCCTGCAGTTCGCGCTTGACCACCGTGCCGCCGGCGTGCACGAAGGCCAGGCCGTCGCCGTCCAGGCGCTGCATGATGAAGCCCTCGCCGCCGAAGAAGCCGACCGACATCTTCTGCTGGAAGTAGATGCCCAGCGACACCCCGCGCGCCGCGCACAGGAAGGCGTCCTTCTGGCAGATCAGCGTGCCGCCGAGCTGCGCGAGATTCATCGCCATGATCTTGCCCGGATAGGGCGCGGCGAACGCGACGCGCAGCTTGCGCGCCCCGCGGTTCGTGTAGACGGTCGTGAACAGCGATTCGCCGGTGACCAGCCGCTTGCCTGCGCCGAGCAGCTTGCCGAAGAAGCCACCCTGGTTGGCCGAGCCGTCGCCGAAGATGGTGTCCATGTCGATGCCGGCGTCCATGAACATCATGCTGCCCGCTTCGCCGATCGCCGCTTCGCCGGGATCGAGCTCGACCTCGACGAACTGCATCTCCGCGCCCTTGATCTCGTAGTCCACCACGTCCATGGCCATGCACACATCTCCCGATGAAGTCGGCGGATGTTAGCGTCGGAACCGCTGCCCGGCGCGCGGGCGCGGAGATAGACTGCCGCATGCCTGCCGACGACAAGAACACCGCCGAGACCCTGCCCGCCGCGGAGGCCGCCGCCGGCGCGCCGCGGCCGGGCGACACCTACGTGCAGTCGTTCGCCCGCGGCCTGCAGGTGATCCGTTCGTTCAGCGCCGCCGCGCCGCAGCAGACGCTGTCGGAGGTCGCGCAGCGCACCGGCCTCACGCGCGCGGGCGCCAGGCGCATCCTGCTCACGCTCGAAGGTCTGGGCTACGTGCGCTGCAGCGGCCGACAGTTCAGCCTCACCCCGCGCATCCTCGACCTGGGCTTCGCCTACCTGTCGTCGCTGCCGCTGTGGAACCTCGCCGAGCCCGTGATGGAACGGCTGGTCGAGGAGATCAAGGAATCGTGCTCGGCCGCGGTGCTCGACGGGCCCGACGTGGTCTACGTGCTGCGGGTGCCGACGCACAAGATCATGAGCATCAACCTCGGCATCGGCAGCCGCTTGCCGGCGTACTGCACCTCGATGGGCCGCACGCTGCTGGCCGAGCTCGATTCACGCAGCTTCGATGCGCTGATGCGCGAGTACCCGCCGCAGCGCCGCACCGCCCGCACGATCATCGACGTGGCGCTGCTGAAGAAGGAGTTGGCCAAGGTCCGCCAGCAGGGCTGGTGCATCGTGGACCAGGAACTCGAGGAAGGGCTGGTGTCGCTGTCGGCGCCCATCCGCGACCGTGCCGGCAACGCGATCGCGGCGATGAACATCAGCGGACAAGTCAACCGGACCTCGCCCGCCTACATGGTCGAGCACTTCCTGCCGCGCCTGCGCGCAGCGGCCGGCGAGATCTCGCAGATGCTGCAGCGCAAGTCGTGAGCCGGGGGCGCTCCCCCGGCCAGCGGCTTCAGGTCATGCCGAGTGCCGACTCGGCGCTCACACCAGGCAGCTTCAGGGCTGTTGCCACCGGCTCGCAGGTCACGCGGCCGCGGATGATGTTGAGGCCGCGGCGCAGGTGCACGTCGTCGACCAGGGCCTTCTCGCCTTTGGCCGCGAGCGCCAGTCCGAAGGGCAGCGTGGCATGGTTGAGCGCATGGCTGGAGGTCTGCGGCACGGCGCCCGGCATGTTGGCGACGCAGTAGTGGATGATGCCGTCGACCTCGTAGGTCGGCGCGTCGTGGGTGGTCGCTCGCGAGGTTTCGAAGCAGCCGCCCTGGTCGATGGCGACGTCCACCAGCACGCTGCGCGGCTTCATCTCCTTGAGCATCGCGCGGCTCACCAGCTTGGGTGCGCTCGCTCCGGGAACGAGCACCGCGCCGATCACGACGTCGGCCGCGCGGATCTCTTCTTCGATCGTGGCGACGCTCGAGAAGCGCGTGCGCGCACGGCCCTGGAACAGCTCATCGAGCTGGCGCAGGCGCGGCAGCGAACGATCGAGGATCGATACCTCGGAGCCCAGCCCCACCGCCATGCGGGCCGCGTGCGTGCCCACCACGCCGCCGCCCAGCACGACCACGCGCGCCGGCGGGACGCCGGGCACGCCGCCCAGCAGCAGCCCCATTCCGCCCGCGGGCTTGCGCAGCGCGAAGGCCGCCGCTTCGATGGCCAGGCGGCCGGCGACTTCGCTCATGGGGGCCAGCAGGGGGAGGCCGCCGCGCTCGTCGGTCACCGTCTCGTAGGCCACTGCCGTGCAGCCCGACTCCAGCAGGCCGTGCGCCTGCTCCGGGTCCGGCGCGAGGTGCAGGTAGGTGAAGAGGATCTGCCCCTTGCGCAGCATCTTCCACTCGACCGGCTGCGGCTCCTTGACCTTGACGATCATGTCCGCCGCGGCGAACACCTCGGCGGCGCTGGCCGCGATGCGGGCGCCTGCCGCGCTGTAGGCCGCGTCGTCGGCACCGATACCTGCGCCGGCGCCGCTTTGCACCAGCACTTCGTGCCCGTGCGACACGTATTCGCGCACCGCCATCGGCGTGAGGCCGACGCGATGCTCCTGGACCTTGATCTCCTTGGGTACCCCGACACGCATGCTCGCCTCCGAAGACGGTGATTCGATATCGACAGTCTAGGAACGAAGGGGCTGGATTTTCTGTCGTTCAACCCGCGGGAGAACCCGTGAATCGTAGAGAATTGTTCTGATATCTGACCATTTCGTATTGATTCGTGCGGCCAAATTTCTCAGGCATCGCGCAAGTGCCAGGCCTTCGGTCGGGTGAAGGCCTGGATCCCGTAGGTCGACAAGGTGAGGCCGATGCCGGAGTCGCCGACCCCGGACCACGGCAGTCGCGGGCTCACCCGGTCGCAGCAGTTCCAGTAGACCGAGCCGGCATGCACCCGCGCAAGAATCTCGTTGGCGCGCCGCGCATCGGGCGTGTAGACACCCGCGGTGAGGCCGTAGCGCGTGTCGTTCATGAGGCGCACCGCCTCCTCGTCGCCGCTCACCTTCTGCACGCCGACGATCGGGCCGAAGCTCTCCTCGCGCATCAGTTCCATCGTGTGGTTGACCTCGGTGAACACCGTCGGCTCGAACCACTGGCCGGGGCGGTCGAGCCGATGTCCGCCGGTGCGCAGCGTCGCGCCCTGGGCCAGCGCATCGGCGACCTGCGCCTGCAGCACCTGGATCTGCGGCGCGCGCGTGATCGGCCCGATGTAGGTCGACTCCTCCATCGGGTCGCCGATCCTGAAGCCCTGCACCGTCGCCACCAGGCAGTCGACGAACTGGTCGTGGATGCGCTCGTGCACGTACACCCGCTCCACCGA
>DATFAY010000439.1:0-11901 GCA_035254085.1 Piscinibacter sp.
GCGCAGGATGAAGGGCATCACGGTCGCGGGAAAGTCGCTGCCTTGCGCCAGGCCGCAGGCGGCGACCGCGCCGTTCCATTTCGTCGCCGCACAGGCGTTGGCCAGCGTATGGCTGCCCACGGCGTCGACCACGCCGGCCCAGCGCTCGCTCTGCAGGGGGCGCCCGGGCGAGGACAGCTCGGCCCGGTCGATGATGTGTGCGGCGCCCAGTGCCTGCAGGTAGTCGGCTTCGTGCGGCCGGCCGGTGGACGCCGTGACCGAGTACCCCAGGCCCGCCAGCAGCGCCACGGCCACCGAGCCCACGCCGCCGGAAGCGCCGGTCACGAGCACCTCGCCGTCGCCGGGCTCCAGGCCATGCCTGCGCAGCGCCATGACGCACAGCGCGGCGGTGTAGCCGGCCGTGCCGATGGCCATGGCCTGGCGGGTCGTGAAGCTCGCCGGCAGGCGCAGCAGCCAGTCGGCGGACAGCCGTGCGAGCTGCGCGAAGCCGCCCCAATGGGTTTCGCCCAGGCCCCAGCCATTGACCACCACGCGATCGCCTGCCCGCCAGTGGGGGGACGCGCTCTCCTCGACCACGCCGGCCAGGTCGATGCCGGGCACCAGCGGCCATTTGCGAACGATGGCGCCCCGGCCGGTCACGGCCAGCGCGTCCTTGTAGTTGAGGCTCGAATACTCGATTCGCACGGTCACGTCGCCGGTCGGCAGCCGGTCGGCTTCCATGCGCTCGAACGTCGCGACGGTCTTCTTGTCTTCCTGGGTCAGCAGCAGGGCGGTGAACATCGGTCATCTCCTCCGGTCGATCCCGCATCCTATGCCGGCGGCGCGCGCCGTGCAGCGTCCGCCGGACCGCGCTCGGGCGACGGCCGTGCGCCATGCGTCACGGTGCTGGTCGGGCGATCCTTCAGTTGGCACCGCCGGCTGCCGATATCCCGTCAAGGCGCACAGGCTCGTGCGCCGGCGCCCGGCCAGACCACCGCGATGAACCTGCACGACCTTCCACTGTCGTCTCAGCGCCCCACGCCGCTCGGCGAATCGGCGCCCGAGGCCGGCTTCGCGCCGGCGCACGAGCCGCTGTGGCTGCGCCTGAAACATGCGGTGCTCACGCGCGACCGCCGCCAGCAGATCCGCCTGGCCCAATGCGGCCTGGCGAACATGCTGATGCTGGCCTGCGTGGCCATGATGCACGTGCTGGACGCCATCGGCGTGGCCGACCATCGGTTCATCTGGCCGTGGACGCTGACTTCGCTGGGCGGCATGGTGCTGGCCTTTGCCGTCATCCGCAGCGGGCGCGTCGCGCATTGGCGCGACCCGTCGCTGACCATGCTGCAGATGCTCTACGCCGTCCTCTGCTCGGCGGCGGGCTACAGCATCATCGGTCCGATGCGCGCGGTCATCATCCCGATCCTCGCCGTCGTCCTGATGTTCGGCATGTTCGGCATGACGCAGCGCCAGGTGCGGGTGGTCGGCGTCTACACGCTGGCGGTGTTCGGCGTCACCAGCCTGTACTGGCTGCACCGCACGGCCGGCGCGGAGCCCGCGGCCGCCGAGCTGGCCCGCTTCATGATGGTGGCCATCATCGTCGCCGGCGTCGTGGTCCTCACGGGCCGGCTGCACGGCATGCGCGAGCGGTCCCGCGAGCAGCGGGTCGCGCTGTCCACGGCGCTCGAGCGCATCCGCGAACTCGCGACGCGCGACGAGCTCACCGGCTGCTTCAACCGCCGCGCGATGCTCGAGCGCATGTCCGAGGAGTCGCTTCGCTGCGTGCGCAGCGGCGCGGCCATGTGCCTGGTCCTGATGGACCTCGATCACTTCAAGCGCATCAACGACCTCCACGGGCATGCCGCGGGCGATGCCGTGCTGCGCGGCTTCGCCGACCTGGCACGCGCCGAGCTTCGCGCGGTCGACGTGGTGGCCCGCTGGGGAGGCGAGGAGTTCCTGCTGATGCTGGCCGCGACCGATGCGGCGCAGGCCCGCCTGGGCGTGTTGCGGGTGCTGGCGCGCCTGGAGCAGACCCGCTTCGAGATGCTGCCGGCGGGCACCGCGGTCACCTGCTCGGCGGGTCTCACGCTGTGCCGCGGCGGCGAAAGCATCGTCGCCGCCATCGAGCGCGCCGACCGGGCGCTCTACCGCGCCAAGCATGAAGGGCGCAATCGCCTGGTGTGCGCCTGAGCGGTCGTGGCATGGCTTTCGCTGGCACGAACTTCGCTTTGCCAACGGTGGCGGCCCGATCGATGTCGACAAGGGCCGCCGCGGCCCTCGGGGGCCGGTTTTGATTGCCGGAGTTCACATGACTGACAAACAACGTCACCGCCGCACCCACGCGCCGCAAGGCCACGTGCCCAACTGGCTGCTGTTCGTCTTCTTTGCCTGTGCCGTGGCCGTGGCCGGGCTGGCCCACAACATCGTCTGAACGTGAGATCGTTCACCCGGGCCCGCGCCTCGTCGAGGCCCGGCGGCCCGGCCGGGCGTGCGCGGGAGGCAGCGCCTCGCCCCTGAAGCGGAGATACTCGCGTGGTGTCGCCCACAATGCGCGCCATGACCGAAGCCTCCTCCTTCTTCAACCTCTATTCGCACGGATTCGCCCGCGTGGCGGTGGCCGTCCCGGCCAACCGCGTCGCCGACCCGGCGTTCAATGCCGAGCAGACCTGCCGGATGATGGCCGAGGCGGCCCGGGCCGGCGCGGTGCTGGTGGTGTTTCCGGAACTGGGCCTGTCGGCCTACACCTGCGACGACCTCTTCCACCAGCAGGCGCTGCTCGACGCCTGCGAGGCGGCGCTGGCGCGTGTCGTGCAGGCCAGCGTCGACCTGCCGCTGGCGGCGGTGGTGGGCCTGCCGCTGCGTGTCGAGCAGCGGCTGTACAACTGCGCCGCCGTGGTCCAGCGCGGCCGCCTGCTGGGCATCGTGCCCAAGACCTACCTGCCCAATTACGGCGAGTTCTACGAGGCGCGGCAGTTCAACCCCGCCACCAACGCGCTCGCCACGGAGGTGCCGCTGCTCGGCGGGCGGGTCCCCTTCGGCAGCGCGCTGCTGTTCGAGGCGCAGGACCTGCCGCTGTTCAAGTTCCACGTCGAGATCTGCGAGGACGTGTGGGTGCCGATCCCGCCCTCGTCCTACGCCGCGCTCGCCGGCGCCACGGTGCTGGTGAACCTGTCGGCGTCGAACGTCACCATCGGCAAGGCGGACTATCGGCGTCGGCTGGTCGATCTGCAGTCGGCGCGCTGCCTGTCGGCCTACCTGTACTCGTCGGCCGGCATCGGCGAGTCGACCACCGACCTCGCCTGGGACGGCCAGGCGCTGATCTGCGAGAACGGCGACCTGCTCGCCGAATCGGCGCGCTTCACGAACGACTCGCACATGATCACCGGCGACGTCGACCTCGAACGCCTGCAGCACGAGCGCATGCGCCAGACGAGCTTCGGGCAATCGGCGGCGATGCACCGCGACCGGATACAGGAATTCCGCAGCGTGGGGTTCGAGCTCGGCTTGCCGCGTGAAGCGGTCCTGCCGCTGCGCCGCGAGGTGCCGCGTTTCCCGTACGTGCCCTCGGACCCGGCGCGCAAGGACGAGCGCTGCCAGGAGGTCTACAACATCCAGGTGCAGGCGCTGGTGCAGCGCCTGAGTGCCACCGGCATCAAGACGCTCGTGATCGGCGTGTCGGGCGGCCTGGACTCGACCCACGCGCTGCTGGTGTGCGCCAAGGCGATGGACCTGGTCGGGCTGCCGCGCAGCCACATCCGCGGCTACACGATGCCGGGCTTCGCGACCAGTTCGCGCACGCTCGACCAGGCGCTGCGCCTGATGAAGGCGGTGGGCTGCAGCGCCGAGCAGATCGACATCCGGCCCAGCTGCCGCCAGATGCTGCAGGACCTGGGGCACCCGTTCGCCGAAGGCCAGCCGGTGCACGACATCACTTTCGAGAACGTGCAGGCCGGCGAGCGCACCAGCCACCTGTTCCGGCTGGCCAACTTCCACAACGGGATCGTCGTGGGCACGGGCGACCTGAGCGAGCTGGCGCTGGGCTGGTGCACCTATGGCGTGGGCGACCACATGTCGCACTACAACGTGAACGCCAGCGTGCCCAAGACGCTCATCAAGCACCTGGTGCGCTGGGTCGCCGACAGCGGCCAGGTGGGCGAGCACGGCAGCGCCGTGCTGCGAGACATCCTCGCCACCGAGATCAGCCCGGAGCTGGTGCCCGGCGCGGCCGACGGCCAACCCTCCCAGAGCACCGAGGCGACGATCGGCCCCTACGAGCTGCAGGACTTCAATCTCTTCCACGTCCTGCGCTACGGCTTCGCGCCCTCCAAGGTCGCGTTCCTCGCACACCATGCCTGGCACGACCGCGATCACGGCCGTTGGCCCGACGGGCCGGACGTGTCGCGCAGCCAGTACGGCTTGAGCGACATCAAGAAGAACCTGCGGATCTTCCTGCAGCGCTTCTTCGCCACCAGCCAGTTCAAGCGCTCGTGCGTGCCCAATTCGCCGAAGGTCGGCTCGGGCGGCTCGCTCTCGCCGCGCGGAGATTGGCGCGCCCCCAGCGATTCGTCGGCCGCGCCGTGGCTGGCCGAGCTGGACACGGTGCCCGACCATGAGCCGGCGCGCCCTTGACCGCGGTCAAAGGCGGGCGAATCGCGGCAGTGCACCATCGATCCAGTCCCGCAAACGCCGGGGGAGATTTGCATGAAGATTCTGTTGCCCGTCGATGGCAGCGCCTACACCAAGCGCATGCTCAGCTACATCGCCGCCCATGACGAATTGCTGGGCCGCGAGCACGAGTACACCGTCTTCACCGTGGTGGCGCCGATCCCCGGCTACGCCGCCAGCTTCCTCGAGCCCAAGATGATCGAGGACTACCACCTGCAGCAGGCCGCCGAGGTGCTGCAGCCGGTGCGCTCCTTCGCCGAGCAGCAGGGCTGGACATTCACCTGTTCGCACGTCGTCGGGCATGCTGCGGCGGCCATCGCCGAGCTGGCGCAGGCTGAACGCTTCGACCTCATCGTGATGGGCACCCATGGTCATTCGGCCATGGGCAACGTAGTCCTCGGCTCCGTCACCACCGGCGTGCTCGCTCGCTGCAAGACGCCGATGTTGCTGGTCCGCTGAAGCGGTGCTGGCACCGGCCGCCTCCGCCAACACGCCGCCCTCGCCGGAGCAGCTCGCCGCGCTCGACGACCCGGTCGAGCTCGACCGCTTCACCCGCTGGCAGCCCGGCCGCGAGGGCCAGCGCATCGGCGAGTCCTCGTTTCGCGTCGGCGGCATGCATTGCGCCGCTTGCGCGAGCACGATCGAACTCGCGCTCAAGGGCGTTCCCGGCGTGGTCGATGCACGCGTGAGCGCGGCGTCGCAGGTCGCGAGCGTGCGCTGGGACCAGCGGCGCACGCAGGCGTCCGCGCTGGTGCAGGCGGTCACCGCCGCGGGCTACAGCGCCGTGCCCGACACGGCCGCCGGCGCGCGCCTGCTGCGCCGCAAGGAGTCGCGCGGCGCGATCTGGCGTCTGTTCGTCGCGGCGTTCTGCGCGATGCAGGTGATGATGCTCGCGACGCCCTCGTACGTGAGCGCGGCGGGCGAGCTGCCGCCGGACATCAAGCACCTGCTCGACTGGGGCAGCTGGCTGCTGACCCTGCCGGTGCTCTTCTTCTCGGCCACGCCGTTCTTCGCGGGCGCCTGGCGTTCGCTGAAGAGCCGGCGCATCGGCATGGACGTGCCCGTGGCGCTGGGCATCGCCGTGGCCTTCATCGGCAGCAGCGGCGCCGCCTTCGATCCCGGCGGTGTGTTCGGCGGCGAGGTCTATTTCGACTCGCTCACCATGTTCGTGAGCTTCCTGCTCGGGGGGCGCTTCCTGGAGATGCGCGCGCGGCATCGCGCCGCCGCGTCGCTCGAGGAGACGATGGGCCGCCTGCCGCAGACGGTGATGCGCCTGGCTGCCGACGGCAGCATCGAGACCGTGGCGACGCATCGCTTGCGGCGTGGCGACACGGTGCGCGTCCCGGTGGGCGATGCCTTCGCCGCGGACGGCGTGATCACCCGCGGCAGCACCCAGGCGGACGAGTCGCTGCTCAGCGGCGAGGCGACGCCCGTTTCCAAGTCGGCAGGCGACGAGGTCGTGGCCGGCAGCATCAACCTGCAGGCGCCGGTGGAGATGCGCGCCGAGCGTGTCGGAGCCGACACCCGGCACGAGGCGATCGTGGCCCTGATGCGCGAGGCGCAGACCCAGCGACCGGCCTCGCTCAGCGCAGCCGATCGCTGGGCCGGGCCTTTCCTGTGGACCGTGCTGGCGCTGGCTGCGGCCGCGGCGGGCGTCTGGAGCATCGTCGACCCGTCGCGCGCAGTGTGGGTGGCGGTCTCGGTGCTCATCGTCACCTGCCCCTGCGCGCTCTCGCTGGCCGCGCCCTCGGCCATGCTGTCGGCGGCCGCGGCCATGGCAAGGCGTGGCGTGCTCCTGCGGCGGCTGGAGGCGATCGAAGGCCTGGCGTCGATGCAGGCGCTGTTCATCGACAAGACCGGCACGCTCACCGATGCGGGCCTGCACTGCATCGAGATGCAGCGGCAAGGATCCGATCCGCGCTGGAGCGACGACCTGCTGCGCGGCATGGCGGCCTCGTTGGCGGCATGGTCGACCCATCCGCTGGCCAAGGCGGTGGCCGAGTCGCACCGGCCGGCCGATGTGTCGTGGCGCGACGTGCAGGAAACCGCCGGCCGCGGCTTGCAGGGAACGGCCGACGACGGGCGGGTGTGGCGCCTCGGCTCGGCGCAATGGGTCGCCACCGGCCAGCCTGCCGCAGAAGAGGGTGGGTTCGAGACCTGGCTCGGCTGCGATGGCCAGGCGCTTGCGCGCTGGGTGATCGCGGAACGCCTGCGCGAGGACGCGGCGAGCGCGGTGCAGGCGCTGCAGCGCGACGGCGTGCGCGTGGCGCTGCTGTCGGGCGATGCGGCGGCGCGCGTGCAGCGCATGGCGCGCCTGCTCGGCCTCGCCGACTGCCAGGGCGCGCTGACGCCGCAGGACAAGCTCGCGGCGGTGCGCGCCGCGCAATCGCATGGCGAGGTCGTCGCGATGGTGGGCGACGGCATCAACGACGCGCCGGTGCTGGCGCAGGCCGACGTGTCGCTGGCGATGGGCGAGGGCGCATTGGTGGCGCGTTCACAGGCCGATGGCGTGCTCGTATCGAACCGCTTGCGCGACGTCGCGCGCGCCCGGGGCCTGGCGAAGAAGGCGCTGCGCGTGATGCGCCAGAACCTCGCCTGGGCGGCGGGCTACAACGCGGCGTGCGTGCCGCTGGCATTGGTCGGATGGCTGCCGCCCTGGGCGGCGGGCCTGGGCATGGCCAGCAGTTCCCTGGTGGTGGTGCTCAACTCGATGCGCCTCGCGCGGCCCGCGGAGTGAGGCATGGAGATCCTCTACCTGCTCATCCCGTTGTCGGCCGTGCTGGTGCTCGCCATCCTGGGACTTTTTGCCTGGGCACTGCACGCCGGCCAGTTCGACGACCTCGAGCAACACGGTGAGCAGATTCTGGACACTGACTTCCCACCCCTTGATCAGCATCAAGACCTCTGACGCCTGACCATCGAAAAATCCCCTCCGGCTCGAATGGAGAGCGAACTGGAGGACCCCGATGGTTGCGAATGCGCAAGCTGATGCGCCGGTCAATTACACCGATGAAACCGTGCGCGCCTTTGCGCTGGCCGCGGTCGTGTGGGGCGTCGTGGGCATGCTGGTGGGCGTCATTGCGGCGGCCCAACTGGCATTTCCCGACCTCACCTACGGCATACCCTGGCTGAGCTACGGCCGCTTGCGCCCGCTGCACACCAATGCAGTGATCTTCGCGTTCGGCGGCTGTGCGCTGTTCGCCACCAGCTACCACGTCGTGCAGCGCACCTGCCAGGTGCAGCTGTTCCTGCCCTGGCTGGCGAAATTCACGTTCTGGGGCTGGCAGGCGGTGATCGTGGCCGCCGCCATCTCGCTGCCGCTGGGCTTCACGCAAGGCAAGGAGTACGCCGAGCTGGAGTGGCCCATCGACGTGGCGATCGCCGTCATCTGGGTCGCCTACGCGATCGTGTTCTTCGGCACCATCGGCACGCGCCGCGTGCGCCACATCTACGTGGCCAACTGGTTCTTCGGCTCCTACATCATCGCGATCGCGCTGCTGCACATCGTGAACAGCGCGTCCATGCCGGTGAGCTGGATGAAGAGCTACTCCGCCTACGCCGGCGTGCAGGACGCGATGGTGCAGTGGTGGTATGGCCACAACGCCGTGGGCTTCTTCCTCACGGCCGCCTTCCTGGGGATGATGTACTACTACATCCCCAAGCAGGCCGAACGGCCGGTGTATTCGTACCGCCTGTCGATCGTGCACTTCTGGGCGCTGATCTTCACGTACATGTGGGCGGGCCCGCACCACCTCCACTACACCGCGCTGCCCGACTGGGCGCAATCGGTGGGCATGATCTTCTCGCTGGTGCTGCTCGCGCCGAGCTGGGGCGGCATGATCAACGGGATGATGACCCTCTCGGGCGCCTGGCACAAACTGCGTGACGACCCGATCCTGAAGTTCCTCATCGTCGCGCTGAGCTTCTACGGCATGTCGACCTTCGAGGGGCCGATGATGTCGATCAAGACGGTGAATGCGCTGTCGCACTACACCGACTGGACCATCGGCCACGTGCACTCCGGCGCGCTGGGCTGGGTGGGCTTCATCACCGTGGGTTCGCTGTACTACCTGATCCCGCGCATGTTCGGGCAGACCAAGATGTACAGCACCAAGGCCATCGAGCTGCACTTCTGGATCGCGACGCTGGGCGTGGTGCTCTACATCGCCGCGATGTGGATCGCCGGCGTGATGCAAGGCCTCATGTGGCGCGCGCTCAATGCCGACGGCACGCTGGTCTACACCTTCGTCGAAGGCGTGAAGGCGACCTGGCCTTTCTACCTCGTTCGCCTGACGGGCGGCCTGCTGTACCTCAGCGGCATGCTCGTGATGGTCTGGAACGTGGTGAAGACCGTGCGTGCGGGGCGCGTCGTGCCCTCGCCGATCCCGCGCCTCGTCCACGCCTAAGGAGAACAAGTCAATGGCTCAACAGATGCAAGCCACGGGTCACGAGCGCATCGAGACCAGCAACTTCCTGATGATCGTGCTGATCCTGGTGGTCGTCGCGGTCGGCGGCCTGGTCGAGATCGTGCCGCTGTTCTTCCAGCGCTCGACGACCGAGCCGGTGGCCGGACTCAAGCCCTACGAGCCGCTGCAGCTCGTCGGGCGCGACATCTACATCCGCGAGGGCTGCTACAACTGCCACTCGCAGATGATCCGCCCGCTGCATGCCGAGACCCTGCGCTACGGCCACTACTCGGTGGCCGGCGAGTCGGTCTACGACCATCCGTTCCAGTGGGGCAGCAAGCGCACCGGGCCGGACCTGGCCCGCGTGGGCGGCAAGTACAGCGACGAGTGGCACCGCCTGCACCTGGCGGGCCCGCGCGACCTGGTGCCCGAGTCGAACATGCCGGCCTATACGTGGCTGGACCGCACCGAGGTCGATCCGGCCAGCGTGCCGCCGCGCCTGCGGGCGCTGCAGCGGCTGGGCGTGCCGTACACGGATGCCGACGTGGCCGCCAGCGCGGACGCGGTGAAGGGCAAGACCGAGATGGACGCGCTGGTCGCGTACCTGCAGTCGCTCGGCACCCACGTGAAGTGAGACAGGGGACCTTCATGGACATCAACGATCTCCGCAGCCTGGTCACGCTGTTCAGCCTGGTGCTCTTCCTGGTGCTCGTCACCTGGACCTGGTGGCCGACGCGGCGCCCCGCGCTGGACGCCGCGGCGCGACTGCCCTTCGAGGGCGAGGCGATGGACTCTGACAGCGAGGCACAACAATGAGCGACTTCTTCAACAGCGGCTGGTCGCTCTACATCGCGATCGTCACGATCCTCGGCCTGGTCGGCTGCCTCACGCTGCTCATCGTGGCGGCGCGCCGGCGCGCCATGAGCACCGACAACACGACGGGTCACGTCTGGGACGAAGACCTGCGCGAGCTGAACAACCCGCTGCCGCGCTGGTGGATGTGGCTGTTCGTGCTGACCATCCTCTTCGCCGGTGTCTACCTCGCCTTCTACCCGGGGCTGGGCAGCATGCCGGGCAAGCTCGGCTGGAGCAGCGTCTCGCAGTACCAGGACGAGCAGGCCAAGGCGAACGCCGCCGTGGCGCCGCTGTACGCGGCGTTCGCCAAGGTGCCGGCCGCCGAACTGGCGCGCAACGCGCAGGCCATGGCGATCGGCGAACGGCTGTTCGCCAACAACTGCGCCGGCTGCCACGGCGCCGACGCGCGCGGCAGCAAGGGCTTCCCGAACCTGACCGACAAGGACTGGCTGTGGGGCGGCACGCCCGAGCGCATCGAGGAGACCATCACCAACGGCCGCCAGGGCACGATGCCGCCGATCGCCGCGGCGGTGGGCAGCGCCGAGGACCTCCACAACGTGGCCAACTACGTGTTGAGCCTGTCGGGCAGCCCGCACGACAGCATCGCGGCCAGCCAGGGACGCGCCAAGTTCGTGATCTGCTCGGCCTGCCACGGACCGGACGGCAAGGGCAACCAGGCCATCGGCGCGCCCAACCTGACCGACAACGTGTGGCTGCACGGCTGGGGCGAGGAAGCCATCGTCGCGATGGCGACCAAGGGCAAGGTCAACGTCATGCCGGCCCACGGCAGCCGCTTCACGCGCGAGCAGATCCACGTCCTCGCGTCCTACGTGTGGAGCTTGTCGAACACCAGCGCCGGCTCGGCGCCCTGAACACGGACCGCGATGGCTGAGCAGTACCACGCGCCGGCGCGGGTCATTCCGATCCGCGCCGCGACACCCGACGCTGCCGTGGCGGCGCCGGGCGGCGAGCCCCAACTGGTCTCGCTGTACGAGAAGCAGAAGAAGATCTACGCCCGATCGGTGCATGGCTGGTTCGCGCGCTGGCGCTGGGCCATGGTCTGGCTCACGCAGCTGCTCTTCTATGGCTTGCCGTGGGTCGCCTGGAACGGCCGGCAGGCCGTGCTGTTCGACCTCGGGGCGCGCCGCTTCTTCATCTTCGACCTGGTGCTCTATCCGCAGGACTTCATCTACCTGACGGGCATCCTGGTTCTTTCGGCGTATTCGCTGTTCTTCTTCACCGCGGTGGGCGGCCGCCTGTGGTGCGGCTATGCCTGCCCGCAGACCGTCTACACCGAGATCTTCATGTGGGTCGAGCGGCGCATCGAAGGCGAACGCGGCGCGCGCATGAAGCTCGATGCGGGCCCATGGAATCTCAACAAGGCCTGGCGCAAGACGGCCAAGCACGCGGTGTGGCTCACCATCGGCCTGTGGACGGGCTTCACCTTCGTCGGCTACTTCACGCCGATCCGCACCCTCTGGGCCGAGTCGTTCACCCTGTCCTTCGGCCCGTGGGAATGGTTCTGGGTCAACTTCTACGGCTTCGCGACCTACGGCAACGCGGGCTTCCTGCGCGAGCAGGTGTGCAAGTACATGTGCCCGTACGCGCGCTTCCAGAGCGCGATGTTCGATCCCGACACGCTGATCGTGAGCTACGACGCCGCCCGCGGCGAGCCGCGCGGCTCGCGCTCGCGCAAGGCCGACCCGGCCGCGCTGTCGCTCGGCTCCTGCGTCGACTGCAGCCTGTGCGTGCAGGTGTGCCCGACCGGCATCGACATCCGCAAGGGCTTGCAATATGAATGCATCGGTTGCGCCGCCTGCGTCGACGCCTGCAACGGCGTGATGGACAAGATAGACCAGCCGCGCGGCCTGATCCGCTACAGCACCGAGCGCGCCATGCTGATGCATTACACGCCGACCGAGATCCGCAAGCGCACGCTGCGTCCGCGGGTGCAGATCTACGCCGGCATCCTGGGGCTGATCGTGATCGCGGTCGG
>DATFAY010000440.1:0-10232 GCA_035254085.1 Piscinibacter sp.
CACGCGGTTGGCCACGAAGTTGGGCGTGTCGCGCGCGCGCACCACGCCCTTGCCCAGACCGCTGGTCACAAAGGCTTCGAGCTGGTCCAGCACTTCAGGCTGGGTGGTGGGGGTGTTGATCAGCTCCACCAGCGTCATATAGCGCGGGGGGTTGAAGAAGTGGATGCCGCAAAAGCGCGGCTTGATGCTCTCAGGCAGCACTTCGCTCAGTTTGGTGATCGACAGGCCCGAGGTGTTGGACGCCAGGATGGCGTGCTTGGCCACGTGAGGCGCGATCTTGGTGTACAGGTCGAGCTTCCAGTCCATGCGCTCGGCAATGGCCTCGATCACGAGGTCGCATTCCTTGAGCAGGTGCATGTGCTCTTCGTAGTTGGCCTGCTGGATCAGCGCCGCGTCGTCGGCCACGCCCAGGGGCGAGGGCTTGAGCTTTTTCAGGCCTTCGACGGCCTTGGTGACGATGCCGTTCTTGGGGCCTTCCTTGGCAGGCAGGTCGAACAGCACCACGGGCACCTTCACGTTGACAAGGTGGGCGGCAATCTGCGCGCCCATCACGCCTGCGCCGAGCACGGCGACTTTCTTGACTTGGAATCTTGACATGGGTTTGTGTAGGTTCTTTCCGTTCGGGCCGAGCTTGTCGGGACCCTGGCCAGGGGTTGCATCCAGGCCCTTGGACCAACGCGAGGCGAACGGTGGGGTGTAAAAGAGGGACGGCTGCTTACTGCACCCGAAGCCAGGTCTGGGTACGACCGAAGGGGCCGATGGAGCCGCGCACCTCCAGCTTCTTGCCG
Source organism: Piscinibacter sp. (assembly GCA_035254085.1). GTDB lineage: Bacteria > Pseudomonadota > Gammaproteobacteria > Burkholderiales > Burkholderiaceae_C > Albitalea. Next base: position 789 of record DATFAY010000440.1, read on the forward strand.
CCCTCGACGGGCGTCATGCGCAGCGTGTAGTTGCGGCCGTTTTCGGGGTCCAGGATCTTGCCGCCTTCCCAGACTTCCTTGTCCTCGGCCTTCTTGGCGTTGCGGATGATCTCCAGGCCCAGCAGCGGCTTGTCCTTGCGGTCGTCACTGCACTCCTTGCACAGATCCTCGGGCTTGGCGTCCTTCGACAGCCGCTTTTCGAGCACTCCCGTGAGGGCGCCCCCGTTCTCGCGAATGCGGATCTCAGCCTTGGCCTCGCCGGTCTTGTCGTCCACATTGCGCCACAGGCCCACGGGGGACATCTGCGCCCACACCGGGGCGGCCGTTACTATAAAAACAATAGCTGCTAGCGCTTTATTCATGAGGACTCCAATGCAATTCAGGCTGAAATCGGCAGACCGGACGCTCAGGCCAGCGCCAGGTCGGTGTCCATCAGCACCTTGCTGCCGGCTCGGGCGGTGCGCATCAGCGTCGCCGTTTCGGGGAACAGCTTGGCGAAGTAGAAGCGCGCCGTCTGCAGCTTGGCCTGGTAGAACGGGTCGGTGTTGCCGGCGGCAATTTCGCGCAGAGCCACCTGGGCCATGCGGGCAAAGAAGTAGCCGAACACCAGGTGGCCAGCCACGCGCAGGTAGTCCACGGCGGCAGCACCCACTTCGTCGGGGTTCTGCATGCCGCGGAAACCGATTTCGGTGGTGAATTTGGTCATCTGGTCGCCCAGGTAGGCGATGGGGTTGATGAACTCGGCCATCTTCTCGTTGACGCCCTCTTCTTCCACCAGCTGGCCCACCAGCTTGCCGAACTTCTTGAGCGTGGCGCCGTTGTTGCCCAGGATCTTGCGGCCCAACAGGTCCAGCGACTGGATGGTGTTGGTGCCTTCGTAGATCATGTTGATGCGGGCATCACGCACGTACTGCTCCATGCCCCATTCCTTGATGTAGCCGTGGCCGCCAAAGACCTGCTGGCACATCGTGGCGGCCTCGTAGCCGTTGTCGGTGATGAAGGCCTTGACGATGGGGGTGAGCAGGGCCAGCATTTCGCCGGATTCCTTGCGCACCTTCTCGTCGGGGTGGCTCAGCTCCTTGTCGAGCAGCAGCGCGCAGAAGCATTGCAGCGCGCGGCCGCCTTCGGCGTAGGCCTTGGCGGTGAGCAGCATCTTGCGCACGTCGGGGTGCACGATGATGGGGTCGGCCGGCTTGTCCTTGGCCTTGGTACCCGAGAGGCTGCGCATCTGGATGCGGTCCTTGGCGTAGGCCAGGGCGTTCTGGTAGGCCACTTCGGTCAGGCCGAGCGACTGGTTGCCCACGCCCAGGCGCGCGGCGTTCATCATCACGAACATCGCGGCCAGGCCCTTGTGGGGCTGACCCACCAGCGTGCCCACCGCGCCGTCCAGCGTCAGCTGGCAGGTGGCATTGCCGTGGATGCCCATCTTGTGCTCCAGGCCGGTGCAGTAGATGGGGTTGCGCTCGCCCAGCGAGCCGTCGGCGTTCACCTTGAACTTGGGCACCACGAACAGGCTGATGCCCTTCGATCCCTTGGGCGCGTCGGGCAGGCGGGCCAGCACCAGGTGCACGATGTTGGCGGTGAAGTCGTGCTCGCCGGCGCTGATGAAGATCTTGTTGCCGGTGATCTTGTAGGTGCCGTCGGGCTGCGGCTCGGCCTTGGTGCGCAAGAGGCCGAGGTCGGTGCCGCAATGCGGCTCGGTCAGGCACATGGTGCCGGTCCATTGGCCGCTGGTGAGCTTGGGCAGGTAGAGCTTCTTCTGCTCGGGGGTGCCGTGCGCGTGCAGCGCCTCGTACGCACCGTGCGACAGGCCGGGATACATGGTCCAGGCCTGGTTGGCCGAGTTCATCATCTCGTAGAAGCACTGGTTCACGACGATCGGCAGGCCCTGGCCGCCGAACTCGGGGTCGCACGACAGCGCCGGCCAGCCGCCTTCGACGTACTGCAGATAGGCTTCCTTGAAGCCCTTGGGCGTGGTGACCTCGTGCGTCGCCTTGTCCAAGGTGCAGCCCTGCTGGTCGCCGACCTGGTTCAGCGGGGCCGTGACCTGCGAGGCGAACTTGCCGCCTTCCTCGAGCACGGCATTGATGGTGTCCGCGTCGATTTCCGCGTGCGGCGGCATCGCCTTCAGCTCGTCGACGACGTTGAACAGTTCGTGCAGCACGAACTGCATGTCGCGCAACGGTGGGGTGTACTGAGCCATCGTGAAACTCCTTGAGAGGAAGCGGAAAACGGGAAAGACCGGAAACGCTCAGGCGCGCGCTCTGCGCGCGGCCCGCGCGGGCGCACGCGGGGCGCCGCCGAGGATCTGCAGCCCCACCGGCGTGGCGTAGTAGCCCACCAGCCGTTCGAAGGCGGTGCGCACGCGGTCGAGCGCGCCGGCGTTGCGAAGGAATCGTGCGTCGTGGTGCAGCGCCAGGATCAGGCCGTGCAGTTCGAACACCAGCTGCAGCGGGTCCATGTCCTGCCTCAGGTGGCCTTCTTCGACGGCGATCCGGACCGCGCGCTCGAGCGCCGACTGCCAGGCCTGCACCATCGTCGCCAGCGCGTCGCGCACCGGCCCGGGCCGGTCATCGAACTCGACCGCGCCGCTGATGTAGATGCAGCCCGAATCGAGCTCCATGGAGACGCGCCGCACCCAGCGTTCGAACAATGTCTTGAGCCTGGGCAAACCCCGCGCCTCGCGCATCGCCGGGAAGAACACCTCTTCCTCGAATTTGGCGTGATACTCGCGAACGACGGAGATCTGCAGTTCCTCGCGCGAGCCGAAGTGGGCGAAGACGCCCGACTTGCTCATCTGGGTGACCTCGGCGAGCGCGCCGATCGACAGGCCTTCGAGGCCCATGTTGGCGGCCAGGCCGAGCGCGGCGTCCAGGATCGCGGCGCGGGTCTGCTGCCCCTTCATCAGCGTGCGCTGGGGGGCGGCGTGTTCGCGGATCGGTGATACGTTGGTGTCGGTCACGGCGCTGATGGCGGCTGGCCACAGAATCGAACGATCGTTCTATTTTGCAGATTTCCGAGGGGGAAGGCATGACCATGCGGGCCTTTTTCTAGGCATTCGTGCCTAGTCGGTCAGTGCTTGCGGGAATAGCTCACGGGTTAACCCGCAGCAAGTGTCGGCCGGGCGCCATTCGGCCTTCGAAGCTCCCCTGTTGTCGCGCCGCCTCTCGCAAGCGCCGTGCCTATTGAGTCCACCGCGGGGATTGATTACGCTCGGCGCAAGGAGTTTTTCGCGTGGAAGTCCTTCAGCTCGACGTCTCCGGCCGACCGCAATCCTGGATCTCTGCCAAAGAAGCGGCATGCATCTACGCCACCGACGGCATCGCCTGGACCCTGGGCGCGCCGTTCTACGTGTTGCGCGGAGGCGTGCAACAGCGCACCGGCCTGCAGTCGCGCATCGAAGTCCATCCGATCATCGCCGTGCGCGGCGCGGTTCCCAACCGGGCCTGGCGCCAGACGCCGGCGCTGTCCAACCCGAAGCTCTTCGCGCGCGACCGGCATGTCTGCGCCTACTGCGGCGGCGAGTTCCACGTCGACCACCTCACGCGCGAGCACATCACGCCGACGTCGCGCGGCGGGCACGACACCTGGATGAACTGCATCACCGCCTGCCGTGCCTGCAACGGCCGCAAGGGCAACCGCATGCCCGAAGAAGCGCATATGTCGCTCATGTACCTGCCGTACGTGCCCAACCTGCACGAGGACATGATCCTGCGCGGGCGCCGCATCCTGGCCGACCAGATGGAGTTCCTGCTGGCCAGCGTGCCGCGCCACAGCCGCCTGCACGCTTGAAGGGCAGCAGGCTCGGCGCATCTTTACCTCGATCTTTGGAACTCGCTGTCCGCGAACCGCTCAACATCCGGTTTGTCCGTCAACGTTCGACGAACAGCATCCGTTCCGTTCGTACAACACACCATTCCCTTGGAGTCACCCATGAGCAAGTCCTTGATCGCGCTGGCCGCGGCCCTCGTCCTGGCCGCCTGCAGCACCACCAGCCCTGACGTCATCCAGAAGAGCGATGCGCAGCGCCTGTCGCAGGTGCAGGACGGCACCGTGCTGTCGGTGCGTCCGGTGGTGGTCGAGGGCAACCAGAGCGGCGTGGGCGCCGTGGCCGGCGGTGTCGCCGGCGGCGTCGCGGGCTCCACCGTGGGCGGGCACCGCGAAGGCGCCGTCGTCGGCGTCCTCGGTGCGGTCGCGGGCGCGGTGGTCGGCAATGCCGTCGAGCGCATGGGCACGCGCGAACAGGCGGTCGAGATCCTCGTCCAGCTGAAGAACGGCGAGCGCCGCGCAATCGTTCAGGCCAAGGGCAACGAGACCCTGCAGCCCGGCGATGCGGTGATCCTCGTGACCACGGGCGGCAAGACCCGCGTGAGCCGCGCGCCGGCGGTGAGCCAGCCGGCGCCGCGCAGCTGAGCGACCGGCCCATCGATCGAAGCGCGCCTCGGCGCGCTTTTCTTTTGGCCGATCGGCGAGCGCGCAACTGGGGATTGAGCGCACCAGTCGGCTGTGCTGTACTGCCGGGGCCGTGAACGGTCCGCGTCGCCAGCTCGCCGCGGTCGCCGCGGCCGCGGAGGAAACGCCATGGCCGAACCCGTCACGCTCAAGCTGCGAGGCACGCCGCTGCCGCCCGAACGACTGCCGCGACTGTTCCAGGACACCCGCCGGTCGGCCGGCGTGATCGACGAGGACCCTTTCCTGCCGCGCGGGCTGATCCGCGTCCAGCAAGCGCGCGACCTGTCGAGCGCCGCGCGCTCGAGCGACGCGGGCCGCACAGCGCAAGCCCTGCAAGCCGCGCCTGACCAGCTGCTCGTGCTCGAGCTTCCCGAAGGCGTGACCATCGTCACCCATCCCGAGACGCTGCGCGACACGCTGCGCCGCATCGACCCCGATGCGATCGACGCCGACGGCTCCATCGTGTTCGAGCGCGCGCTGCGCACGCGTGGCGCAGCCCTGCGCGGCAGCGTCGGCGACGCGATGGCACAAGGGCTCAACTCGATCGTGTCGCAGGTCTACACGCTCGCGATCGGCCAGGCCGTCGATCCCATCATCGACGCCGCCAAGCGCAAGGCCTGCGAATGGCTGGGCGATGTCTCGGAGGAGAAGATCCAGCAGTGCAGCGAGCTCGGCGTGAGCTGGCTCGGCACCAAGGCGCTGATGTGGGCGATCGAAAGCAGGCTCAAGCGCGAGCCCGGCCTGTACCGCTGGAGCGGCGGTGAACTCGGTGCGCGCCTGGACGCCGGCGACCCGGCGCTGGCGGCGGCCGCCGCCGGCGGGCCGCTGCTGGTGCTGATCCACGGCACCGGCTCGAGCACCACGGGCAGCTTCGACGCGCTGCAGAGTGCGTCGCAGGCCTACTGGAAGCCCTTCGAGGACCTGTACGGCGACCGCGTGCTGGCCTTCGAGCACCGCAGCCTCTCCGAAAGTCCGGCCGACAACGCGCTGCAGCTGGCGCGTGCCTTGCCGGCGGGGGCGACCGTCCACCTGCTGACGCATTCGCGCGGCGGCCTGGTCGGCGACCTGCTGTGCCTCGAGGCCTTCGATCCGCTGGTCGACAACTACGCGCTCGACGGCGAGCAGCTGGGCGTGGCCGACCCCGCCGAGCGCGAACGGCTCAAGGCCGAGCTGGTGCAGGCCTATGCCGAGCAGCGCCAGGCGCTGCATGCGCTGGCCACCGAGCTGCAGGCTAAGAAGCTGCGCGTCGAGCGCTACGTGCGCGTGGCCGCGCCGGCGCGCGGCACGCGCCTGGCCAGCGGCAACTTCGATGTCTTTCTTTCGGCGCTGCTGTCGTTGATGAGCTGGGTGCCGGCCTTGAAGGGCAACCCGGTGTACTCGGCATTCAAGCGCGTCGTGCTCGAGATCGCCAGGAACCGCACCAACCCGCACCTGGTGCCCGGCATCGAGGCGATGCTGCCCGGCTCGCCGATGGCGCGCTTCCTGGCTTGCGCGCCGGTGCAGGCGGGCCTGCGGCTGGCGGTCATCAGCGGCGACATCGAGGGCGGAGGGTGGCTCAAGCGCCTGGGCGTGCTGTTCACCGACTTCACTTTCTTCGGCAGCGGCGACAACGACCTGGTGGTCGACACCGACTCGATGAGCGCCGGTGCCGCCCGCCCGGGCAGCGCCCGCGTGCTCTTCGACCAAGGCCCCGAGGTCAACCACTTCCGCTACTTCGTCAACGACGCAACCCGCACCGCGCTGCGTCGATGGTTCACCGACGCGTCGGTCGAGCAGATCGATGCCTTCAGGCCCTTGCCGGGCGTGACGGACACGCTGGCTGTGCCCACCCGCGAACGCGGCGCCGTGACGGCCGCCAAGCCCGTGGTCGTGCTGCTTCCAGGCATCATGGGGTCGCACCTGTGGCTGCATCGCCGCGAGCGGGTGTGGTTCGACATCCCGTCGCTTGCCCTCGGCGGCCTGGCCAAGCTGCAGATGCCGCCCGGCGCATCGGCGGACGACGTGGAAGCCGAGGCGTTGTTCGCCCAGTTCTATGGCCGGCTCGCCGGCCATCTCGGCGCGACTCACGAGGTCGTGCCCTTCGCCTACGACTGGCGCCAGCCGCTGGACCGGCTCGCGGACCGCCTGGCCGCTGCCCTGCGCGCGCAGCTCGACGCGACGAAGGCGCCCCTGCAACCGGTGCGCGTGCTGGCGCACAGCATGGGCGGCCTGGTGGTGCGCGCGCTGGTGCATCGCCATCCCGAGCTGTGGGACGAGCTGATGTCGCGCGATGGCGCGCGCCTGGTCATGCTCGGCACGCCACACCAGGGCTCGCACCTGATGGTCGAGGCGCTGATCGGCAAGTCCGACACGGTGCGCAAGCTGGGCGTGCTTGACATGGCGCACGACCTGCAAGGCGTCATCGACATCATCGCCAGCTTCCCCGGCGCGCTGCAGCTGCTGCCCAAGCCGGGCTTCGTCGACAGCGGCAACGATCAGCCCGGCAACTATTTCGACCCGTCGGTGTGGGGCGCCTTCAAGAAGGACATGCGCGACCTGTGGTTCGGCGACGGCATCGGCGCCCTGCCCTCGGCGCAGGTGCTGCAGCAGGCGCAGTGGCTGTGGACGCAAGACCGTCTCGTGCGCCCCGAGCTGCCGCCGCGCCACGAGAAGAAGGTGGCCTATGTCTTCGGCTGCGCCGCCAAGACCCCGTGCGGCATCACGCGCGAGGGCGGCCAATGGAAGATGCTGGGCACGCCGCAGGGCGACGGCTCGGTCACGTGGGCGTCGGGCCGCATCGACGGCATCGGCCAGTTCTTCTTCATGCCGGCCGAACATGGTGCGCTGGCGGACACCGAAGACTACTTCGACTCGATCGCCGGCCTGCTCGATCGCGGCGACGGCGGCCAGCTGATGACCAGCCCGCCGGCCGTGCGAGGCGCCGAGGAAGCGCCCCAGATCGCCAGCTACGACGCCGGCCCTGCGCCCTACCCGAGCGAGGCCGAAGTCGCTGCGGGGCTCTTCGGCAGCGCCCCTCGCCTGCGCTCGCGGCAGCGCCGCCAGGACCGGCTGGTGGTGCGCGTGCGGTGCATGGACCTGCGCCAGGTCACGCAGCCGATCCTCGTCGGCCATTACGAGCAGGATGCGATCTCCGGCCCCGAGGCGATCATCGACCGCGACCTGGTTCGCGGCGAACTGACGCTGCGCCACCACCTGGGCCTGTACGCGGGCGCGATCGGCACCGCCAGCGCCGTGATCCTGCACACGAGCGCCCAGGAGCGCCAGCGCGGCAGCATGCGCGGCGCGGTGGTCACCGGCCTCGGCCAATACGATGGCTCCCTCACGGTGGGCAAGCTGACGGAGGCCGTGCGCACCGCGGGGCTGCGCTACCTGGTGCACGCGATGGACAGCGGCGCGGTGGCGGCCGGCACCGAGCGCTCGGACGGCATCAAGCTCGCGAGCCTGGTGCTGGGCTACAACTCCTCGGCGAACCTGAGCATCGCCGATTCGGTCCAGGCCCTGATCCGCGGCGTGGTCGAAGCCAACCGCCACTTCGCCGAAACGACCAACGCCACGCTGCGCATCGACACGCTGGAGATCGTCGAGGTCTATCTCGACTCGGCGATCACGGCGGCGTACGCCGCTCGCCAGATCGGGCAGAGCATGAACGCCGACAAGCGCGTCACCTGTCGCATCGAGGTCGATCCGCTGCTGCACCAGGGCGAGGGCATGCGCCAGCGCCTGTATGACGCGCACGGCGGCTCGTACTGGCCGCGCCTGATGATCACCGACGCCGATCGCGAGACCGGCGGCACGCCCCCGGTGCCTGGCGCGCTGGCCCAGCGGCTGCACTACCTCTACGTCGGACAGCGCGCACGGGCCGAATCCTCGGTACAGCAGCGCCAACCGGGGCTGGTGGAAAAGCTCGTGGACAGCCAGGTGATGTGCGGCCGCTACGACGCGGACTTCAGCCGCACGCTGTTCCAGCTGCTGGTGCCTCACGACTTCAAGGACGCCGCGCGGCAGATGCAGCAGATGGTGTTCGTGCTCGACGAGACGACCGCCAACATGCCTTGGGAGCTCATGCTGGCCGACGACCAGCCGCTGGCCGTGCGCACGGCGATGGTGCGGCAGCTGGCGACCGGTCGTTTTCGCACGCGCGTCAACCAGACGATGGCGCGGCGCGCGTATGTGGTCGGCAACCCCTCGACCGCCGGCTTCTTCACGTCGTTCCCGGATGGCCAGGCGCATGACGTGGACGCGCTCGACGATCTGCCGGCCGCCGAGCAGGAGGCCGCCGCCGTGACCGACGCGCTGGCGCGGCACGGCTTCGAGGTCGAGCGCGCGCTGGGCGCGCAGCAGCGCGCGATGGAGGTGGTGAACCGCTTGTACAAGCATCCCTACCGCATCGTGCACATCGCCGGCCACGGCATGATCGGCCGCGGCGTCGACGACGCGCCCCTTCGCAGCGGGGTGGTGCTCTCGGACGGGCTGCTCATCAGCGCGGCGGAAATCGAGGCGATGGAGATCGTGCCCGATCTCGTGTTCCTCAACTGCTGCCACCTGGGCCGCATCGAGCGCGAGCCGGTCGCGTTCAACCGGCTTGCGGCCACGGTCGCGCGGCAGCTGATCGACATCGGGGTGCGCGCGGTCGTCGTGGCCGGATGGGCCGTGGAGGACGCGCCCGCCAGTCTGTTCGCCGAGACCTTCTACGAAGGACTCCTGGCGCACAACCTGGCCTTCGGCGAGGCGGTGTTCCGCGCGCGACGCGCCACCTGGGACGCCCACCCCGCCAGCATCACCTGGGGCGCCTACCAGGCGTATGGCGACGCGGGCTGGCGGATCGACCCGATGAGCGACGCCGCCGCGCCCGTGGCGCTGGCCGCCGGCAGCGTGGCGCCCGAGGAATTGCTCGACCGCATCGATCTCGAGCGCCAGGCGGTGCAGCGCAGCGGCGAGATCGTTTCGCCGGTCGAGGCGCATCGCATCGCCGACAAGGTGCAGCGCTGGTTC
>DATFAY010000441.1:0-11127 GCA_035254085.1 Piscinibacter sp.
GAAGGCCCAGTCGCGGTTGGTCATGCGCACCCAGTCGCCTTCGATCGGGTTGGCGATCGCGACCGCGCCGTGCCGCGGCACGATGCCGGCCAGCGTGTGCAGGTAGGCCTTCACCACCTCGACGAAGCCGCTGTAGTCGGCGCAGGGCAGCACGGCCACGTGGTCGAAACGGCCGGGCACCTGCTCGATGCAGAAGCGCGCATAGGTCGCCCCGATGTCCGCGAGCAGGCGCGGCTCGGCGTACGGCAGGGCGTGGGGCGCGCGTGAGGTGTCGAGGGCCATGCCGGAGGATACCTGTGCGTTTCTCGCTCAACGGCTCAGCACGGGCACGCTGCGCTCGAGCAGCACGGTGCCGGCGGCGTCGAGCGTGATCGTGCCGTCGGTCACCTGGACGCGCTGGTCGCTGTAGGCGTCGTGCAGCCATTGGCCGTTGCCGAAGACGCCGGCCACCGCAATGCTGATCCGGCCGCTCGCATTCAATGCCACCACCACTCGATCACCGGTCGCTGCATCGATGCGGCTGAAGGCGTAGGGCGCGTCCGCGAGCTTGTGATGTGCCCCCCGGGCAAGCGCCACGTGGCGCGCGCGGAACGTGCCGAGCTTGCGCCAGTGGGCCAGCACTGCCTGGTCGATGCTGCTCCAGTTCATGTCGGAGCGCGTGGCCTGCTGCGGATCGGAGGCGGGCACCGGGCCGGGCGGGCGGGCCGTCTCGTCGCCGTAGAAGATTTGCGCGGCGCCGGGGGCGAGCAGCAGCGCGTTGCCGGCCTCGATCAGCCGGTGACGATCGAACAGCTCGGTATCGTGCGAGGAGATGTAGTTGAGCGTCGAGTAGCCGGGTCGGCCACCCAGCAGCTGCGCGTAGTCGGCGAAGAGCTTGTCGGGGTGGGCGTACTCGCCGGCGCGGTGCTGGAAGTCGAAGTTGATGAGCGCGTCGAAACCGAAGCCGTGCAGCTTGTGGCGCTCGGGGCCGAGTCCCCAATACTCGCCGACCATCCAGAACGGCTGGTCGTCGATCTTCTTGGCCGGGTTCTTCGCCTTCCAGTCGGCCAGTGCCGCGCTCGCCGCGGTCTTGAGCTCCAGCCAGGCCTCGGGCTCGACGTGCTTCACCGTGTCGGCACGGAAGCCGTCGATGCCGTAGTCGCGCACCCAGTCGGTGAGCCACTTCACGAGATAGCCGCGCACGGTCGTATTGGGCAGGTCGACCGCCTTGGTGCCCGGCTTGGCGCGCAGGAACTTCGGCAGCTTCACCGGCTCCTTGCTCTCGGTGCGGAAGTCGGGCAGGAAGGCGAGCTGCATCGTGAGGTCGTCGCGGCCGCCGTCGATGTAGCCGGGCAGGCCGGCGCGCACCCAATCGCGGCCCCACCAGTCGCCGAACGCGAAGTTGTTGTAGTCGATGAAGCTGTGGTAGTTGCGCAGGTTGGCGCTCTGGTAGCCCGGCCAGAGCACCTTCACGCCGAGTTCGCTGGCGGTCTGGATGTCGAGGTAGCCGGGGTGGTTCATCACCACGTCGAACAGGATGCGGATGCCCTGCGCATGCGCGGTGTCCACCATCTCGCGCAGTTCCTCGGGGGTGCCCATGTTGGCGTCGAGCACCGTGTAGTCGAGCGCGTAGTAGCCGTGATAGGCGTAGTGCTTGAATTCCTTGTTGCCGCCGACCACCCAGCCGTGGATCTGCTCGTAGGGCGCGGTGATCCAGATCGCATTGACGCCGAGCTGCTTGAACCAGCCCTCGCGCAGCTTGTCGGTGATGCCCTTCAGGTCGCCGCCGTGGAAGGTGGCGACATCGTCCCGGGCGGTAGCTTCGCGCTGTCGGCCATAGGCATGGTCGTTGTGCGGGTTGCCGTTGACGAAGCGGTCGGTGACGACGAAGTAGACGATCGGGTTGTCGGCGAAGCTGCCGGGCGCCGCGAGCGGGCCGGCGGGCGCAGCCGTCTGCGCGGCCGGAGCGGGGGCGCCGGCGGTCGAGGCGACGGGCGGGGTGCTCGTGCAGGCTGTCGCACACATCGCCACGATCGCCATCACGCCATGCAGAAGGCTGCGCATCGTCATGCCGTCACTTGCAGGGGTTCTCGGCGCGCGCCTTCTTGGCGTCGTCCAGCGAGGTGTAGATCTTGCGATCGCCGTTGTCGACCCAGATCTCCTTGTGTGCGGTGCCGTCGAAGGACATGTCGCGGCCGCCCTGGTCCTTGCTGTCGCCCTTGTGGATGATGTAGTTGACCTTGCCCTTGCTGCCGAAGTCCTTCAAGTCGACGACCCAGAACACGCCGAAGTCGTCCTTGCCGGTGGGCTGCATCGGCTTTTGCCACTCGACGCCGCTCAAGGGGATGCCCGGGTCCTTCCAGAGGTGGGCGCCCCAGCCTTCATAGTTGTTGTCGCAGCGGTTGTAGTGGATGGCGACCTTGCCTTCGGGCAGGCTCGTCTGGGCGACGGCTGCGCCCGCGGCGCCGGCAGCGATGACGCCGGCAACCAGCGTCTGCAAGAGGAAGCGAGTAGTGCTCATGGTGTGCCTCGGTGGTTGAACATGGCTGCGCTCGTGGCGCAGCCGGAACGGAAATCGCGGGTGAGTCATCCCTTGACGCCCCCTGCAGTGAGGCCGGAGATCATCCACTTCTGCGCCAGGACGAAGACCACCGTGATCGGCAGGCCCGACAGGATGGCCGCGGCGGCGAAGTCGCCCCACAGGTATTTCTGGTCGTACAGGAACATCTTCGACCCGACCGCCATCGTCAGCATGTCCTGGCTCTTGAGCAGGACCGAGGCCACCGGGTACTCGATGATCGCGCCGATGAAGGCGAGCAGGAACACCACCATCAGGATCGGCAGGGCCATCGGCAGCAGCACCATGCGAAACGCCTGCCACGGCGTCGCGCCGTCGACCTTGGCCGCTTCCTCGATCTCGGCCGGGATGGTGTCGTAGTAGCCCTTGATGGTCCACACGTGCAGCGCGATGCCGCCCGAGTAGGCGAGCAGCAGCGCCCAGTGGGTGTCGATGCCCAGCGCCGGCACGGCGTTGCCGATGCGGTCGAAGATCGCGTAGATGGCCACCAGCGCCAGCACGGCGGGGAACATCTGCATCAGCATGAGGCCGGTCAGCGCCTGCTTCTTGCCGCGGAACTTCATGCGGGCAAAGGCGTACGCCGCGGTGGTGGACAGCAAGAGCCCGATCAGCGCCGACAGCGTCGCGATCTTCACCGAATTCCACAGCCAGCGCAGCACCGGCAGGTCGGGCGTGACGAGCCGACCTTGCGCGTCCTGGAAGGGCAGGCCGAGCGCGAAACGCCAGTGCTCCAGGCTCACCGTCTGCGGAATGATGCTGCCGGTGGCGAAGTTGCCGGGCCGCAGCGAGATGGAGATCACCATCAGGAACGGAAAGATCACCACCGCGCACAAGGCCAGCAGGAACACGTGAGCGGCGATGAGGCGCCAGCGATGGGACTTGTCGAGGACGATGGCCATGGTGGGCGATGCTTTCGCTAGCGCTTGTCTTCTTCGACGATGCGGGTGAAGCGCATCTGGATCAGCGACACCACCGCGACCATCAGGAAGATGACCGTCGAGATGGCGGCGGCCAGGCCGTAGTTCTGGCCCGAGTCCTGGAACGCGATGCGGTAGGTGTAGCTCACGAGCAGGTCGGTCGTCCCGGCCGGCACGCTCGTGTCGAGGAAGTCGGGCCTGCCGCCGGTGAGCAGGCTGATCAGGACGAAGTTGTTGAAGTTGAACGCGAACGACGAGATCAAGAGCGGGGTGAGCGGCCGCATGATCAGCGGCAGCGTGATGCGCGTGAAGTTGGTGAGCGGCCCGGCCCCTGCCACCGCGGAGGCCTCGTACAACTCCGACGGGATCGCCTTGATGAGACCCATGCAGATCACCATCATGTAAGGGAAGCCCAGCCAGGTGTTCACGATCAGCAGCATCACCTTGGCGAGGAAGGGATCGGAGAACCACGCCGGCTTGACGCCCAGCAGGGTCGACAGGATCAAGTTGATCTCGCCGACGTTCTGGTTGAACAGGCCCTTGAACACCAGGATCGAAATGAAGCCGGGCACCGCATAAGGCAGGAACAGCAGGATCCGATAGAAGCCCTTGAAGCGCAGCGCGTCCCAGTTGAGCATCACCGCGAGCAGCATGCCCAGCGACGTGGCAAAGAGCACGGTGAGCGCGGAGAAGGTGACCGTCCACGCGAAGATGCGCACGAAGGGCTCGCGAAAGCGCGCCTCGGTGAAGATGCGCTGATAGTTCTCCCAGCCGGCAGCGACCTGGAATCCCGGTTGCAGCTTCTCGCCGCTGGCCGTCTCGAAGAAGCCCGTCTTCATGTTCGGGCGGATGACGCTGGCGTCCTCCTGGTTGGTGAGGCTGCCGTCGGCATTGCGCACCCACAGCGGGCGCACCGGTGCGAACTCGCGCAGGCCGGCCATGCGCACGCGGTGGCCGTCGGGCATGACGACGAGCAGGGCCTTGAGCATCTTCTGCCGGGCGATCACGTCCTTGAGCGGCAGCGGCTCGCCCAGCGGCACGCTCGCCTCCTGCGGCTGCGCGTGCACCTCGAGCGGCTTCTCGCTGGCCAGCGCCAAGGGGCCGACCAGGAAGGCCTTGTCGCTGTCGGGCGACAGCAGGCGCACCCGGAACTCGTCGCCGGCGCCATGCAGGGTGAATTCGTAGCTCGTGCCCTCGGCCCGGTAGGTCTCGGTGAGGAAGTACTGCTCGGCGCGCTGGAACTCCAGCAGGTTGCGCGAGCTGTAGTTCGTGAAGCCGATGCCGATCGTGTAGAGCATCGGGAACACGACGAAGATCAGCGCCGCCGCGATGCCGGGAAAGAGGTAGCGGAACGCGTAGGTGCTGCGCGCTGTGTAGATCCACGCGGCGAGCGCCGCGATGACCAGCATGGTGCCGGCCAGGAGCAACTCGCCCGACGCGTACACGCGCATGACCAGGTACAGCGCGACGAGGACGAGCGCGGCCAGCGCCAGTCGCCCGGTCCAACGCTGCAGCGTGGGTGAAGGAGACATCGAATGCAGGTGAGGAGTTCACGCGAGCGCACGAGCGCCGCAATGCGCGGCGCCCGTGCGTTCAGGCCGGCATCACTTCGCCTGGATGCGCTTGGCGGCAGCGTCCAGCGCTTCCTTCGGCGTCTGGCGGCCGTCCATCACGTTGCCCAGGGCGGACACCATCGCGGACCAGAAGCGGCCCATCTCCGGGTTGTTCGGCATCGGCGCGCCGTCCTGCGCGGAGGCCATCGTCGCCTGGATCTTCGGGTCGTTCTTGAGCTCCGCGTAGAAGGTCTTGGACGCCGGCACGCCCAGCGGCACGTCGTCGTTGATGGTCTTCAGGCCCTTGGTGCTCAGCATGTAGTTCTCGATGAACTCCACCGCGACGTCCTTGTTGGGCGACGACTTCGTGACCATCGCGCCCAGCACGCCGACGAAGGGCGCGGCCTTCTTGCCGCCGACCATCGGGATCTTGGCCACGCCGAAGTCGATGTTGGCCTTGCGCAGGTTGTCCCACGACCAGGGGCCGTTGATCATCATCGCGACCTTGCCTTGCGCCATGCCGGCTTCCATCTCGGCGTAGCCGCTGCCTTCGGGCATGATCTTCTCGCGCAGCATCTTGTTGAGCAGCTCCGCGCCCTTGACGGCGCCGGCGTTGTTCACGCCGGTGTCGGTGGCGTCATAGGTGCCGTCGGCCTTCTGCTTGAAGGCGTAGCCGCCGTTGGCCGCCAGCAGCGGCCAGGTGAAGTAGGTGTTGGTGTAGTCCCAGAGGATCGCGTGCTTGCCCTGCGCCTGCAGCTGCTTGTCGAGTGCGAACACCTCTTCGAAGGTCTTGGGCGGCGTCTTCACGAGCGCCTTGTTGTAGACGAGCGCCACCGCCTCGATCGAGATCGGGTAGCCCCAGGTCTTGCCGCCCACGTTGAAGGCCTTCCAGGCCAGCGGGTCGATGTCCGACTGGATCTTCTTGCTCGGGGTGACCGGGGTCAGCAGGCCGCCGGCGATCCACTCGCCGATGCGGTCATGCGGCCAGATCCAGATGTCCGGGCCCTTGCCGGCGGCCGCGGCCTGCTGGAACTTGCCCGGTGCGTCTTCGGGGTGCTCGACGACGACTTGCACGCCGGTCTTCTTGGCGAACTCGTCGCCGATCTTCTGCAGGCCGTTGTAGCCCTTGTCGCCGTTGATCCACACCAGCAGCTTGCCGGGTTCGCCGGCGTGAGCGGGCAGGGCCAGGCCGGCCGCGAGGGTGGCGGCGGCGGCCAGCAGCGTGATGCGTTGACGTTGAATGCTCATCTCGATCTCCTCGTGGGTTCTTGGTGAAACGGGTGGGGTGGTGGTCAGTCGTCAGGGTCTGCCCGCAGATGCGGCGGGTCGGGTCTGCCCTTTGTCGTCGAACAGGAAACAGCGTGTCGGCGGGAACGTGAGATGCGCGGTGTCGCCGGTATTGAGCGGGTTGTCGGGCTCGGTGCGCACGACGAGCGCATGCTGGGCGTCGCGCAGCAGGACGTGCAGGTAGGTCGTGTCGCCCAGGTGCTCGGCGAGCTGCACATGGCCGCGCACGCTGCCTTCGGCGGCTTGCGCACTGGCCAGAACATGCTCGGGGCGAACGCCCAGCGTGACCTTGGCGCCCGCCGCGAGCGTCGCCGCATCGGCGGACACGGTGACCGTCGAGCCTTCGTCCAGGCGCAGGGTGCTCGCGCCGCCCGCACTCGACACCAGCTGCCCTTCGACGAAGTTCATCTTGGGCGAACCGATGAAGCCGGCGACGAACTGGTTGACGGGCGAGTGGTACAGCTCCATCGGCGTACCCACCTGCTCGATGCGGCCGGCGTTCAGCACGACGATGCGGTGGGCGAGCGTCATGGCCTCGACCTGGTCGTGCGTCACGTAGATCATCGTGGTCTTGAGCTCCTGGTGCAGGCGGGACAACTCCACCCGCATCTGCACCCGAAGCGCCGCGTCCAGGTTGGACAGCGGTTCGTCGAACAGGAACACGCCGGGTTTGCGCACGATCGCGCGGCCGATGGCCACGCGCTGGCGCTGGCCGCCCGACAGGGCCTTGGGCTTGCGCTCGAGCAGGTGCTCGATCTGCAGGATCTGCGCGGCACGCTGCACCGCGGCTTTCTGCTCCTGTTTGGAAAAGCCTGCGAGTCGCAGGCCGAAAGCCATGTTTTCCGCCACCGTCATGTGGGGGTAGAGCGCATAGCTTTGAAACACCATCGCGATGCCGCGCTTGGAAGGCGGCACGTCGTTGACCCGGTCACCATCGATGAACAGGTCGCCCGACGTGATGTCCTCCAAGCCGGCAATGCACCGCAGCATGGTCGACTTGCCGCACCCGGACGGCCCGACGAACACCATGAACTCGCCGTCGCGGACCTCGAGGTCCACGCCGTGCAGGATCACGGTCTCGTCGAACGCCTTGCGCAGCGCTTGCAGCTTCAGGTCAGCCATGGGCGGTCTCGTGCGATGTCAGCGGATCACCACCAGGCTTCGACCTGGACGCCGTAGGTCATGCCGTTGTTCTTGGCACCGAAGACGCCGGCCGCGCTGAGCGGGTTGGTCGCGTCGTTGCCGGCCTCCAGGCGAGCTTCGTCGTTCCACTTGGCGTAGGTCGCGAAGGCGCGGAAGACCGGGCGTGCCCAGAAGCCGCGCGAGAGCGACAGCTGCGGCGCGACGGTGAGCTTCGCCAGCTTGGCGGTCGGCTTGTCGCCCACCGTGGTCTGGTCGTAGCCCGCCTCGACGGCGATGCTGAAGTTGTCCGAGAAGTTGTACTGCGGACGCGCACCCAGGCTCAGCCACTTCTTGTCGCCGGTGCCCAGCCAGTCGCAGCAGCGGGTCTTCGCGTACACGAAGGTCGCCATGCCGGAGATGTTGGTGCCCTTCAGGTCGAAGTAGAGCTGGTCGACGATGCGGAACTGGCTGCCGGCGCTCTCGTCGCCCTTGTTGCCGCCGTTGTAGGTGGGAGCCCAGGGCACGCCACCCAGCTTGTTGCCCCACACGAAGGCCAGCTTGTTGAAGCCGCCGAGCAGGCCGTCTTGCGTGTGCTCGACCATCAGCATGGTGCCGGTTCCGGTCTGCGCGTTGCCGTCGGTGTCGCCGCGCAGGTAGACCAGTTCGGCCTGGACCTTGCCGTTCGGGTTGGCGTCGATGTCATAGATGCGAGCGGCGTAGCGCTTGGGCACCACGGACCCCGCCGCCTGGCCGCCCTGGCCGCCGTTCATGTGGTAGGAGAACCCGAGCTTGGCCGCGCCCAGGTTGATGTCGTCGATGCCGAAGCCCTGGCCGCTGTTGTTCCAGTAGTAGTAGTCGTTGATGTGGACGTCGTGGCGGTTGTAGTAGCGCTTGCCGACCCAGATCTTGGCGTCTTCGAGAGCGCCCTTGCCGAAGAAGCCGCCGGCCTCCATGAAGTTCTGGCGGTTGGCGAGGTTGAACGTGCCGTTCTTGACGTCGGAGTAGTCGCTCTCGGTGCCGTTCTGCACAGCCAGCATCAGGTTGTACTTGGCCCAGGCGCCATCGGACTTGCCGAAGGGCGCCACGACCATCGCCTCGCCATAGGTTTCGCACTCGTTGCCGAGGCGGTACTTGGCTTGCGCCACGCCGCCGCCGCCGAGAGAGAAGCACTGCTGGCTGCCTCCCTCGCTGGAAGTGCCGGTGCCGGTGCGCAGGTAGCCGTGGAATTCCACGCCGTCAGCGCGCGCGGCAGGCGCCGCGAACGTGCTTGCCAGGGCCGCGGACACGGCCAGCAGCTTGAATCGGTTCTTCATCAATTGACTCCTCGGAGGTGGTGCTTGGGTGGTGTTGTCAGCACGCGGCCGGAGGCCGACCGAGCGCCGACGCGGTGGGAAAGGGCTGCGGCGAACTCGCCGGAAAAAAGGACGGTGCCGGCGACGGCACCGCCAACTCGCTCGCATGCGGCGGGGTTGGGACGTTGACCTTGTTCTCTTCGAAACATTAGTAATGTGACTACATTGGGCAATGTAGTTTTGAATCAGGCCGGACTCTAGTAATCGAACTACGGCCAGTAAACGCGGGTTTACACCGATCTGTTGCCTCGAGAACACACGATCCATGGGAGATGAGTGCGGGTTTACGCGTAGTCAACGAACTAGACCACACTCCCCAAGCGCCTTAAGATCGCAAAGTAGTTTGCCTACAAGAGTGCGCTATTGCCCGGACGCTGCCGCAAGCAGTCGAGGGGCACGGCACGAACAAAAGAAGATCAGAGGATTCATGGGACTTGAACCCGCAGACACCTTCCCGCGACTCGTTGGCGACGTGGGTGGGACCAACGCCAGATTCGGCTGGCTGAGCGCCGCCGACACGCCGCTTGCCGATGTGGACACGCTGCCGTGCGCCGACTTCCCGTCGTTGTCGGCCGCCATGCGCCACTATCTCGACGTGCATCACCACGTGGCGCCGCGCTGGTGTGCGATCGGCATTGCCAACCCGGTCGTCGGCGACCAGGTGAAGATGACCAATCACCACTGGTCGTTTTCGATCTCCGACGTCAAGAGGCAGTTGGCGCTGGAGCGGTTCCTGGTGATCAATGACTTCACCGCGCTGGCCTTGTCGCTGCCGGCGCTGCAGCCGTCGGAACTGCGCCAGGTCGGCGGCGGCGCGCCGGTCGAGGGTGCGCCGCTGGCCTTGCTCGGCGCGGGCACCGGGCTCGGGGTGTCCGGCCTCTTGCCCGCGGGCTCCGGGCACCGCGCCATTCCGATCAACGGCGAGGGCGGCCACGCTACCTTGGCGGCGGCCGACGAGCGCGACCAGCAGGTGGTGGCCATCCTGCGGCGGCGCTTCGGCCATGCGTCCGCCGAGCGGGCGCTGTCGGGGCCCGGCATCGAGAACCTGTACCTGGCGTCTTGCGAGCTCGCGGGCGAAGCGCCGCAGGCGTACGGTGCCGCGCAGATCACCGAGCGCGCGCTGGCGCGCAGTGATCGGCACTGCGTCGAGGCTGTCGACCTGTTCTTCGGTTTCCTCGGCACGGTGGCCGGCAACCTGGCCCTGTCGCTCGGTGCGCTGGGCGGGCTCTACATCGGCGGCGGCGTCGTGCCGCGCCTGGGCGCGGAGATCGACCGCTCGCGCTTCAGGCAGACTTTCGAGAGCAAGGGTCGCTTCCGGCCGTATCTGCAGGCGATCCCGGCCTACGTGGTTCAGGCGAAGATATCGCCCGCGTTGGTCGGCGCGGCCCGCGCGCTCGAAGAACTGTGATGCACGTCGCCCGCGACGTCCAAACGAGGAGACATCGGATGAAGAGAATCGGCCGCCACGCCTGTGGCTTGGTGCTGGGCACGGTGTTGCTGGCGCCGCTGTCACCGGCCCACGCCGGGGTCATGGATTTCCTGTTCGGCAGCAAGAAGGGCGCGGCGACCGCGGTCAAGCCCGACGCGCACCGGCGGACCTGGCGCATCGGCGAGTTCACCGCGATCCAACTGGTGGCGCGCGAGAGCGGCTCGGCTCCCAACGACCAGCCGGTGAACCTGAGTCCGGATGGGTTGCGCCAGCAACTGGCGGTGGTCCGCACGACGGTCAAGGGGCAGCCGCAGCCGCTCTTTGCGACCGACGAACTCAACGATCTCGTCGAGCCGCTGTCGCAGGCCCTGTCGGTGGCCGGGCCGGGCGACGACGTGCTCCTGCTGAGCACGTCACGCCGCGGCGAGAGCGTCTTCGCCGCGCCGCTGGGCCTCACGGCCCGCATCTTTGCGCAAGGCGGCAGCCTGAACGTGATCGTCCATGACGCGCGCCTCGACTTTGTCAACGCCTACATCGGCTCGCATATCACGCCGCAGTTCGACTTCGGCACCCGTGCCCGCGCGAGCGGCGTCACGCTGGAAACGCCGTCGGCCGCCACGCGGCGCGGCGATTGGCTGGCGATCCCGATCGCCGCGGCGGCCAAGCCCGCTGTCGCGCCGCTGGCCGCACCCGTGGCGGCGCCCATCCCGCTGCAGGTCGCTGCGCCCGCAGCCGCACCGGCAGCCGCGCCTGCGCCGGCGCCTGCCGCACCCGCCGCCGCACGTCCGCGCGACGCGGCGTTCTACGAGGAGCAGGCCCAGCGTTTGAAGGGCCTCAAGTCCTTGCGCGACCAGGGCGCGATCACCGAGGACGAATACCAGCAAAAGCGCAAGGAAATCCTTTCGGGACT
>DATFAY010000442.1:0-9227 GCA_035254085.1 Piscinibacter sp.
CGCGAGCTGGGCGCGAACCTGATCGGGCGCCGTGCCGCCCAGCACGTTGCGCGCCTCCAGCGAACCGCGCAGGGTCAGCACCTCGAAGACGTCGGCCTCGATGGCAGCATGGAAGCCCTGCAGCACAGGCAGCGGCAGTTCGCTCAGGTCCAGGCCTTGGCCGATCGCCTGCTTCACCGCGTGCGCAACCACTTCGTGCGCATCGCGAAACGGCAGCCCCTTCTTCACCAGGTAGTCGGCCAGGTCGGTCGCGGTGGCGTAGCCGCGGCGCGCAGCGGCTTCCATGGCCGGCTTCTTGACGCTGATGCCGCCCACCATCTCGGCCATGATCCGCAAGGTGTCGCGCAGGGTGTCGACGGTGTCGAACAACGGCTCCTTGTCCTCCTGGTTGTCCTTGTTGTAGGTGAGCGGCTGGCCCTTCATCAGCGTGATGAGGCCCATCAGGTGGCCGACCACGCGCGCGCTCTTGCCGCGCGCCAGTTCGGCGACGTCCGGGTTGCGCTTTTGCGGCATGATCGACGAGCCGGTGCAGTAGCGGTCGGCCAGGTCGATGAAGCCGAAGTTCTGGCTCATCCACAGCACGATCTCCTCGGCCAGGCGCGACACGTGCATCATCGCGATGCTCGCGAACGCGGTGAACTCGATCGCGAAGTCGCGATCGCTCACCGCGTCGAGGCTGTTCTGGCACACGGCATCGAAGCCCAGGCTCTTGGCCACGCGCTCGCGGTCCAGCGGGTAGCTGGTGCCGGCCAGCGCCGCGGCGCCCAGCGGCAGATGGTTCACCCGCTTTCGCACGTCGGCGAGCCGCTCCTCGTCGCGCGCGAACATCTCGACGTACGCGAGCAGGTGGTGCGCGAAGCTCACCGGCTGCGCCACCTGCATGTGGGTGAAGCCGGGCATCACGGTGTCGACCTGCTGCTCGGCCACGCCCACCAGCGCGCGCTGCATCTCGCGCAGCAGCGGCGCGAGCGCGTCGATCTCGTCGCGCAGCCACAGCCGCACGTCGGTGGCGACCTGGTCGTTGCGCGAGCGGCCGGTGTGCAGCCGCTTGCCGGCGTCGCCCACCAGTTGCGTGAGGCGCGCCTCGATGTTGAGGTGAACGTCCTCCAGGTCGAGCTTCCACTCGAAGCGGCCGGACTCGATCTCCTCGGTGATCTGCGCCATGCCGCGGCGGATCGCCTCCAGGTCGGTGGTGTCGATCACGCCCTGCACCGCGAGCATCTCGGCGTGCGCGAGCGACCCGGCGATGTCGGCCTTCCACATGCGGCGGTCGAAGCCCACGCTGGAGGTGTAGCGCTTGACCAGCTCGCTCATCGGCTCCGAGAACAGCGCGGACCAGGCCTGTGACTTCTTGTCGAGTTGATTGGCGGACATTGGATGGCGGCGTCGCGCCGCGCTGGCGGCAGGGCGCAAGTTGAGGACAATGCGGGAGGTGCGCCGCGATTCTATCGAGCGGCCTTCCCCGATGTCTGGGGCGAATACCGAACCGCAGGACCCACCGCTTCCGATGACCCAGCGTCTCCCGCCCTCAGATGCCGACTCGGGCTTCGCGCCCACCGGCAGCCGCCCGATGAGCCAATGGCCGCAGCCGGGCGCCAGCGTGTTCGGCAGCACCAGCTTCGGCAGCACCCTGCTCGAGCCGGCGTTGCCCGGGCAGCCCGCCGCCGGGTTCACCACCGCGGTGTTCGACGTGTGCCATGTCGGCGTGGTGCTGCGCGCAGTGCTGTTCGTCAACGCGGTCGTTGCCGTCGGCATGGCCTTCGCGGCCGGCAGCTGGGCCGTCTGGCTGGCGCTGCTGGCCGTCGGCATGGCGGTGGCGCTGCCGGCCGTCCTCGCCTGGCTGCTGGTGGCCTGCCTGCTCAAGCACACGCTGGGCCGCTGGCCGCTCGCCGGGCAGTGGCTTGCCGTGATCGTTCTCGGCGCGGCGTGCGCGGTGTTCGGCTGGACGCTGGGCGCGATGACGCGCCTCGACCCCTTCGACCTGCGGCGCTGGTGGGCACCGGCGCTGGCCGGCGCCTCGATGGCGGCAGTGATCTTCCAGTGGCTGCGCCTGCGCGCGCAGGCCCGCTTCCCGGCCGAGACGACCGCCAAGCTGGCCGAGCTGCAATCGCGCATCCGGCCGCACTTCCTGTTCAACACGCTCAACACCGCGCTCAGCCTGGTGCGGCTGGACCCGGGGCGCGCCGAGGGCGTGCTCGAAGACCTGGCCGAGCTGTTTCGCGTCGCGCTGGCCGACAACGGCGAGGCGGTGACGCTGTCCGACGAGATCGAGCTCGCGCGCCGCTACCTCGCCATCGAGCAGATCCGCTTCGGCGAGCGGCTGCAGGTGAGCTGGGAGCTCGACCCCGATGCAGGCACGGCGCGCGTGCCGCCGCTGATCCTGCAGCCGCTGGTGGAGAACGCGGTGCGCCACGGCGTCGAGCCGGCGCCGGCCGGCGGCATCATCCGGGTGCGCACCCGGGTCAAGCTGGGGCGCGCCATCGTGTCCATCGCCAACACCGTGCCCGCCGAGCCGTCGCAGCCCGGCAGCGGCATCGCGCTGCGCAACGTGCGCGAGCGGGTGCGCCTGATGCACGACGTGGCGGCGCAGTTCGACACGCGGCTCGACGGGAAGGTGTTTCGTGTGCAGATCGTGGTGCCCCTGTGAGGCCTCGCCGCGTGCAGGCGCTCGCGTGCGGGGCTTCGAGGCGGCCGGAGGAATGACATGAGCGAGACCTTGCGCGTGCTGCTGGTGGACGACGAAGAGCTGGCGCGCATGCGCCTGCGCAGCCTGGTCGAGGAGTGCGAGCAGCCGCAGGCGACGGTCGTGGGCGAGGCCGCCAACGCGACGCAGGCCCTGGTGTGGCTGCAGTCGCAAAGCTGCGACCTGCTGCTGCTGGACATCCACATGCCCGGACGCGACGGCACCCAGCTCGCCGCCGAACTGCTGCGCCTGCCGCAGCGGCCGGCGGTGGTGTTCGTCACCGCGCATGCGGAACACGCGTTGAGCGCCTTCGAGGTGGAGGCGGTGGACTACCTCACCAAGCCGGTCCGGCGCGAGCGCCTGCACGCCGCGCTGCAGCGCGTGGCGCAGCGCCTCGCAGCGGTCCAGCCGGCGCCGCCAGCGCCGGCGGACGCCGAGCCCGTGGTGGTGGTGAGCGACCGCGGCCGGGTGGTGCGCGTGCCGGTCTCGGAGGTTCTCTACCTCAAGGCCGAACTGAAGTACGTCACCTTGCGCACCGCGCAGCACACCTACGTGCTCGACGATGCCCTGAGCGACCTCGAGCACCGCCTGGGCGAGCGCTTCATCCGCGTGCACCGCAACGCGCTGGTCGCCAAGCGCGCGGTGCGCGCGCTCGAACGCCGCGTCATCGCGGGCGGCGACGAGGAAGGCGGCGAAAGCTGGGCCGTGCGCGTCGCCCCGGTCGACGAATGGCTAGTGGTCTCGAGGCGCCAGGCCACCGCGGTGCGCGAGGCGCTCGTGGCGGCGGGGTTGTAGTGCAATTGCGATACACTGTATCGATGAAGACCGCCACCATCCCCTCCGTCCGGGTCGAGCCGGAGTTGCGCGCCGAAGTGGAATCGCTTCTGGCGGACGGTGAAACCGTGTCGGAGTTCGTGGAGGCGTCGGTGCGGGCGAGCGTGCAGCGGCGGCGCAACCAGGCCGAGTTCATCGCCAGGGGCCTGCGCTCTCTCGATGAGGCGCGCCGCACGGGGGGCTACGTCGATGCCGAGGTGGTCGTGGAACGGCTGCAGCGCAAGTTGGCGGCCGCCCGTGCGCCCAAGCCGGCCGGCCGGCGGTGAGCTTTCGTGTTCGCCTGACCCGCGAAGCGGAAGACGATCTGGAACGCCTGTTCGACTTCGTCCTCGAGCGGGAACTGACGCGCGCCGCCGGCGACCTGACGGTGGCTGAACAGGTGATCGCCGCGATCCAGGCGGGCATCGCGACCTTGAGGACATCGCCCTTCACCTGCCGCAAGGCCGGTGACAGTCCCTTTCTTCGCGAACTCATCATCCCGTTCGGCGCCTCGGGCTACGTCGCTCTCTTCGAGATCGTCGATCCGACGGACGTGGTCATCGCGGCCATTCGCCATCAGCGCGAAGACGACTATCACTGAGACCGTGCCGCGGCCTGGTACCGCTGCTCACCCGGTGTTGCGCAATCCCGCCGCCACCCCGTTGATCGAGATGTGGATGCCGCGCTGCACGCGCTCCATGCCGGGGTCGCCTTCGCGCCGCTCGCGGTAGCGGCGCATCAGCTCGACCTGCAGGTGATTGAGCGGGTCGAGGTAGGGGAAGCGGTGCTCGATCGAGCGCGCGAGCGAGGGGTTCGACTCGAGCCGCCGCTTCTCGCCCGTGATGAGCGAGAGCGCCGCGTCGGTGCGCTGCCATTCCGCCTTGATCAGCGCGAAGATGCGCCGGCCCAGCCGCTTGTCCTCGACCAGCTCGACGTAGCGCTGCGCGATCGCGAGGTCGCTCTTGGCGATCACCATGTCGAGGTTGGACATGAGCGCGCGAAAGAAGGGCCACTGCCGGTGCATGCGCTGCAGCAGCGCGAGCCGCTCTTTGCGCGTCCTGGCGTCGGCCAGGTACTGGTCGATCGCCGAGCCGAAGCCGCACCAGCCTGGCAGCGCCACGCGGCACTGGCCCCAGCTGAAGCCCCAGGGAATGGCGCGCAGGTCCTCGATGGCGCGCGTGGCCTTGCGCGATGCCGGACGCGAGCCGATGTTGAGCTCGGCGATCTCGCGGATCGGCGTGGCGCTGAAGAAGTAATCGGTGAAGCCGGGCGTCTCGTAGACGAGCTTGCGGTAGGCCGCGTAGCTCGCGTCGCTGATGGCGGCCGCGGCCTCGAGGAAGCTCTTGGGCGCGCTCTTGGTCGGATGCAGCAACGTCGCCTCCAGCGTCGCGGCCACCAGGGTCTCGAGGTTGCGCCGGCCGATCTCGGGATGGGCGTACTTGGACGCGATCACCTCGCCCTGCTCGGTCAGGCGGATCTGGCCGTTCACCGTGCCCGGCGGCTGCGCCAGGATCGCCTGGTAGCTCGGTCCGCCGCCGCGCCCTACCGTGCCGCCGCGGCCATGGAACAGGCGCAGCGTCAGGCCGTGCTCGCGCCCGAGCGCGCCGAACAGCTCCACCAGCGCGATCTCGGTGCGGTAGAGCTCCCAGTTGCTGGTGAAGCTGCCGCCGTCCTTGTTGCTGTCGCTGTAGCCCAGCATGATGTCCTGCTCGCCGCCGGAGCGCTTCATCATCTCGGTGACGCCGGGCAGCGCGTAGAACTCGCGCATGATCGGCGCGGCATTGCGCAGGTCGCCGATGGTCTCGAACAGCGGCGAGACGATCAGGTCCGTCTCGGCATGGTCGTCGAGCGTGCCGCGCAGGATGCCCGACTCCTTGAGCAGCAGCAGCACCTCGAGCAGGTCGCTCACCGCCTCGGTGTGGGAGATGATGTAGTGGCGCAGGGCCGCACCGCCGTAGCGCTGCAGCATCGCGCGCGCCGTCTCGAAGATGGCGAGCTCGCTGCGCGCGTGCTCGCTGTACTCGGCGGCGAGCACCCGCAGCGGGCGGGCGTCGTTGAGCAGGCGCAGCAGCAGCTCGCGCCGCTGCGGCTCGGCCAGCGCGGCGTAGTCGGGCTCGATGCGCGCCACCTGCAGCAGCTCGGCGACCACCGCTTCATGCTTGTCCGAGCTCTGGCGCAGGTCCACCGTGGCGAGGTGGAAACCGAAGACCTGCACCGCGCGCATCAGCGGGCGCAGCCGCGGGTTGATCAGCGCGTCGGCGTGGTGCGACAGCAGCGAGGCCTCGATCACGCGCAAGTCGGCGAGGAACTCGGCGGACGAGCGATAGGCGTTCTGCGGCGCGACCGCGTGGCGCAGCGCCTCGGTGCCGGTGAGCTCGTGCAGCGTGGCTGCCAGGCGCGCATAGATGCCGATGAGCGCGCGCCGGTACGGCTCGTCCTCGCGATGCGGGTTGTGGTCCGGCGAGGCCTCGGCCAGCGCCTGCATCTGGGGCGTCACCGGCGAGAGCATCGCCGAGATCGACAGCTCCGCGCCCAGCTCGTGCACCTCGGTCAGGTAAAAGCGCAGCGCGGTTTCGCTCTGCCGCGCCAGCGCCATGCGCAGCGTGTCGGCGGTGACGAAGGGGTTGCCGTCGCGGTCGCCGCCGATCCAGTTGCCCATGCGAAAGAAGCTCGCGATCTCGTGCCCGGGCAGGGCGCGTTCCACCTCGCGGTAGAGGCGGGGGATCTGGCGCAGGAAGGTCGCGTGGTAGTACGACAGCGCGTTCTCGATCTCGTCGGCCACGGTGAGCTTGGCGGTGCGCAGCATGCGCGTTTGCCACAGCTGCGTGACGCGCGAGCGGATCAGCGCCTCGTTCTCGGCGCGGTCGCGCTCGGTGGGCAGCGTCTCGCGCTGCTCGACGAGCTCGGCGATGGCGCGCTCGGCGTCGAGGATGCTCTTGCGCTGCACTTCGGTCGGGTGCGCGGTCAGCACCGGCGAGATGTGGGCGTGCGCGAGCGTGCGGGCGATGTCCGCGGCGCGGATGCCGGCGTCGCCCAGGCGCTCGAGCGTCATCGCGAGCGACCCCTCCTGCAGGTGGCCCTGGCGCTCGTGGTGGTCGCGCCGGCGCACGTGGTGGCGGTCCTCGGCGATGTTGGCCAGGTGCGAGAAATAGCTGAAGGCGCGGATCACGCTCACCGTCTGGTCGCCGCTGAGGTTCTTCAGCAGGCGGTCCAGCGCGCGGCCGGCCTGCGCATCGCTCTTGAGCCGGTACGCTACCGAGAGCTTGCGCACCCGCTCGACCAGATCGAAGGCGTCCTTGCCCTCCTGCTCGCGGATCACGTCGCCGAGGATGCGGCCGAGCAGGCGGATGTCCTCCACCAGCGGGCGGTTCTTCTCGGCGGCGTCGGGGGCAGGGTGGGCTCGGGCCATGGTGGAGTCCGCGGTGGATGTAATTTGATTACGCGATTTTACGGGCACCGCCAGGCGTCGGTTACTTTGCGCTGGCGCAAGGGTGGCGGGCCGGCCGGCGCGGCGCGCTGCTAGCATGCCCGGATGACGCAACGCATCATCATCGCCACCCGTGAGAGTCGCCTCGCGATGTGGCAGGCAGAACACGTGCGCGACCTGCTCGCCGAGCGCTTCGGCGCCGAGGTCGAGCTGCTCGGCATGACGACCCGCGGCGACCAGATCCTCGATCGGACGCTGTCCAAGGTCGGCGGCAAGGGCCTGTTCGTGAAGGAGCTCGAGACCGCGCTCGAGGAAGGGCGCGCGAACCTCGCGGTGCATTCGCTCAAGGACGTGCCGATGGACCTGCCGCCCGGCTTCGAGCTGGCCGCGGTGCTCGAGCGCGAGGACCCGCGCGACGCGTTCATCTCCAATCGCTTCGCCGCCTTCGAGGAGTTGCCGCAGGGCGCCCGCGTGGGCACCTCCAGCCTGCGCCGGGTCGTGCAGCTGCGCGCGCTGCGGCCGGACCTGCAGATCGAGCCCTTGCGCGGCAACCTCGACACCCGCCTGCGCAAGCTCGACGAAGGCCAGCACGACGCGATCGTGCTCGCGGCCGCGGGCCTGAAGCGCCTCGGCCTCGCGTCGCGCATCCGCGCGGTCTTCGAGCCGCAGCAGATGCTGCCGTGCGCCGGGCAGGGCGCCCTCGGGCTGGAGACGCGCGCGGACGCGCACGAGCTGCTCGACACGTTGGGCACGCTGACGCACTTGCCGACCGCGCTGGCGGTGCACGCCGAGCGCGCGGTGTCGCGCTCGCTGGGCGGCAGCTGCAGCATGCCGCTGGCCGCCTTCGCGCAATGGCAGGGGGACCTGCTCTCGTTGCGCGCGGTGCTGGGCCATCCCGAGCGCGTGGACGCGCCGCTGCTGCACACGGCCGTCGAGGCCGCGGTGCGCGACGTCGCCGCGGCGCGGCAACTCGGCGAGCGCGCCGCCGCGCAACTGCGCGCGCAGGGCGCCGGCGATTACCTGTCGGCTGCCGCATAGCACCCATGCGAGTCATCGTCACCCGCCCGGCCGTGCAGGCCGCCGCGTGGGTGCAGTCGCTGGCGCAGCGCGGCATCGACGCGGTGGCCCTGCCGCTGATCGACATCGTCGCCCCTGACGACACCGAGGCGGTGCGCGAGGCCTGGCACGGTCTCGGCCAGCAACAGCTGGTGGTCTTCGTGAGCCCGAACGCCGCCGAACAGTTCTTCGCCCTGCGGCCCGAGTCCGGTCACGGCGCATGGCCCGCGGGCGTGCTGGCCGCATCGGTGGGCCCGGGCACCAGCGAGTGCCTGAAGCGCCATGAGGTGCCGCCGGCGTGCATCGTCGAGCCTGCCGCCGATTCCGCGCAGTTCGACTCGGAAGCGCTGTGGCACGAGCTGGCCCGCCGGCGCGCATGGCAGGGCGCGGCGGTGCTCATCGTGCGCGGCGACGGCGGTCGCGACTGGCTGGCCGACACGCTGCGCGCGCAGGGCGCATCGGTCCGGTTCGTCGCGGCCTACCGGCGCGCGGCGGCGCGCTTCGAGGGCGAGTCGCTGGCGCTCGTGCAGGCGGCGATCGCGCAGCCTGCCGAGCATCTCTGGTTCTTCAGCAGCTCCGAGGCGATCGATCACCTGGCACAGGCATGGCCCGACGTGTCTTGGGCGGGTGCATGCGCCATGGCCACGCACCCACGCATTGCGCAGCGGGCGCGCGATTGTGGTTTCGGCGTCATCCGCGAGACGCGGCCCACCCTCGATGCGGTGGTGGCCTGCATACAATCGTTCGCATCGTGAGCGAACCCCCGATCGAAGTCCTTCCCGCCAACGCTTCCTCCGCCGCCCCGGCGAGCGCCGGCGCGGGCCAGCGCCTGCCGGTGTCGCCGCGCGGGTTCTGGATCGGCGCGGCGATCCTCCTGCTGCTCGGCGTCGCCGCGGCCGCCGTGGCCTGGAACGCGCAGCAGCGGGTGGCCCTGCTCGAGCGCGAACTCGTGCGGCGACAGCAAGACAGCCAGGGCCAGGCGGTGGAGGCCCGCATGGTCGCCAAGCAGGCCCAGGAGACGGCGCGCGAGACGGCGGCCAAGGTCGCGCTGGTCGAGGCGAGGGTGGCCGAGGCCGCGCTGCAGCGCGGCCAGCTCGAGGAGCTGATCCAGTCGCTGTCGCGCTCGCGTGACGAGAACGTCCTGGTCGACATCGACGCGAGCCTTCGCGTGGCGATGCAGCAGACGGCGATCACCGGCAGCGCGGAGCCGCTGGTCGCGGCCCTGAAGCAGGCCGACGATCGCCTCGC
>DATFAY010000443.1:0-9217 GCA_035254085.1 Piscinibacter sp.
TCGCTTTCGCGTGCCGCATCGACGTGATGCGCCCCGGCCGGCAGGGCCGACAGCGGCTTGAATTCGGCCACGCCCAGCGCGCCGAAGCGGCTGTCGGGCTGGCCGAAGCCGCTGTCGACGAATCCGCCGGGCAAGGGGTGCACCGCCGCGATGTCCACCGGCGCCACCGCCGCGGGCGCTTCGACCGCGGCAGGGGTTTCGACGATCGGCGCAGCCGGCTGGATCGGCTCGGGCGTCTCGGGTGCCGTTTCGGCGGCGACCTCGGCCTCGGCCGTGATCGCATCGAGCCGGCGCGCCGAGCTCACTTCGTGGTCGGCGAGCTGGTGCAGGAGTTCGGGCGACGGCTCCTTGAGGAAGCCGGCGGCGAACTGGTGCAGCAGCCGGCGGATTTCCTCGGCCGTGGCGACGAACAGGCGTGCCTCTTCCTCGGTGCCCCGGCCGATGGTCTCGGTGCGCATCAAGGCGTGCTCGAGCGTGCGCGACAGCTGCGACAGGTCGGAGAAGCCGACCGTGGCCGAGCTGCCCGCCAGCGAATGGGCCAGCGCGATCGCCGTCTCGCCGACCGGGCGGTGCAGCTCCATCGCCCATTCGGCGACTTCGGTGGTGAGGCGGCGCGACAGTTCGTCGGCTTCGTTGAGGAAGATGTTGAACAGCGGAATGCCGATGCGCAGCGGGCCGACGATCTTGACCTGATCGTCCTCGGCGGGCGCACTCGGGGCCGGCGCGGCGGGTGCCGCAGACGGCAGATCGATCAGCGGCGCGGCGGCCGAGAAGGTGGCGTCGCCGAGGTCGATGTCGATGAGATCCATCGGCTCGACCACCTCGGCGCTCTCGACCATCGGCTGGGGCGCAGGCACCGGAATGGCGGTCGGCGTGAGCCCGGCGGCGGCCGGCACCGGTTCGCTTGCGGCATCGAAGCTGGACAGGTCCAGCTCGAACGAGAGTTCATGCGCCGGCTGGGCAGCGGGCGCGGGCTGCGACGGCGCGGCAGCCGGCTTGAGTTCGAGGTCCAGCGCGCTGGGCAGGTCCGTCGGCAGCGCGAGCGAGATCGGCTCGAAGGCCGGCACCGGCGCCGCGGCAGCGGGTTCCTCGAACTGCGGCAGCTCGGGCATGGCCTGCGGCTCGATGATCACCTCGGGCTCGGGCAACGGCGCCTCGGCCGAGGGCGCCGCCGCGGGTTCGCGCAGTGCCAGCGCCTTGGCCTCGACGACCTTGGCTTGCCGGCCGCCGTCGCGTCGGGCGGCGATGTCCTCGACCCAGCCGCCCAGGTACTCGAGCGACCAGCGCGTGAAGTCGAGCAGCGCGTCGTCGGCCGGCTGCTGGTCGGCCAGGCGGGTGTTGTAGAGCTGCTCGCAGGCCCAGGCGGCGTCGCCGAAGGCCTTGAGGCCGACCATGCGCGAGCTGCCCTTGAGCGTATGGAAGGCACGCCGCACGGTGGTCAGCTGGCCGAGATCGCTGGGCGCGCCGGCCAGGTCGGCGCAGGCGGCGTTGGCGGTCTGCACGACCTCGCGCGCTTCCTCCAGGAAGATCTCGCGCATCTCGTCGTCTTCGGCGAGGTCGGTGCTCGTGCCGGCCGCCGGGGCCGGTGCGGCCGCCGGCGCGGCGACAGGCGCCATGTCCAGGGGAATGGGACCCGAGGCGGTATTGACGAAGTCGACCAGCGCCTCCGACAGCTGGCCGCGCACCGACGCGATGTCGTCGGCGTCGCCGCGCGCCTGCTCGAGCGCTTCGCGCGCATGCGACACGGTGGCGGCGAGCGAGTGCTGGTCGGCGGCCTGAGCCTCCTGCGACAGGCGCTCGAGCTCGCGCGACACGGCCTCCACCGGGACGTCCTCGCGCACCGCGCTGAAGGCGAGCATCTGCGCTTGTTCGATCAGGCGCGGCTCGACCCCTGCGGCGGCCGGCGCCGTGTGGGCGCTTTCACGCTGCTCGCTGCGACCCATCACCGGGCTGAGCGTGCCGTCGGCGGCGTCGTAGGTGAACAGCGATTTCGCCATCTGCGGCTGCACGCTGAGCATGTCGATCAGGAAGCCGAGCGCGCCGAGGTTGCCCGCGAGGCGATCGAACAGGCCCGTCTGCTTGACGCGCTCGGAATCGACCTCGGTCGAGATCAAACCGTCGACGTCATCGCGCATGCGCAGCAGCGCCGTCGCGGCCTGGTCCATGCCGAGCACCGACAGCACGCCGCGCATCGCGGCCAGCTGGTTGGGCACGGGGATCAGCACGTTGCGGTCGGCTGGGTTGCGGAAGAACTGGTCGATCAGCTTTTCCGCTTCGGACAGGGAGGCGCGCAGCTCCTGCACCACGCTGCCCATCGTCTGGCGATCGGAGACGCGGCGGTACAGGTCTTCCATCCAGCCTTCGAGCGGCTCGGGCGCGGCCCCCTGGCGCACCGCAGCGATGCGCTCGGCCATGCGGCGCACGCGCTCGCCCTGCTCGACGTGGTCGAAGTCGGAATCCTCGAGCGCAGCCTCGACGTACAGCAAACTGGTGGCGACTTCCATCGCGAGCGCGGCGCTCGGGGCACTGGCGCTGGCCTGCGTCATCGCGACCGCCTGCGCCAGCTCGTTGGCCATCGCCTCGCCTTGCGGGAACAGGCGCTTGAGCGAATCGCCCACCAGCGAGAACTGCTCGCTCAGCCCGCTCATGCGGTGCATCTCGCCGCCGGCCACGGCCGACCACGATTCCTTGGCGGCGGCCACGCGCTTGCGCGCCTGCACGATCCAGGCGGGATCGAACTTGCCCAGGCTGCTGACCGCGTAGTCCACCGGGGTGTGATGCGCGAGCCCGTAGGCCTGGCGCACGGCGGCCAGGCGGGGCGCCTTGCGTCCGTCGCCGGGCGACTGGGACTGGGCGCAGAAGAAGAGCAGGTCCTGGGCGAGGCGCTCGGAGACATCGCCCTCGCCGCGCTCGACGATGCGAAGCTGCGCGAGCAGCCGCGAGGCGACCCGCTTGGTGAACACGTCGGGCCGCAACAGGTCCTGCGCCTGTGCCTCGAACATCGCGGCGGCCAGCTTCCACAGCGTCGCCGCCTGACCCTGCTGGGCGCCGGCGGCGAGCCCTTCGCACAGGTCGCTCATGGCCGACGCGGCGGCGGCATTATGGCCGCGCATCAGGACCAGCATCTGCTGCTCCATGGCGCTGCGCGTGGCGTTGTCCGGCTGGCGCGGCTGCACCTGGGTGCCACCGGCCGGCAGGTCGCGCCAGCGCCAGTCGACCGCCCACAGGTCGGCAGGATGCACCCGGTCGGCGCCCGCGGCTTCTTGCACCGCACGGTATTGCGGGAACATCGCCAGCGGCGAGACCACTTTGCCGGACAGCATGCGGGCCAGGTAGTCGAGCAGCGCGAACGACGCGTGCTCGAGATCGTCGACGACGTGGCTGGTCAGCCTGTGGGGCTTGGCGACGAAGCGCTGCACCGCGGCCTCGCAGGCGCGCAGCACGGTGGCCGCGGCAGGCAGGCCGACGAGTTCGAGCGCACCCACGCCCTGGTGGATCTGCGCGCGCGCGGTGCGCAGCACCGACGGATCGACGGCATCGACGTCGGAGCCCGTGAGGGCCTCCGCTTCCTTGACGAAGCGGCGCAGTGCCTTGTGCGCGGCATCGAGAGAACGGCGCAGTTCCTCCTGGACCCACGCGAGGGCGCTGAGGTCGTCCTTGATTTCGCCGGTCGCTTCGGTGTTGCGGGAGCTTTCCATCGATGCCCTTGGTGTTCAGGTAGGCGGTGGCGGCGCGGGCAGTCGCGCGGCGGTCGAGTGCTCGCGCCCGCCCCGTGGGGCCGGTCAGTCGATCTTGAACCGCGCCACCGACTGCTTCAGTTCTTCAGCGGTCTTGGACAACTCGCGCACCATCTGTGCGGTCGAGCGCGTACCTTCACCGGTCTGCTCCGTCACCGCGAAGATGTGCTGGATGTTGGCGGCCACCACGTTGGCGGACTGCGCTTCCTGCAAGGCCTGGCTGGAAATCTGCGCGATCAGGTCGGCGAGCTGGCGTGACACGCGGTCGATGTCGCCCAGTGCGGAGCCGGCCGCGTCGGTCAGCTTCGTTCCTTCCACCACACCCTGCGTCGAACGTTCCATGGCCGCCACCGCATCCTGCGTGTCGGTCTGAATGGTCTTCACCAGGGCCGCGATCTGCCGCGTGGCGTCGCCGGAGCGTTCGGCCAGCCGCTGCACTTCTTCCGCCACCACCGAGAAGCCCCGGCCCGCTTCACCGGCGGAGGCCGCCTGGATGGCGGCGTTCAGCGCCAGCACGTTGGTCTGCTCGGTAATGTCGGAAATCAGCTCGGTGATTTCGCCGATCTCCTGCGACGACTCGCCCAGCCGCTTGATCCGCTTGGAGGTCTCCTGGATCTGGTCGCGGATCGAGTTCATGCCGCCGATGGTGTTCTGCACCGCACGCAGACCGGTCTCGGCGGCATCCAGCGATTGGCGCGCCACCTGGGCCGTCTCCTGCGCATGCGCGGACACCTCGTTGATTCGGCCGGCCATCTGGAGCACCGACTCGCCGGTGTCGCGAATCTCGCGCAGCTGCTCGGTGGAGGCGGCCAGCAGCTCGGTCGACGTCGCTTCCACCTGCTGCGTCGTTTCGGTCACGCGACCCACCGTGCCTTGCACCTGCGACACCAGCGTGCGCAGCTCTTCCACCGTGTAGTTCACCGAGTCGGCGATGGCGCCCGTGATGTCTTCGGTCACCGTGGCCTGCTGCGTCAAGTCGCCTTCGGCCACCGTCTGCAGTTCGTTCATCAATCGCAGAATGGCCGCCTGGTTGGCGTCGTTCACGCGCTTGGCTTCCTGCTCCTGGCGCTCGGCCTCGAGCCGCTGCTGTTCGGCGAGCGCCGCGCGCTGCGCCTGGTCGCGCACATACAGCTTCAGGAAGCCGCCGCCGCCCGCGGCCACCAGGCCCGCGAACAGCACCAGCACCAGGAGGTTCAGCTTGCTGAAGCCGGTCTGTGCGCCGAGCTTCTCCTGGACCGTCTCCAGGCCTTTGCGCAGCGGTTCGCTGTCGGCAATGATGGCGGACTGGGCTTCACGTGCGGACACCAGGCCCTGCAGGTTGCCCAGGATCGCGCCGGCTTGCGTGCGCGTCTCTTCGTACTGCTTGAGCAGCGCTTGCAGGCGTTCCTTGGTCTGCGGGTCCTTGGTGCCCGGCAGGCGCAGTTCCTGGTTGCCGTCGGCCAGGCCTTGGGCGATTTCGCGGAACGAGTTCAAGTCCTTGCCCAGCAGGAACACCGCCTCGGGGCTCACGCCTTCCATGGTCAGGAACTCGTTGGCCGACTTGCCGATGCGCTGCGTCAGCATCACCAACTGGCCGACCGCGGAAAGCTCGGCGGGCGACGCTTCCTGCTGCAGCTTCAGCGAGGAGATCGTCTCGGCGGTTTCCAGCAGGTCCGACGACTGGCGGTTGATCGCGCGCAGCGCCTGTCCGACCTGCGTCAGGATCTTCTGCTGCGCGATCACGGTGTTGGCGTTCTTCTCGGCGCGGTCGACCAGCGGCAGCAGCGGGTCCAGCGACTCCTGCACGCCGCGCGGCGCGGCCGACAGCGTCTCGTTGCCGTTCTTCAGGCCGCGCACGTTCTTGGCCAGCACCTCGGTGCTCTCGCGCACTTCGGGGAAGGCCTGCGGGCTGCCGATCAGCGCCTGCGACACCGACTTCGCCAGCCGCTGCGACTGCATCAGCGCCTGGCCGGAAGCGCCCACCTGCGCGGCGCCCTTGCCGGCGGAGTTCAGCGACACGGCCGTGGTGATCACCAGGCCCAGCAGGCCGACACCGATCATCGCGATCAGGATGCTCTGCTGCTGCCCGACCGGACGGCTGCCGATCAGCGGCAGGCCGCTGCCCACCTCGTTGGCGGCCTCGCCGCCCTGGATGCGGGTCTCGCTGAAGTCCGCGATCTCGGAAGGCGCCGCCTCGGTGATGATCGACGAGTCGGCCGCCACCGTCTGCTGCAGCGTCTGGGTCTCGATCGGCCGCGTCGACGTCACGTCGCTCAGGTGCAGGTCGCCGCGCCCCGAGGCGTGCTCGTTGCGCTCGGCGTGTTCGGCGAAGGCGTCGTCGAACGGCGCATCCTGATGAGTCGATCCCTCCGCCTCCGCGGCGCGGTCCTGACCCCAACCTTTGATCTTGTTCAGGAAGCTCATAGTGTCCTCGTTCGCTCTGTCCGATGTGTCTGGCCGGGAGAGCCGGCCGTCCTTCAGGGTCTGTGCTCGACCGTCTCGTCCGGTCGCTTCATCCGACGATGCGCAGGAACGCTTCGTCGTTCGCCAACGCGGCCAGGTTCAATTCCTGCCACACACGGCCGCCCTCGTCCTTGTAGCGTGCACCGACGAAGGCCGGCCGCGGGCCGTTCGCGGTGTCCGTGGCAGCGCTCAGCTGCTGCTCGCTGCGAAGGCCCGACAGGCGATCGACGAGCAGCGCGCAATTGATGTCCAGCGATGCGTTGAAGGCGACCAGGCGGGACTGCTCGCGCAACGGATCGGCGCCCTTGACGCCCAGGAAGGCGGCCAGGTCCACCACCCCGTGCAGGTGACCGCGCAGATTGGACACGCCCAGGAACCAGGAGTGCGCGTGCGGCACCGGCAGCACCGGGGCCATCGGGAAGATCTCGCCCGCTTCCGTCAGCGGGAACAGGAAGCCGCGCGTGTTGCACTCCACCGCGAGCCACGACTTGCCGCGCTCCTGCGTGCGCGCCGCCTGCAGCCGTTCGGCCAGGCGACTCTGGAGTTCACGCAGTGCTTCCTTGTTGGCCATCTCAGTTTTCCATGGCGCCTATACGGCACGCTTCAGTCGAAGGCCTTGATCTTGCTGACCAGTTCGTCCGCGTCGACCGGCTTGACGATGTAGTCGCGCGCGCCCTGGCGCATGCCCCACACCTTGTCGGTCTCCTGGTTCTTGCTCGTGCACATGATCACCGGCACGTTGACGAAACGCGGGTCGCGGGTGATGGCGCGCGTCAGCTGGAAGCCGTTCTGGCCGGGCATGACGACGTCCATCAGGATCAGGTCGGGCGTCTCCTCGCCCAGGCGGCGCATCGCGTCTTCGCCGTTTTCCGCGGTGCGCACCTTGTAGCCGCGCTTCTCGAGAAGGTCGGACAGGAAATGCAGCTCGGTCTTGGAATCGTCTACCAGGAGGATGTTCTTGATGGCCATGTCGTCTCGTCCTTCAATCGTCGCAGGCGGCGAGTGTCACATGTTCAGGGCGCAAGCGAGGGCTAACTCGGACCGTATGGACACGCAACGCGCGGACTCTCGTGGAATCATTCACGCGGCGCGGCGATGCTGCTCCACCGCCTGCAACAACTGGTCTTTGGTGAAGGGCTTGGTCAGGTAGTCCTGCGAGCCGACCATGCGGCCGCGCGCCTTGTCGAACAAGCCGTCCTTGGACGACAGCATGATCACCGGCACGTTGGCGAACTTGGAATTGCGCTTGATGATCGCGCAGGTCTGATACCCGTCAAGCCGCGGCATCAGGATGTCGCAGAAGATGAGGTCGGGCTCGTGGTCGTTGACCTTGGACAGCGCATCGAAGCCGTCTTCGGCCAACAGCACCTGGTAACCGCCTTGCTTCAGGAAGATCTCTGCGCTGCGGCGGATCGTGTTGCTGTCGTCGATGACCAGCACCTTCACGCCCGCGGCGTTCGCTGGGCTCTCATTGCTCACCGAGTGTTCTCCTCAGTCATACGTAGCGCCGAGCTACTGCCGTACACGACCCCACGCATCAAGCCGACGCCGCGCAGCCGGCCGTGCCGGTGCGCAGGCGCTTCGGGGGTGGGTCATATCGCGACCATCTCGAAGTCTTCCTTGCGCGCGCCGCATTCCGGACAAGTCCAGTTCATCGGCACCGCGTCCCACGATGTTCCCGGTGCAATACCATGCTCCGGATCCCCAGCGGCCTCGTCATAAATCCACCCGCAGATAAGGCACATCCAGGTTCGTGGTTCAGTCACTTTGTTAGTCAGGCTTCACTACAATGGTGGCGAATTGTAGCGAGGCGAAGTGGCAAAAAGCCAAGGGTTTGTAGGCACCTACGCAACATACCTCACACTTTTCGTGAAGTCACTGCATCACTTTTCCGGCACCTTTTCAGGCCCCGTCGCGCCCTCTTTTCAGGCCTTGCTTCCATGACTCCAGACACCCCTTCCACCGACACCGGCACCGAGCCCTTGCAGGAGGCGCCCGCGCCCGCCTGCGTCATGAGCTTCAACGCCACCGATGCCAGCGGCGCCGGCGGCGTGGCCGGTGACGTGGCCACCATCGCCGCGATGGGTGCACACGCCCTGCCCGTGGTCACCTCGATCGTGATGCGAGACACCGCCGAGGTGTTCGACCATCACGCGATCGAGCCCGAGGTCGTGATCGAGCAGGCGCGCAGCGTGCTCGAGGACGTCACCATCGCGGCCTGGAAGGTCGGCTACCTCGGCTCGGCCGAAGTCGTGAGCGCGGTGGCCGAGGTCCTGTCCGACTACCCCGACGTGCCGCTGGTGGCGTACATGCCCAACCTGTCGTGGGTCGAGGAAGACGAGCAGCAGGCCTACCTCGATGCCTTCCGCGAACTGGTCCTGCCGCAGACCGAGGTGCTCGTGGGCAGCCACCAGACGCTGACCGACTTCCTGCTGCCCGACTGGGACTCCGACCGGCCGGCCTCGCCGCGCGAACTGGCGGTCGCGGCGGCCGAGCACGGGGCGCGCCACGTGCTGGTCACGAGCGTGCCGCTGCCCGACCAGTTCCTCGACAACGTGCTCGCCTCTGCGCAAGGGGCCATCACGGGCGAGAAGTTCGAGCGCTTCGAGGTGAGCTTCGTCGGCGCCGGCGACACGCTGTCGGCGGCACTTGCCGCCTTGCTCGCAGCCGGCAGCGAGCTGCACATGGCGGTCGGGGAGTCGCTGGCATTCCTCGACCAGGCGCTCGACGCGGGCTTCCGCCCGGGCATGGGCAACGTCATTCCCGATCGCTTCTTCTGGGCGCTGCCGCCCGGCGAGGAAGGCGAGGCCGGCCCGGAGAGCGGCCCGGAAGAGGGCGACGCGCCCGGCACCCGCCAAGTCCACTGAACGACATCATGACCAACGACAGCTTGTTCGCACGCGCCCAGAAAGTCATCCCGGGCGGCGTCAATTCGCCCGTGCGCGCCTTCCGCGCCGTCGGTGGCACGCCGCGCTTCATCGCCGGCGCGCAGGGCTCGACCATCGTCGACGCCGAAGGCAAGCGCTACATCGACTACA